>DKBB01000406.1 GCA_002451015.1 Acidobacteria bacterium UBA6911
CATTGAGCTACTGAGGAGCAATGGTGTGCGCATAAAGCTAACAAATCCCGTCCACCCGTGTCAATGTATTGCAATGATATTGGAATAATTTTATTCGGAAGTGCACGGATTCTACAGGAAAACCAGACTCCATACTTCATAACCTGGATTGAAGAAGTGGAAGGCTTATTGGATTCAACCTGAACGGGAAAACAGAAACGTTAAAGGATCCGTAGGTTTCCCTGACGGGCCCGGAAAAGACCAAAGCGTCTCGTTCTGGAAAGGCTGTCTACTTCCAATAGAGGATTACTTTTCCCGAGAGGCCGTTCTTCATGACTTCAAAACCCTTTTCGAATTCCGTGTAGTGGTACCGGTGCGTAATCACGGGCGTTATATCGAGGCCGCTTTCCAGCATGACGGTCATTTTGTACCATGTTTCATACATTTCACGGCCGTAGATACCCTTGATCGTCAGCATGTTGAAGATTACCGTGTTCCAGTTGATATTAAGAACCGGTTCGGAAGGAATGCCGAGCATGGCGATTTTTCCTCCGTGGCACATGTTGTCGATCATTTCTCCGAAAGCTGCGGAATTTCCTGACATTTCGAGCCCCACGTCGAAGCCTTCCTTCATGCCGAGCTGTCGCTGCACCTCCCCGATACTGCCGCGGGTTGTATTCAGGGCGACGGTAACTCCGATTTTTTTTGCCAGCTCGAGCCGATAGTCGTTCAGGTCCGTAATAACGACATATCTCGCCCCTGCATGCTTGACCACCGCGGCGGCCATGATCCCGATAGGCCCCGCTCCGGTGATCAGGACATCTTCGCCGAGCACATCGAATGAAAGCGCCGTATGGACGGCATTGCCGAAAGGATCGAAAATGGATGCCACATCCCGGTCGACTGTGTCCTTGTGATGCCAGACATTGGTTACGGGCACGGCGATATATTCGGCAAAAGCCCCGGGGCGGTTGACTCCTATGCCGCGGGTATTGTTGCACAGGTGGCGACGGCCGGCGAGGCAGTTACGGCAGCGGCCGCAAACGACATGGCCCTCGGCGCTTACGATGTCTCCAGGGTGGAAGTCTGCAACATTGGACCCGACCTCGATAATTTCCCCGACAAATTCGTGACCGACGGTCATGGGAACGCGGATAGTTTTCCGGGCCCATGCATCCCATTGGTAAACATGCAAGTCGGTACCGCAGATCCCCGTCCGATCGACCCGGATTAAAACGTCATTGATGCTGATCCGTGGTTCTTCGATCTCCTCCAGCCACAGGCCGGGACCCTCTTTCTTTTTTACCAGTGCTTTCAACCCGAAAACTCCTTTATTAGATAAAATATCATAACCGAAGAAGTTTATATCAAGACCGTATATTTTTGATGATTGCGGATTCTGTCAAGATAAGCTTTGAAAATACCGGCGGCTTTAATACAATATTAACGTGCCACCCGGATCCTGCTGGGCACGACCGGTACGGCACTGCCTGTTTAAAACCGCATTTGACAAATAGCAGGCATCTTACTCGAATGGAGAAGATAGCCATGTCCAACAAATACACCGCTACTCCTTCCGGGAGTAAAATCAGCATTCAGTCCTTACATTCCAAAAAAACGCGGGGAGAGCCGATTACGTTTCTGACAGCGTATGACTTTCCGACCGCGGTGGCTCTCGACCGTGCCGGAATCGACGGCATTCTGGTTGGAGACTCCCTCGGAATGGTGGTTCTGGGGTATGAGAACACTCTTCCCGTAACAATGCAGGATATGTTGCATCACTGCCGCGCTGTTTCTCGCGGCGTTTCGCGGGCGCACCTGGTGGGCGACATGCCTTTTATGTCCTATCAGGCATCTACAGCCGACGCTCTCCGCAATGCGGGGAGTCTTCTGCAGAAGGGAGGAATGGATGCCGTTAAACTCGAAGGCGGACGTGAGCGCGTAAACGTGATCAAGGCCATCATAGCCGCCGGGATTCCGGTGATGGGGCATCTCGGCCTGACGCCTCAGAGCGTGCATCAGCTGAGCGGATGGAAAGTCCAGGGCAGATCACCCGATGCGGCGCGGGAGATTATTGAAGACGCGCTGATTCTTGAGGATGCGGGATGCTATGCCCTGGTTCTGGAGTCCATCCCCGCCGAGGTCGCCGACCTGATCTCAAAAAGGTTGAGCATCCCGGTCATCGGGATCGGTGCCGGGTCCAAGTGCGACGGCCAGATTCTTGTGACCCATGATCTTCTGGGGTTGTTTGACCGGTTTACGCCCAGTTTCGTGAAGAGATATGCGGACCTGTTTTCCGAAATGGAACGTGCTTTCAAGGAATATATCGAGGATGTAAGAGGGCATCGTTTCCCGGCGACCGAACATGCCAACACTATGGATCCTCAGGCGTTTCGCTCCCTGATTCGGGAAATCAGCCTGCCGGATGATCCTGCCGATCGGGATGAGGATTCGCCGTCGCGCTACCATTAATTTTCACCTTTAGAGGAACCGATGCGGATTGTCCTTTTCGGAACCGGAGCCATGGCCTGTCTCTTCGGCGCCAGGTTGGCCAGGATTGCTGAAGTAACTCTTGTCGGAAGTTGGACGGAGGGAATTGCTGCAATCAGGGAACGGGGTATCCTTATTGAAGATGGCCGCGGTACAGAATCGGTTCCAGTTATGGTGCAGTCTTTCGATGACCCTGAAGTTAGAGCGGACCTGGCTCTTGTTCTTGTAAAGGCATGGCAGACAAAACTAATCGCCTCAAAACTCACGAAATATCTCCATCCTGACGGGTTGGCCGTTTCACTCCAGAACGGGATCGGCAATGTCGAACTGCTCGGATCCCGCGCATTCCCCGGATCGACTGCTGAAGGTGCCACGCTTGTGGGCCCGGGCCATGTTAGGACGGGAGGGTCCGGGCCGACCTACATGGTGGCGCCTGAGTGGACTGTCAATCTGCTGGAGAATGCAGGATTTGAATGCCATTCCTGCAGCCGCGAGGAAGCCGAAAGCATTTTGTGGGGAAAGCTCTGCGTCAGTTGCGGAATTAACGCGTTGACCGGCCTTCTTAAGGTCTTAAACGGAGAACTTCTCGAAAGGCGGGATGCCGGCGAACTTATGGTCCGGGCAGCTCAGGAATGCGCTGCCGTTGCCAGGGCAAAGGGAATACGCATTCCGTTTGAAGATGCTGCGGTTCATGTAGAAGCTGTGGTTCGGCGCACTTCGGGCAATAAGTCTTCGATGTTACAGGATGTTCTGCGCGGAGTCCCCACGGAATGTGATGCTATATACGGCTCTGTTGTACGGGAGGCCGAACTTCTTGGATTGGAGGTGCCCGTAAACAGAGTTTTCTGGAAGCTGATGCGGGCGACAACAGGATAGAGCAGGAGCAAGTTCCAATAATGCATGTTACCGACAATCTTTCGGAATTAAGAAAAATCCGGGCGTCAATGGATGGAATATTCGGGGTGGTGCCCACGATGGGGGCATTGCATGAGGGGCATGCCTCTCTCGTCCGTCGTGCAACAACGGAATGCAGGCATGTCGGCGTCAGCATCTTTGTTAACCCTTCCCAGTTCAGTCCCGGAGAGGACCTGGCAAAATACCCGCGCACAATTCAGAACGATATTGAACTGCTTGAAAAACTGGGCGTAGCGGTGGTTTTTACGCCAACGGCGCACGGAATGTATCCTTCCGGATATCAGACCTGGATTGCTGTTGAAGATATCACAGCCATGCTTGAAGGCGAATGCAGGCCGGGTCATTTCCGGGGAGTGGCGACTGTCGTAGCGAAGCTCTTTAATGCTTTTCAACCCGACCGGGCTTATTTCGGACAAAAGGATGCGCAGCAGGCAATGGTGGTCCGGCGCATGATCGAGGATTTGAATTTTCCGGTAAAACAGGTCGTCTGTCCAACGGTTCGCGAAGCGGACGGCCTGGCCCTTAGCAGCAGGAACGCCTACCTGTCCCCGGAGGAGCGGAAGGCCGCAACCGTTCTTTATCGGGCGCTCTCCTCGGCCAGGAACCGCTATGAAAACGGAGAGCGGGATGGAGCGGCGCTGCGTTCCGTCATGCAATCGGTTGTGGATTCCGAGCCGCTGGCGGTGGCCGAATATGTGTCTGCGGCCGATCCTGGAACGCTTCGGGAAATGCAGACGATAGATTCCGGCACTGGGGTGTTGCTTTCGATGGCGGTTAAAATCGGGAAAACCCGCCTGATCGACAACATGCTTTTATAATCTGCCGTCTTTATAGTAGGGATTATCACGCCAGCACCCCCCGGGTTTATCCGAACGGGAATCCGGAGACGGGGGACCTAAAATCTCTTTATTTGGGGAGAATTCCATGTTGCTTGCAGTCGATATTGGAAACACCGGGATTACACTGGGTATATTTGACAGAGATACCCTTGGTTCTTGCTGGCGGCTGGCTTCGGACAGCGAAAGGACGGTGGATGAGTATGGGATACTGATATCCCAGTTGCTGGAACGGGATGGCAAGGGTTCGGGCCGTGTAGATAGCATCGCCATCGCTTCGGTGGTTCCCCCGCTAACCGGGATTTTCGATCGTGCCTGCCGCAATTACCTGGGAGTAAATCCGCTCGTTGTCGATGCCGGGACCAGGACCGGAATCCGTATACGGTATGAGGATCCCAAGCAGGTAGGCTCCGACCGGATCGTGCAGACCGCCGCTGTCCTGAAACTGTTCAGAGGGCCTGCCTGTATTGTTGATTTCGGTACGGCAACGATATTCGATGCTATTTCGGCAGATGGAGAATACCTGGGCGGAGCCATCGCTCCCGGCATAAGGATTTCTTCAGATGCCCTGTTTCAGCGGGCTGCGAAGCTTCCCCGGGTTGAAATTCTGCGCCCGCCCTCGGTTATCGGAAGGAATACAGCGCATTCCCTGCAGTCGGGCCTGCTTTTCGGTTATGTAGGGCTGGTGGAAGGAATGGTACAACGGTTCCGAAAAGAGCTGGGACCGGAAATGAAAACGGTCGGGACCGGAGCGTTGATCGAACTCATCGCCACGGAAACGGAAAGCATTGACATCATCGAACCCTGGTTGGCGCTTCAAGGTTTGAAAATCATCCACGATCTCAATTGCACCCGATAGGTCGACAGGGAGTTGCGATGCTCATTTTTCCCAAGCATACGCAATATTCCGCATAAACACTCCACGGCGATGGGATGTTATCGGCTGATTTATTGTTGCCTGGTTTCGGTCCGTTTCCTCAAAAGTCGCACATTCTGCGGATAGAATTCTCCCCGATTGAAATGAACCTGCCGGGAATCGTTTCGGTTAACCTGGGGACAGGTTTTAACGGGGTTTGAAGGAGAAAAATTCCGAAACATTTTCCCGCAGAAGCTGGGGAAACGTCTTGTCCAGATACGACCGGATCGAAACGTAGCACTGGTCGCAGCTGTTTTTTTCCGTGAATTCCCGGACCATGCGTGCCTGCTCGTGGAGGCCGTATTTCTTAAACTGCATCGAACAGGGCTGCAGCGATCCGTCGCTTGTCACCACGAGCCAGCGGAGGCCCGCCTTGCAGTCGGGGGCTCCACCGCGGGTGAAGTATTTTATCGTTGCGTCCAGCGTTGATTTGTTGTTGGTAATCCAGTGCGACTTGTCCATCCGACTTTTAATCCTGTCCAGCTGCTCGTTCAGAACGGTTAACTGGTCGGGGGTTGTAAGGAAGTAATCCCTGCATCCGGTGCGTCGGGGGGAATAAGCGCTGTAGTTGAGGTTCACGCCCCATTCGGCCGCTTTATCGGCAACGGCGTTGATTTCCGCTACATTGGAAGTGGTAATGCAGTTATTCATGACAATGTCGTCATGGCCCAGAGCCGCGACTTTGGGAATAATTTCACTGAGATGTTGGTACAATCCCGGCAGGCCCCGGAAATCGTCGTGTCGTTCATCCGGGAAATCAAGGCTGACGCAGAATTCATCGATACCTGCCTCGCGGAGTTGCACATACTTTTCTTCGGTCATATGGGACCAGTTCGAAACAAGGATAGTGTAGGGAAGCCCGTTATCCGACTTGATATTGCGGACGATTTCCAGCAGATCGGGCCGCATCAGGGGTTCGCCGCCTGAAACCTG
Organism: Acidobacteria bacterium UBA6911; assembly: GCA_002451015.1. GTDB lineage: Bacteria > Acidobacteriota > UBA6911 > UBA6911 > UBA6911 > UBA6911. The sequence goes on from DKBB01000406.1 coordinate 6,070, forward strand.
AACGACACAGGGGCGCAGTTCCTTCATATACCTATTATAATCGGATGGCTTCATATTGCGGGATTCGTCGCGGTCGCCGCCATGATCGCAATGTTTGCAGAAGCAGGTACAGGAGTCCGTAACTTCGAAAGATACAACTACGGGACGTTTTGCAAACCAGTTCACAGATCCCTGGGCAATTATCCTCAAAGATTCTCCCAAAGGAACTTTACGCATGTGTTCTTTCCTCCTAATGTTGTAACCTGTCCTACGAATAATCCGTGATCGTACCAGATGCCTTGCCTTGAATGCAAGGTCATTAATTACATTTATTTACACGGTTCTTTAATAAAATGAACATCCTTTCCGTGTTTCTGCAGCAGTGAATCCGGGATCCAGGCGGGAGTATCGTTAGGAGCGTTGAGAATTATTGAGTGCCCGGTTCTTCGGATAGCTCTGAGTGTTTATGTGTGCGAAGTTTTGATCCCGACCGTAATTTGACCGATCGTTCCTTTCGTTCACAGAAATCTTTCAATTCAAGCAGTACCGCATTCCATCCCCGATCCAGGAACGCATATGTTTCCTCATCAGGGGCGGTATCGTCGTTGTCCACCATAACGACTTCCGTCATGCCGGATTTGGATTTTATCGTATAACTTAGTGTGTGTTTCGGTGATCCGGGTCCCGGATCCCGCTGATCTTCCAGCCATAGCAGTTCCAGCAGGGAGTTCGGCTCGACACGGGTGAATATTGCCCGCCCTTTCTGCCCGTCTGTTCCTGTTTTCCAGAATGCGATAAGTTCGCCACCCTGACAGGGATTGCAATCCGCTCGATCACAGAACCACCGCGCCAGTTCTTTGGAACTGGTCAGTGCCTTAAAAACAACTTCCGCCGAAGCTTTGATCCAGACTCTTTTCTCGATCCTTTTATCGGAAAGTCTTTCCGGGTTCGTGGGGATGTCAAATCGACCGTTTGTCACCGGTATGATCCTTTGCAAAAGTCGCCGGGAAATCCGACGTCATTAATCCTAACAGAATTGATCCGAATTTCTGACAGGATTTCGAAGTTGTATAATCCTCGAAATCGCGCGCAGTGCGTGAATAAGAGCAGAGACAGCAACGCGGTTTTGTCTTTTGTCGTGCATTTTTCATGATGTTTCATTGCAAGTCGGTGTAGACTGTGTTTGAAACATGATACGAATATTAAAGCTGTGACGACGGGGTTCACCCGGTCCCTGTCCGTTACGGTATCGATATGTTGACGGGAAACAGGAAGTCGTCCGCTAATAGGCTGTAAGTTTCCGAAAAGGTGAATTATGCGCAAAAGAATCACATTGATGACGGTTGTTGTCGCTCTTTTTCTAATATTCGGCGGTTTGTCTTTTGCGGTGGGGATGTATTTTGACTATCTCTGGTTTGTGGAACTGGGAAAGACAACCATTTTTACTACGGCACTTTTCGCAAAAGGAATGCTTGGGACGGGATGTTTTCTGATAGGATTCCTGTTTGTTTATTCAAATCTTATATTTACAAATCGTGGACCCGGCACTATTCAGCTGGGTATTCCGACCCCAACGGGACAGATAACAGCCTATACCGTTGCACCGGAGACGGTACGGCGTGTTGCAGGACTGCTGGCGGTTTTCGTAGGACTGCTGCTGGGAGCGACCGAGGCGGGCAATTGGGAAAAAGTCTGGCGCTGGTTCCACCGTGTCCCATTCAACATTGAAGATCCTATTTTTTCACGGGACGTTTCCTTCTACATGTTCACCCTCCCTTTTTTAAAGGAGATAATCAAAATCGGGCTCGTCCTGGGATTTCTGACGCTTATTGCGGTGCTGGTCCTGTACTACTTCAAAGGGGCCCTGTCATGGCGGAAAATAAGGGATGCCGAGGGCGGTCGAAGCCGTTTCAGCCTTCAGATTTCACTGCTGGCTACCTTCATATTTTTACTGCTTTCTGCCGGCGCATATCTGAACCGCTATGAGGTGCTGTTCGGAAATTATGATGTCTTTTCCGGCGCAAGCTATACCGATTTGTACGCTCGTGTGCCCATGATGTGGATTCTGGCGGCCTGTGCGCTGTTATCGGCCTGCATTTTCCTGGTAAACGCTTTCATTTCCAAAACACGAATCGCAATCGGATCTGTGGTTCTCTATATTGCGGTTATGTTTCTGGGGAATCTGTACCCGACAATCATTCAGAAGACAATCGTCGACCCGAACGAATTCGATAAGGAAAGTCCCCAGATCGCGCACAACATCCAGGCCACATTGCAGGGGTACGGGCTTTCCCAGGTAGAGGAGCGGAATCTGTCCGGCGACGAGGCGCTTACGCCGCAGGATATACAAAACAATCTGACAACCATTCACAGCATTCGTTTATGGGACGAGGAGCCTCTGCTGGACGCCCTGAAGCAGATCCAGGAAATCAGGACCTATTATGATTTTATCAGCGCCGACCATGACCGGTATGAGCTCAATGGCGAATTGAAACAATATATGCTTTCCGTCCGAGAATTGAATTCTACCAGCCTTCCGGAACGGACCTGGATTAACGAGCATCTGAGCTACACGCACGGCTACGGTGTAGCAGTCGGCCCGGTTAATACCCAGACCGAGGAGGGATTACCCAAACTGCTTGTCAAGGATATCCCCCCGGTTTCTTCCGACTCGGTTTTTGAAGTCAAACGGCCTGAAATTTATTTCGGGGAACTGACCAGCGGATACGCGATTGTAAAGTCCAACCAGGAGGAATTCGATTATCCCGCAGGCGATACCAACGTTTATACGACCTATGAGGGGACCGGCGGCGTACCCATCAACTCCTTTTTCCGGAAACTTCTGTTCGCATCTTATTTCCGAGAACTCAATATCCTGCTGTCTCCACAGTTGACTTCGGAAAGCCGTTTCCTCTATTTTCGCGATCTCCGGCAGCGTTTGAGCCGGCTCGCGCCGTTTCTGATGCTCGATCACGATCCGTACACAGTGATCTCGAACGGCCGGCTTTTCTGGATTCAGGACGGATACACCGTATCGGATCGCTATCCCTACTCTGATTACACCCAGGGGATTGGAAATTATATCCGCAATTCCGTCAAGATGGTAATGGATGCCTACAACGGTACGGTGGATATGTTTGTCGCCGACCCTGACGATCCGATCCTTCAGGTGTATCAGAATATATTCCCGGGTATTTTCCGTCCCATATCGGAGATGGATCCCGACCTGCTGCGCCATATCCGGTATCCGGAGGACATCTTCAGGGTACAAACGTATATTTACCAGGATTACCATATGAATTCGCCCCAGGTCTTCTACAACAAGGAGGACCGGTGGCAGGTGCCGTCGATTATGGGCAGCGGTGGGGAGAATATTATGTCCCCCTACTACACCATCATGCGTCTGCCTCAGGGGGAAAGTGAGGAGTTTATCCTGATGCTTCCCTTTACGCCGGGAAGAAAGGACAACCTATCCGCCTGGATGGTCGCCCGAAGCGACGGCGAGCATTACGGAAAACTGGTTGTATACCGTTTTCCCAAGCAGAAACTGGTATACGGCCCCAGGCAGATAGTAGCCCGCATCAACCAGGAAGCGGAAATATCCCGCCAGATATCACTGTGGGATCAACGCGGATCCCAGGTGATTCAGGGGAACCTTTTGATCATCCCGATAGAGGAAGCTCTGCTCTACGTCCGTCCCCTTTACCTGCGTGCGGAAAGCGGCAAGATCCCCGAATTGAAGCGGGTCATCGTCGCCTACGAAAATCAGATTGCCATGGAACAGACGCTGGAAGAAGCCATCGCGAAGATATTCAGAGGCGAAATTTCCCAGGCAATTCTCTCGGGCGAGGTTTCACCTGAAACTCCGGTCACGGCGGAAACTACTGCCGGCACCGATCCGGCTGACGTGGTCCGGCGTTTGCGGGGGGCGTATGAACGGGCAATCCAGGCCCAGCGCCAGGGAGACTGGGCCACCTATGGAGAAGAGCTGAAAAAGCTGGAAGCGATTCTGACGGATTGGGAGAAATCCGCCAGCGATTCGAATTAAACAATAAAGGGGAAACAGATTATGGCCGGTTCGCAGTCTTTTGATATTACATCGGAGTGCGATCTGCAGGAAGTCGACAACGCCATCAACCAGGCGCTGAAGGAAATCCGGCAACGCTACGATTTCAAGGGTTTTGCGGTTGGGATCGATTTTAATCGCGCCGAGAATAAAATCGTACTGAAGGGGCCGGACGATTTCAAGATCCGCGCGATATGGGATATTGTTCAGGAGAAAATGGTGCGTCGAAAGGTTCCTGTCAAGAATTTGCATCCCGGAAAGACCCTTCCCGCCGCCGGAGGAACCGTCACCCAGGAGATTTCCCTGCAGCAGGGCATTCCGATCGAGACAGCCCGGGCTATCGTCAAGTTTGTAAAAGACCTCAAGATCCGCAAGGTGCAGGCGGAAATCCAGGGGGACCAGATGCGCATCTCTTCACCCAAACGGGACGATCTTCAAACCGTAATGGGACAAATCAAAGAGAAGGATTTCGGCCTGGAACTGATTTTCGGCAACTATAGAGGCAACTAAAAACGTTCATTGTTCAGGGTTCATTAGGAAGCATGGAATTGGATTCATTGTTGTTTGAGCCCAGAAAGAATGATTTCCCCAGCGCATTATTACTGAAATCAGAACATTAATATATGGATTATAAACACCCTTTAAATAATGATATTATTGTTTTATCGAACCTGCGGTATTCGTGCAAGATTCCGCTATGAACCTTGTCCTCCTATTGTCGCTGCTTCCGCTTGCATTCCATTCACCGTCAGGCCTGCCCCGGGTGGATATGGATTCCGATGGTATTGAAGACGAACTGGAGCAAACGCTCCTAGAAAAATTTTCTCCTGAATTCATGATCAGCGCGGAAGAGTGCGATACCGCTCCCTCGGAATTTCGTCCTGGAGACATAGCGCCGCAATTGCTGGAGAAGAACAGGACTATTTACGGGCAAGTTTTCCCGATAGTCATTGCCGATAAGCCAGGATTATTTATCGAAATCCATTACTATCATTTATGGAACGAGGACTGCGGCCGCAACGGACACCCGTTCGATACGGAACATGTATCCGTCCTGCTATCCGCTGAAACATTTTCAGATTCCGCAGACGACTGGAAAGCTGAATATTGGTACGCCGCAGCACACGAGGATACAGTCTGCGATGCCAGCCATGGTGCAGGCAGCTCCTTAATTCATGCCGAACAGCAGGGTCCGACCGTGTGGATTTCGGACGGGAAACATGCATCCTACCTGGACCGGGAACTGTGTCATGGCGGCTGTGGCAGTGATGACTGCAGTGTGATGGAATCCATGGAAATTTCAAGTCTCATTAACCTCGGTGAACCGGGAGCGCCGATGAACGGAGCTTTCTGGATTGAGTGGCAGGGCTGGCCCTTAGCGGATAAGATGCAGACGGATTTTCCGGAAAAGGTCCTGGCAAAATTGAATGCCGAACAACCCGTTATTCCAGTAAACGATTCTCAAGCTTCCATTAAGGGAACAATTTTTGTAAGCGGTGCAACGGCAGGCGCTTTGGGCAGTACAAAGCGTAAAACCGGTGCGGCACTCTCCGAGGCAGGGGGAGCTGTCGGAAAATCCCTGGACAACTCGAAGACCGGAACGGGCAACTCCCTGGTCGGCGCCTTCAGAGCAGTATGGAGAGCGCTTGGAGGTAGTGCTGGAGAAAAACCAGATGATTCCGACCGGTGAAAACAGCGGCAGGGATAAAACGTTTCTTACCAATCAGGACAAATGCTTCTTTTCGTTACTTTGATTCATCCAGCCCGAAATACTCCATCCAATCCTCTACATCCACCGTTTCCGGGAGATCCTTTCCACCTGACGGCTGCAATTTCCTCGATTTCATTTTTGAAGCGAACTGCTGCCAATTCATGACTTTCGAACCGGCATTGCGGCATCGGTTCTGCAGATCCAAATCGTTGGTTACCACAATGACCTCGCCGGGGCGACGGATTTCATGCAGTCTGCGTATGATTGCATCATCGGCGGAAGCAGGGGCGCTGTAGCGGACGCGTATCCCCGGAGGCGGCATGGATTGGCCGGGGTCGTCTCCATCAAAATAGACCAGGAATCGTCCACCGCCCGATTTATAATACGCATTCAGGGTCGACAGAAACTCCCGACGTATCCGCGGGTGCGCCTGGGATGAATCCGCGGATTGGCCGATAAGGTTGTTTCCGTCAAACCAGTAGGGCATGGATGCATTCTCCCATATATAAAACGAGGACGAAGTACTAATTTCTGTAAAACAGTCTATGAATCCGTTAAATTTCCTGCAGAACTGAATAGTATTTACTCCTTTTTATTGAAAGAGCCAGGATGAATAAAACATTTGTAGATGTCGCTGTCAGAACTTCCATCGATTCGGGCGAACTGATGGGAACTTTGAATAAGAGCGAATTCCTGGGCAGCTGGGAAGAGGAGGGAATCCTCCATATCTACTGGCCCGAGGATAAGTGGGATAAAGGCATTTTGGCAGATCTTAAAAGGATTCTGAAAGGTTTTGGTATAGAGGATGCGGAAGTGACGGTCCGGATCCTGGAAGACCGGGACTGGAACGCAACATGGGCCGCGTCACTGGAGCCGATTCGATTGGGACGGAAAGTTCGCATCCGGCAAAGCTGGCATCCGCCGGATCCTTCTTTTGATGGAATCGAGCTGGTGATCGATCCCCGACGGGCTTTCGGCACCGGCTATCACACGACGACCCAGCTGGTGGTTGAATGGCTGGAAGAACGCGTCAAGGGGGGAGAGCGGGTCCTGGATNNGTGGATTGTGCCGGGGAATATGCGCAAGCGAATGGTTTCGGGCCGGAACTGGAGTTCCGTGTCGGTTCGTTCGAGGGCCTGGATTCCGGGCGGTATGACTTGATCCTGGCAAACATTGACGGGCGGACTTTACCAGGATTGAGCGGACATTTGCCGGAACTGCTCAAGGAGGCGGGCATCGCCTGCTACTCCGGGCTTCAGCAACAGGATTTGGATGCAGTTGAAAAGGCTTTGGAAAAGGCTGGGTTTCGGATTACGGCGCAGATACAGCGAGGGGAATGGTTGGCATTAGAGATTCATGCGTGATGGAACGTTAGAACCTTCAACGTCAAGCGTCTGGCGTTGAAAGTTCCAACGTTCCGACGGGGGATTAACCTTTAGCGGCTTTGATCCTCTCGGGAGTCAGCGGCATCTGGAAAACGCGTGTACCGTTGAGATCGAAAAGCGCGTTGGCGACTGCGGCGCCGATAGCCACAATTGCCGGTTCACCTCCGCCCTGGGGAGCCAAATCGTCATTCTTGACAATGAACGCATCGATCTCGGGCAGCCAGGAGAATCGGGGAACCGTGTAGTTGTGGAAGTTGTTCGTAAAAATGCGGCCTCCCTTGAAGCGGATGTCCTCGGTCAGGGTATACCCGAGAGCCATCATGATGCATCCTTCCATTTGCATCAAGGAACCCTTTGGATTGATACAGATTCCCATTTCCTGGGCTGCGACAATTTTCTTGACCCTTATGGAACCGTTCTTCAATTCAATCTCTGCGATCTCCGCGACGTAGCTTCCGGCGTCGATGCCACAGCCGAACCCGATGCCCCGACCGCTGGGCCCAACCGCGGGCGTGTACCCGAAGCGTTTGGCCGCTTCTTCCAGCACGCGGCGCATCCTGGGATCCAGTGTGTTTTTCAGGCGGAATTCCAACGGGTCCGTTTTACACTTGGCGGCCATGATATCGATCTGCGATTCCTTGGCGAAAATATTGATGTTGGCACCCGGCGCCCGCCATGTGCCGGTTGCGAAGGGGTGCTGGCTCGGCCCCCCTCCGAACATCCCGCCCATGGCGCTGCCGTAGGTGCGTATCAGGTTGTGGGGTACATCGTAGTACTGTTCGGCACCCCGGTCTCCGGCACAGTAGACGTTGTAATCCCAGAGGGTGATTTTTCCCGCGCCGTCGATGCCCGACTTGATCTTCACGACGGCGGCGGGGCGGAAGGCTGTTTCGAAGAAGTCCTCTTCGCGGTCGTAGAAAACCTGGACCGGTTTTCCGGTGACCTTCGCCAGGCGCGCGGCTTCCAGGGCCTGTGGGATCGTGACCTTGCCCCCGAATCCACCGCCGACCAGGGGAGGCATTACACGGACCTTGTCCTCAGGCATTCCCAGGGTCCTGGCGATCTCTCCACGATTCATAAACGGCGCCTGGGTCGATATCCACATGTTCAGGTTGTCGCCGTCCATTTTCGCGATCGCGGTTTTGGTTTCAATATAGGCGTGGGCCCCGTATCCGTTCAGATAGGTTTCGTCAAAAATCGTCTCTGAGATTTTCTCCCCTTCAGCCAGGTCGCCCTTCGGCTCCAGCGATCGCGGCTGCGGGGCGGTCTTGAGAAGGTGATCGAAAATGGTGTTTTCGTCCAGCGTACTTTCAGGTACGTCATAATCCGATTTAACGCTTTCCAGTGCTTTAGCGGCCGTTTCGGGATCGGCGTGCAGCACCGCGACGATGCCGTCTTCCTTAACCACCGTAACCCCCGGCATTTTCTCGGCGGCGGAAGTATCGACGCTCTTCAATGTAGCCCCGTGGGCGGGCGGACGCAGCACCTTGGCGTACAGCATATCCGGAAAGCGTTCGTCTCCCGTGTATTTTGCTTTCCCTGTAACCTTCGCGACCCCGTCCAGCCGGGTAATCGACTTGCCCATGAGGGTGAATTCCGATACCGGCTTGGGAACGGCTTTGCCTTCGAGCTTGCGCGTGATCTTCTGTCCTTTGGCGAGCTGCCCGAAAGTGATGCGGGTGGATCGGTCGTTTTTGTCGTATATAACGCCGTTTTCGATGGTCAATTGCGGTTTCGGCTTTTTAAGATTTTCGGATGCGAGCACCAGGAGGATCTCCCTCGCCTCGGCGGCGGCGCCTCTCAACTGGACGCCGAAAACACGGATCGACATCGATCCGAACGTGCCCATGTCGTAGGGGCAGAGCTCCGTATCTCCCATGATCATGGTGACGGATTCCAGCGCCACGCCCAGTTCGTCGGCGGCCATCTGCGCCAGGGCGGTGGTGTTGCCCTGTCCCAGCTCCACTTTGCCCGAATAGACGGTGACGGAGCCGTCCTCCGCGATTCTCAGAAAATCGTTCCAATCGGTCTGGCCCTGGCCGAACTTGGCGAACTGCGCCGCGTTGACTGCCGTGTTGGCCGAGAAAAAGACAACAATGCCGCCGCCGACCATTTTCATAAAATCGCGCCTGCCGAGCGGATTCACATTAGACTCTAAAATTGATTTGGAATTATTTGCTCCCATGGTGCGCCTCATCTCTTTGTTGAAACACTTTCAATTGCCTGGACAATACGGTTATGGGCACTGCAGCGGCAGAGGTTGTTGTCCATGCCTTTAATAATATCGTCGCGGCTGGCGGACGGATTTTCGAGCAGCATTGCATAAGCATTCATCAGCATGCCCGGTGTGCAGAATCCGCACTGAACGGCGCCGTATTCGAGGAAGGCGTTCTGCAGGGGATGGAGTTTGTCTCCCTGCGCCAGACCTTCGATGGTCATCACGTCCTTGCCGTTTACATTCCTGACGGGCAGGCGGCAGGAGCGAACGGCCTTTTTATCGATGACGACCGTGCAGGAGCCGCAAAGGCCCATGCCGCATCCAAATTTGGTTCCAGTAAGTCCCAGATCCGTGCGCAGAACCCAGAGGAGCGTCCTGTCACCTTCGACATCTATGCTGGTAGGCTTTCCGTTAAGGGTAAATTTGATGTTTTCATTCATATCGATTCTCGCGGTTGGCGTTTTTAATAACCGCCCGATTGTATCAAAACAGGATTTCCAGGCAATTAAAATCAGCAGGCAGTCGAGGATCTGCAGGAGCGAACCTTGTGTTCGCCCGTTCAACGCCGGGTTCCACGTGCCTGTTGTGTTTTGGTCGCGACCTCCGTAATCTTGAGTATGGATATATTGAACGGGTGAGATGTTATGTTTTTACCGACAACACCGGAAGAACTGGGTAATCTCGGATGGGATCGACTGGATGTCATTCTGGTTACGGGCGACAGCTATATCGACTCGCCTTTCATCGGCGTTTCCGTGATCGGGAAGACACTGCTGCAGGAAGGCTACCGGGTCGGCGTTATCGCGCAACCCGATATTCAGTCCGGCTCTGATATTACGAGACTCGGCGCCCCGCTCCTGTTCTGGGGCGTCACAGGCGGATGCGTCGATTCGATGGTGGCAAACCGCACGGCTATCGGACGGAGACGTAAACGGGACGATTACACGCCGGGAGGATTCAATAACCGGCGACCGGACCGCGCGTGCATTGTATACAGCAATCTTATTCGAAAATATTTCAAAAGGGCATGCCCTATTATCCTGGGTGGCATTGAAGCGAGCCTGAGACGTATTGCTCATTACGATTTTTGGTCCGATTCCGTTCGCCGCTCGATCCTGTTTGACGCCAAAGCCGACTACCTGCTCTACGGCATGGCGGAGCGGTCTGCAGCGATACTGTCTCGCTGTCTTCGTGACGGGAGCGATCCTAAAGGCATTCGGGGCCTCTGTTACATTTCCAACGATGTTCCGGAAAACTGCCTGCTGCTACCGTCGTTTGAGACGGTGGCGGAGGATACGAATGCATTTGAGGAGATGTTCCATGCATTTTACCGCAATAATGATCCGGTAACGGCCGTTCCGCTGGCCCAGAAGCAGGATACCCGATATCTTATTCAGAACCCGCCTGCTCAATATCTTACCGAGTCCGAACTCGATGCGGTTTACGACCTGGATTACGAATGCGATCTGCATCCCTACTATAAACGGCAGGGTGCAGTCAGGGCGCTGGAAACAATCCGGTTTTCCATATCCACGCACCGCGGGTGTTACGGCGAGTGCAATTTCTGTGCGATCGGGGTGCACCAGGGACGTACGGTTCGTTCCCGAAGTGAGAACTCCATAATTGCGGAAGCGAAACGGATGACGACCCACCCTGAATTCAAGGGCACGATCTACGATGTGGGCGGCCCGACCGCGAATATGTACGGGATCGAATGCAACAAAAAGGTGCGTGAAGGCTGCTGCAGTGACAAACGTTGTCTCTTTCCGGAAGTGTGTTCGACACTCAGGGTGGATCACGGGCGGCAAGTTGCTCTGCTGAAGGCGCTACGGAATATCAAGGGCATACGAAAGGTCGTTGTAGCCTCCGGTATCCGCCACGATATGGTCCTGGCGGACGGAACAAAAGGGGATAACTATCTGCGGGATTTAGTTCGCCACCATGTATCTGGTCAGATGAAACTTGCGGCCGAGCATTCCGAGTCTCACGTTTTGGAAAAGATGGGTCGACCGGGCAGTGAAATCCTGCTCCAATTCCGAACCCGTTTCTGCGCGATGAACCAGGAGGATGGCCGTAATCAGTTTTTGGCCTACTATCTGATTGCAGCCCATCCCGGCTGCAGCGAAAAGGACATGAATGCGCTCAAATCCTTTGCTGCCCGAAAGCTCAAGCTTCTGCCCGAACAGGTGCAGGTATTCACCCCGACCCCTTCTACATATTCCACGTTGATGTACTGGACGGAGCGGGACCCCTTTACCGGGGAGAACCTTTTCGTAGAGAAATCAGTGAAGGGAAGAGAGAAACAGAAATCGCTCGTCACGCCGCCAAAAAAAAGAAAATAGAATCATCGTATCCCGTTCAGGGATTTACTTAAAACGGGTTGAGGACAAAACAATTCCGGCAAGGACCGGAGCTTAACGCCAGACCGTGGATAACAGCCATAGTATCCCTCTAAGCATCAGAGTGATTCTGTACGCGGCTATAAAAACTCACCAGCACGTAACTTGACAATACCTGGGGGAGTGTCTCACGTGGAGGCGCTCCCCCCCCAAACAAGGCTCAAATCATCCTGTCATCGACCGGGATTTAACCCGCAGTGTACACCCTGACTTCCACGCGCCGGTTCATTTGCCGCCCGTCACGCGTATCGTTGTCGCCCACAGGATTCGCACTGCCCACGCCGAGCATTTGGATCTGCCGGAGTGGAATACCGTGTTGGCTTATAAGGTANNATCACGCAAGGGGCGTCTTGAACCACGCTGGCTGCCGCCTGATCGAGCTTACTCTTGTCCTCATCGTTGAGTCTGCTGCTATTCAGGTCGAATAATATCGTTACATGAGTCACCATCTTATAGTTATTCAGGCTCGCCATTTTGTTTTCCAACTCGGACAGCCCTTGCTTGGCTACCGAAGCTGCGTTCGCTGCCGACTTTTCGTTTTTCTCGGCCAGCGTATATGCGCTTTGCGCCTGTTTCGCAGCATTATCGGCTTTCCGATCCGCTGTCTGCGCCAGCTTGTCGGCGCCCGACACCGCCGTCTTGAGATCGTTGATAGCTGCACCCTGGTCTTTGTTCTGGTTCTCCAGGGAATCTACTCTCTGTATCAGCGGATCCACGTTGTTTTGAACGTATTTCTTTGTGGCGCAGCTGCTGGCGGTAAGAGCCAATATACATGACAAAATCAGTCCATATCTCAACATTACCCAACTCCTTTCTGTCCAATGATCTTCACAGCATCTTTACTGATCGATGTATGCGCTCCGCACTCCCTGTGGGAGCAGCGTGTTCTCGGTTTGTCCCCGACGGAAACTAAATGGCCCGGGCAGTTTACTCTAATATTACCCTTTCTCCTTATCGAGCGGTTGTAATTCTTATTATGACTCGCCACCCGCCTCAATGTTAACAAAAAAATACAGACGCAGCCCTATCTTTGTCCGAGGCAGGCTGCCGGGCAGGATCCCTCCTGTTTTCCCACAACCTCCAGAAACGTGCCGTCGCCCTTACTATTGGGAAATCCAGCAAACGCTCCGGATCTATCCGTGAACCGTCTTATCTTCACCATAACACGAATGGTTTCGCTCTCCCAAGCACCTTTCGGCTGATAATTTGATTGGGGTGTAGCGTTCTCCCGTTATGGCCCGCTTCTAGCTTTCTCGAATAAGGTCTTTGTCATCCCGCTTAAGCCAAACCTGCCTCCTCACCGGATCATGGTTTGTTATAGGCCATCCGGTTATTCCACGGACGGATTCTTCCCCCGACAGGTTGTGATAGTTTTTCAGGACACATCTGATTGTTTATAATAATGGGATTGAAAGAATGGAGGAAGTGAAATTCTGCGCCGTAACTATTAGGATAATTTCAGATTTTACTATACAGAACCGGGCACAGATACGGCCAAAGACAGGCATAAAATAACAAAGCTGCCTCTGTCACAGGCAGCTAAGTAGTTGATATATATAAGGAAAGGTGGCGGGGCCGACGAGACTCGAACTCGCGACCTCCGGCGTGACAGGCCGGCGTTCTAACCNNTTAGACATGTGTGTTTGCCCGGAATCAGGCCAAAATCACATCACATTCCATGGCGGGCTGTCGCCCTGAAAGGATTCCGTGCGATCAAATTTTAAAGTTGAGAAACTACTCATGAAAAGCAGACCAACGCCTGTTGTTGTGGCATTACTGACTGTGGTGCTGTTTTCGTTTTCCGGTTTTGCGCAGGGAACCATGGATAGGCACAAATCCGCCAGCTTGGAAGGGACAACCGGGTTGTTTAAAACCTGGGACGCGGAAGCTATCAGGCGTGGAGAGTTCAACCTTTCCTTCGGTTATGACCGGACAAACCGGGATCCCGGACAATTGACTGTCGGAAACGCCATCGTCGGCGCAGCGGTGGGATTAGCGGACCGCTTCGAAGTATTTGCATCCATGGATGTACAGCGGCATATAACTGCCGAGAACGTAGAGATTTACCGTGCCGGACTCAAACCGAATCCCGCTACTGTGCCTGGAGGAACCGGGGAGCCTTACTTTACCCAGGCAGCACCTTATATGGATGTAGACCGCTCTAACGGCCGCAGTGATGTTCGCCTTGGGGTGAAGTTCAACCTGATGTCAGAAGGCCGAGGCGATGTTGTTAGTACAGGGGTCGCCGGTTTCTTTGTCATCCCGGGGTATAAAAACACGATAGGACTGAATCGGGGACTTTCCTCCGGAGCATTTCAGGGCGGCTTCTCCTGGCTGCTGTCGAAAACAACAGCGGATTTCATACGGCTTCATTTAAACTTGGGTTCGAATTTCTACACCGATACTGAAATCGACGGCAGAACGCTGGCAGAGCTCCAGAACGAGTTTATTTACCGTTTTGGCGCGGAGTTCCCGGCACACAAACCCTACCGGATCATCACGGAATTGAGCGGCTTCAATTACTATGGGGATACTCCGGACACAGGCCTGAATCCGAGCAACCCTCTGGATCTTATCGTCGGAATGCGGGTCCACCCGAGAGATTGGTTCGTGCTGGGGGCTGGATATCAGGCATCTTTGAAACACATAGGAGACGGTGCCGTACCAGGAGCGCTAGCAGCCGACTACCACGGCTTCGTGATCCAGGGTGCATTCGGTAAGTGCCGAAACGATCCTCCGAAACTGGCATGCGCTGCGGCAAAACCGACTATTCTTCAGGAAGATACCACAAAAATTCGCGTCAATACTGTCGACCCGGAAGGAGAATCCCTGACCTATGCCTGGGATAGCATCGGTGGGGAAATTACCGGAAGCGGAGACACCGTGACTTTCGATGCAACGAACACCGCCCCCGGCAATTACACGGTATCGGTCGTTGTTGCCGACAGAAAGCATGCAGTGAGTTGCTCGACGGAAATTGCCGTGCTCAAGAAAAATTATCCGCCCACGGTCGCCATCGAACCCGCAACTTCAACTGTCACCCAGGGAGAGAGTGCCGTGTTTACCGCGAAGGCCTCGGATCCGAACAACGATCCACTCACCTACGTCTGGACCGTAAACGACCATAGACTGGCAGCATCCGGTCCCAAAATCACTTTCGGGTCTGAAGGAAGGGCTCCGGGCAAGTATGACATCATGGTTGCGGTAAGCGACGGCGAGGCTTCGGCAGCCAGTTTCGCCACCGTGACGGTTCGCTAGATCTGGTAATCAGATTATCGGTCGCGATGGATCCCGCAGATCCGAACGGATGATCCTATAGTTTAGTTCGATTATAACTTTAGATGTCTGCAGTTTACCACGGGCCGTCAGGATCGACATTCGACGCCCGCACGTCGGATATTCAACTTGCAATAGAGCCGAATTTTTATTCCAATTCCACTTTTCCCGAAAAGAGTTCCATAATGCTATGATTAAATATAATAGCGATTTAATTGTGTCTTGAGGAGATTCATGCGGGCAATGAATAAAATGCTTGTCATATTTTCATGGGCGGCTTTGCTCATGATACTCCCGTGCCTGCAGCAATCCCGTTCCATGCAAAAGGTCGCGGTAGACGACCCGGACCCTTTCATGGGACGGGTAACGTTTCTTGATGAAACTCCTTTTGTAACCAAAGCTGTTCTTCGCAACGGCATGACGGTTCTCGTCAATGAACATAAGATGCATCCCGTTGTTTCCATCCAGATATTCGTAAGGGCAGGTGTTCTCGACGACCCCCCGGACAGCCCAGGTATTGCCGCCTTGCTCGCGGCTTTGGTAAACCGTTCCGATCCAGACAAAGCTGGAGGCGATCTTCGGAATAACGCCCGGATGCTAGGAGCCCTGATCGAAAACGCAACCGACTATGGGTATACGCGGTTTGAAATTAATGCGCCGGCATCCCAATGGAAGAAAGCACTGCAGGTGCAATTCACTGCGCTTATGAGCGCTTCCTTCGATCCGGAAACGATTGAGACCGAAAAGCTCCTGATAAGAGCGGAAGCGGGTGAATACGTGGATGATGTGTCCGTATTTGCACAGGAATCCCTTATGGAACTTGGCTTCGGATCCTTAAAGATCGGAAAATGGAAATCTCTCCTTAGGAGCGATCCGAGCCTTGTTTCCCGAGAAAAACTGGCTGCCTTCCACAGGAGGATGTATGTGCCGGAAAGAATGATGCTGGTTGTTTCCGGGGACATTCGTGCCGGTGAAGTTTTAAATGAGGCAGTGCGCCTCTACGGAGATTTAAAACCTGCCGGGAACGCGGGAGGAGGCTCGATTAAAGCTTCACAAAAGGATTTCAGATATCGTGAGATTAGGGGAGAAATACCCACACCTCATCTTCTGTTCGGTTTTCATGCTCCTGAGGTCAACTCCCGGGATTATCCGGCATTGGAGGTATTGCACGCCGTTCTGGGAATAGGAAACGGCTCTGTCCTCTCGGCACGACTGAGGGACGGGAAAAGGATTATTCTGGACGGGAAGACCGAGTTGTCAACAGGACCTGGATTCGCGTACCTGACAATAAATATCAAAACGATGCCACAAGATATTGACCGGTGCGAGATCGCCGTGTTAACTGAGCTGGAGTTGATAAAAAGAAAAGCCCCAACCGCCGTGGATATGGAACGGGCATGGGGCCAGCTGGAACGGGTCTATCGAAGCCAGGTAGAAACGGTTTCGGGCAGAGCCCGTACGCTTGCAAAATTTGAATCCCGGGGAGACTGGAAACGGATTGACCGGTATATTTCCGAACTGAGGAATGTTCGCGCCGAGGATGTACAGAGGGTTGCCGCAAAATACCTCCGATTGGAGAACTGTTCACTGATTGAATATCTGCCCCGTAAAGAGGAAATTGAGAACAGGACGATCGTTTCCGTAAGGAACACTCTTGAAGCACTGCTGGCTCCGGCAGCGGATCAAGAAGAGGGTCTGAGAGAAAGAGAAACCGTTCTTGCCATCGAGATGCCACAAGGCAAAAGCAATTTCAAATTCAGCCAGATCCAGTATCCCTTTAAAATCGCTTCCGTTCTCCGTGGTCCTGAAATATATATCCGTGAAGATCACACGGCTCCTCTGATTTATATGGGCATGTTTTTCCCGGGAGGAAGATTATCGGAAACTGACGAAAATGCAGGAATTACCAATCTCCTGGTTCGAATGATGCTGCAGGGTTCAGAGAATAAGAGCGCCTATCGGTTCCATCGGCAGCTAGAGATTTACGGCGGTCAATTGTTGCCAGTGGTCTCTGACGATTATTTCGGATTTTATTTTTCAATAATTTCAAAGAACTTCGGTGACGGTTTTAATCTGATGATGGAGGCTGTCAAGACTCCGGCATTTGACTCCGATGTCCTCGAACGTCAGAAAACGCTGCAGATTGTAGAAGCCATGCAACCCGTTGCATGGAGGAAGCGTGTCGAGGATTCAATCAATTCAGGACTTTTCAGCGAATTTCCGTATTCCAGGGCAGCCGTGGGAAATGAAAAGAGTGTTCAGAATATAAGCCAGGCATCCCTGAATGAGTGGTATGACCGCTTCGTGAATAATCGGCAGCCCGTGGTTGTTATCATCGGAGACACAGAAGGAACAGCCCTGGCCAAATATTTTGTACGACATTTCAGCGGATCCCGTTTTCGTGAAACGGAAATCCCCGATACGTATGCAAATCCTTTGGTAAAAACGGAAACAATCGAAACAACCTGGGATAAAAGCAGGAGTCTCGTTTCTTTCGGTTTTCAAGCCCCGCCGGTCGGAGATATTGATTACTATGCGGTGGAGGTACTACAAAGCTACTTCGGTAATATGGGCAGATTGCATCATGAAATCCGGGAAAACATGGGGATTTCCCACGAAATACGCGTGTTCTACGAACCGAGGTTGCGTGGAGGCAGCTTTCTCGCATATGCTGTTACCAGTCCGGGCAGTGAAGAGGATGTTCTAAAAGTTTTCGAACGGGAATTCCGCCGTATCGTAGACAGTCCTATAGCCTATAGAGATTATAGATCCGCCGTGAATACGGCCGTCGGGAGTTTCCTTATCCGGCGACAGTCTCCTATCGTCGAAATCATGGATGTTTCTATGAATGCTCTGGCCGGCGAAGGGATAGAGGAATACCGGTCCTACCAGACAAAACTGCAGTCTGTTTATGAAGAGGATTTGAAGGATGCCGCCGAACGCATTTTCAAGATGGAAAAAGCAGTCCTTCTTCGTATACATGGAAAGGAACCTCCCGACGCAAACGACTCAAAGACCGATTGAGGCTGGTTCACCGGCAGAATGCATTCACTTGCCATTTATTGTGTAGCGGAGTTTCCTGGTTTTTTTGAATCCGGAGGTTTTTCCGGACATTTTATCCGGAGTTGCACGTGGATCGTTTTATCCCGAAATCACGCATGGGATTTCTCACGCTGATACTAGTCGGCATTTTGTTATTGAGACTTCTGCTTTCGACTGTATTGCCACAGTTTAACCCCCCGTATCTTGGGGTGCTGTGGAATTTGTGCCTGCTGCTCCTGGTCATCCCGGCTTTATATTATGCCTCGCGATTATATTTATCCCTGCGAACCCGTCTGCTCTATAAAATCCAGCGCCGTCTCGTGCTGGCCAATATTTTTATCGGGGCAATACCGGTTTTCATGGTCATTGCAATCTTCTGGTTTGCCGGACTGCTTTTCTATTACCAGTTCAGTTTTTACCTGATTGCAAATCAAATCGGCATTCATTCCGCACAAATCCAGGCATTCAGTCTTTCCCTCAGAGATCGGTTGCAGATGGTTTCTGAGGGAGTCGCCGCGCCTTCATCGCTGCTGAAGGAAAGCCTTGATTCCGATGCCAGATTTCTTCTCAGTTCCTATCCGTCTTCAATAATCACACTCCGTTTCAGGGATCCCGTTACCGGCCAAATTATGACGTATGTAAACCAGGGTCGGAATACGGGACAGATCGAGACATACAGGCTTCCGGCCTGGGTCGAGGGCAGTACATTCAGTGAGCTGGTCGTGGAGGATTTTCAGCCGCAGTTTTATGAAGGGAGTCTCTTCCTCAGGAGTTTTGCAGCTTCTGAGTTCAGGTCCGACCTTGAGTTCACGCTGGAGGTTTCAGTTCCCTTCGATCGTTACTTCCTCCGCAGACTCGAGGCGGCTTTGGGTCTGGATGTGTTACTGATCGACCGGGCGGACGTTCCGCGATTGAATCTTTTATTCCAAAATATCGACGTGCCGCTGGAGAAGATCGTGGACTCCACCCTTGATGTTGAGAACGATGCAAAACCGGAATGGTCCGGGTGGTTGTTTCCCCTTTTCCCGGTTTCTTGGAACGACGGCGTGGAGAAAGACTCCTTTAATCTTGGGATCCTTCTGGTGGAACCTTCGGTCACTAAACTGCTTGCCAATGCATTTCGTTCTGAGGGATCCATCGGAAAAAGAATCCTGTTAATACTGCAGGTTGTCGTGGGGATTTTTCTTTTTGTCGAAATTGTTTCGGTAATGATCGGCATTAAGCTGACGAAATCCATCACNNCAACAGCTGGTTCGCGACCGCGTGCTCAGGGAAAGGATGGAACGGGAACTGGAAATTGCGAAGGAGGTACAGGAACAGTTGTTTCCGGAATACTCCCCACAGATGCGGCACCTGGAAGTCTCCGGCATATGCCTGCCGGCTCGTGTAGTCA
This sequence comes from Acidobacteria bacterium UBA6911, assembly GCA_002451015.1. GTDB lineage: Bacteria > Acidobacteriota > UBA6911 > UBA6911 > UBA6911 > UBA6911. The sequence continues at coordinate 25,539 of DKBB01000406.1, forward strand.
GCGGTGATTATTTCGATTATCTGTCTCTGGATTCGGGGGAACTGGGATTAGCCGTCGGCGATATCTGCGGAAAAGGCATCTCAGCCGCCCTGCTTATGGCAAATCTCCAGGCCACACTGCGATGCAATGCCATGAATATCCGTAAGAACGGGGGATCGTGTGAAGAAAAGAAGGTTGCCGAGATCATGGCGAACATGAATCGCCAGATGTACGAATATACAGCCGACAATAAATTCGCTACTTTATTTTACGGCGTTTATAACGACAGGAATCGTACGTTGACCTACTGCAATGCAGGCCACAACCCGCCGCTTTATTTCGAGGGAGACGGGGTCCGACGGCTGGGAACAGGGGGAACGGTGATCGGAATTTTCGCCGATTCACGATACGATCAGGAAGTCGTGGAACTGAACACGGATGGCATTCTTGTCGCTTACACGGACGGTGTTGTTGAAAGCGTAAACGAATATGGTGAAGAGTTCGGGGAAAGTCGTATAATTCAAATGGTACAGAGCAACAGGGGCCTGGATGCGGATGGTCTGAAATCCCTTATTGTCGAACAGGTTCTTTCCTGGACTTCAGCGGAGGAAAGGGGAGATGATATGACCCTTATAGTCGCCAGGATCCATCAAGCAAAGGACCCAATTGCGGGTCGCCCGAATTCGGGCGATTGACGCATATNNCATATAATAGTAATTCGGTTTTTCGAATCGTCACCAAGATCGTATGCCCATCGAGCCCGACTGTTGCCAGTTCGGTTCGTGACCTGGACTGTGGCTATAATAAATCTCGGGCGGTTGCCGTATGCGTCGCGGAAAAAGAAAATCAGGAAATTGAAGAATTGAAGTCCTTATGGCCGGAAAATACTACTACACGACTTTTAAAATCAGCAAGATGTGCGGGGTGAATCCCACGACCGTCCAGAATTGGGTCAAAGAAAATAAACTTCGGGCGTTTCAGACGCCCGGCAGGCACAGACGAGTACAGCGCGAAGACCTGATCGCCTTTTTAAAGAAATTCGGAATGCCGATCCCTGCGGAACTTACGCAGAATCCTCCCCTGATCCTGGTTGTAGATGACGAAGCCGATATTCTGGATATGATCGAGGATCTGATGCGTTCCGGTAGCGCGGAAGTTGAAGTGGCAAAAGCGCAGAGTGGCGTTGACGCTTTATTGATGATAGGAGAACGTAAGCCCGAGCTGTTGATCCTGGACCTGAAGATGCCTGGTATGAATGGTTACGAAGTCTGTCATAAACTGAAATCCAGTCCAGGGACCCAAAACATACGAATCGTAGCAATATCTGGGGATCACAGTCCTGCCGTAAAAGAACGCATATTAAAGACAGGGGCAGACCTGTTTTTCACCAAACCGATCGATGTTGTCGAATTCCGCACGCAATGTTTCAAACTTTTACAAATCTGATCAGGGGGAAATATGTCGGTTCTCGACCAGCCGGAAAAATGGAAGTCTTTCGATCCCAAGTCTATGTATACACTTTTGGAAAGCCTTCCGGAGCAGGTTAAAGAGACCGTCCAAGCGGGGCGGAATCTCTCTATCCCGACCGCATGTAATTTTTATTCCATTGTGGTGACCGGCTTGGGGGGGTCGGCTATTGGAGGGGATCTAGCGCGATCGATAGCTGGAAGGAATCTGTGCAAACCTTTTCTTGTCAACCGCGATTACGACCTTCCTGCGTTTGTTGACGACTCCACCCTGGTGTTTGCCTGCAGCTATTCCGGAAATACCGAGGAGACCCTAAGTGCTTACCGGCAGGCAGTAAAGGCGAAAGCATTCATAATATGCATCACATCAGGCGGGAAGCTACAGGCGATGGCCAAAGCAGAGGGGAATCCCGTTTTGACGCTCCCTGTAGGACTTCCGCCCCGAGCTGCATTGGGACATTCTTTATTCATGCTTCTGAGCGCCATGCAGGCGCTGGGAGCAATACCGGACATGACGGAGCCCATTGATGAAACGATCAAGCTGCTTGTAAATTTACGAGACAGATACAGCCCGACAAAACCGGAATCCATAAATCCCGCCAAGAATATCGCCGGTTCNNTTCCGGTGGCGTTCGCAAATTGAGGAAAATGCCAAGAACCTTGCCTTTCACCATGTTTTGCCCGAAATGAATCATAACGAGCTTGTAGGGTGGAGGTATCCCGCGGATGCGCTTCAAAAGATCGGTGTTCTGCTTTTGCGCGACAAGGGAGATCATCCACAGGTTCAGAGACGATTTGAACTTACAAAGGAGATAATTTCAGGAAAGGCCGGGGCGCTGCATGAAGTGTGGAGTGAAGGCGAGTCCCTTCTGGCACGCGTGATGTCTCTGATTTATTTGGGCGATTATGTAAGTCTGTATCTTTCATACCTCAATAGAGCGGATCCTACCCCGGTTGAAGTTATCGATTATCTGAAAAGCCAGTTGAGTGTTGCCGAGCCCGTCTGATTCGGGCCAAACCGTTTTATACTCGCAAACGTTTTTAATACGACAGAGCAGAACTATGTTGAAAAGATTCCAGCTTCTTTTTTATTAGAGAACCCGTTCCACCTGAGAGTTTGGGACGGTACAATCTCATTACAGCGTCCGTGTTTGCAATGGGTAGGGAATTTGTTGCAAAAGCGGTGAGCGGCGGAGGATATTGCGGAATACAATGATTCGAAACACTCTCAGGGTAATTTCAACGGGGGGACTTCTATGGCTGATGCTGGTCGTTCCTCAGATGTGGGCATCTGAGTCGCCGAACAGGTTCGCTTTTGTGAACTCAAACTACATTATCACAGCGGAACTGGCAACCGAGCATAGTTTTGTCGTCAACTTCATAAACCTTTCCGATTTTGTTATTGTTGTGCAGCCTTTGGATTTTATTTATAAAAGTGCGTCAGGAAAACGCTATATAGGACAGGTCTTCGAGTTGGAGCATAAGGATCCCATGGGAGAAATGCAAAAGTATACGGCATCGATGCTGTTGCGGGGACACTCTTTCGCCGGTCTGAATATCGTTGGCCTGTTCCGGGAGAGGGATCAGATAGATGAATTGAGCGTGCGTGTAGGGTCCCAGCGGTTTTATTTGGAACTCATGGAAAAGAACCGGTTCGAACAGCTGGTCCGTAAAATTGAAACACTGGATCTGGACAGTGTCAATGTTGCGGGTATGTTTCAGGATGCCAATATCAGGGAACTGGGCTCCATTAAAAGTACCGACGGAACCGCCGAGTGGGACCGGGATTGGGAAGGATTGATTACTCCGGACGGAGTGAATCCTCCAAAGGCAATAACGACCCCGGCGATTCTTCTGCCTGAAAAAGCAAAGAAATCAGATGAGAAAAAGGCCGTGAGAATTTCCTGCCTGATCACAAAAAATGGCGGCATCCAGAACCTGAATGTGGTTAGAAGTAGAGACCGCAATCTTGAGCAGAGGGCTCTGGATGGAGTGGCGAACAGCTGGATTTTTCTTCCGGCTACCAAGAATGGAGAGGTCTATGAAACAATGATTGAGTTTGACGTTGAATTTGCCGAACCTCCGGAACCGGAACCATAACCTCTGTCATACCCCCCCCATGCTACATTTTATGGCAGGATGGATTGTCTGCCGACGATTTTGATAACCTGAAAAGGCGGGACTGCATACAGCTCGGCAGGGAAATTATGGCTTCAGTCTAAGGGACTTTTGTCTGCTGCCTTCGGTCCGGTTGCACCGTATATCTGTAAATAATATTGTTGCTGGACTTAACAACAATGTTTGCGATTAGGATAATTATGAGAAACCTAGGATGTTTTTTTCTATTGGTATTAATAATCCCTGTCTGCCCCTCATTAATATTTTCCCAAACCTTGCAAGCTACTGTCCGGGGAACTTTGACGGATTCGTCAGGTGAGGTTCTTCCGGATGTTCATTTGACTGCTATTCATGAAGAAACACAGTCTGTCTATCGGACACAAAGCAATTCCGATGGGGAGTACACTTTTTCTACACTGGTTCCAGGGACTTACATCATTGAGGCTGAGTTGGCCGGATTCAGAAAATATGTCCTGACCGGAGTAAAGCTAAGTATCAGGAAGATGGTTCGTCTTAATATTTCCCTGGAGCCTGGAGCCCCGGATCATGAGGTTTTTGTTTACTCGAAAACTGCGATGGTGCAGCCCGATGCCATGAATACAGGGGCGGTTATCGAGAACGCGCAGGTAGTAAATCTGCCGTTGGATAAGAGGAATTTTCTTCAGTTGAGCCTCTTGCTGCCCGGAACGGCACCCTCGGCGCAGGGATCTCCAGGTTCCGTTCGAGGCGAGTTTGCCTTCAATGTAAACGGCTCAAGGGAGGATTCCAATAACTATATCCTGGACGGCGTTTTCAACAATGATCCCAAACTCAACAGTTATGCCATCAACCCGCCGGTGGATGCCATACACGAATTCGAAATCCTTACGAGCACCTACGANNCCCTGAACGCGAGGAATTACTTCGCCCGTCCGGAAGACTCCGACCCCCGCTATCAGCACAATCAGTTCGGATTTTCATTGGGGGGACCGATCATAAGGAACCGGACCTTTTTCTTTGGCGATTATGAAGGCAGGAGGGAACGAAGGGGAATCACCCAGGTAGCCAGAGTGCCTACGGAAATCGAGCGGGAGGGGAATCTCCCCCCCGGTTATCTCAGCGAGATTGGACGCAACATTGCACATTTATACCCGCTTCCCAACTCTGAAGGACCCGGTGGCAACTATGTCTCCTCCCCGATCCTGCAACGTCGCGGAGACCGTTTCGACCTGCGGATCGATCATGAATTTTCTGAAAGATCCAGGCTAATTTCCAGATACAGCTTCTTCGATTACGATCTTTATGAACCGTTCTCAGGGGTCGGTTTCGCCCTGGTCCCGGACTACGGCGTCGATGTCGCCCGGAGGGCGCAGAATTTCATGATCGGCGAAGACCATATTTTTTCTTCCTCTTTAATCAACCAGTTCCGATTTGCAGTGAACCGGGTGGCTTTCGGTGCATTTCAGGAAGAGCGAGACGGGAGTTTGAACCTGCAGGTAGGCCTTCCCGAGCTCTCGGACGATCCACGTGATTATGGATTGAGCCTGATCCGGGTTTCGGGATTTTCCCCGCTGGGAGATGAACAGAACAACCCGCAGCACAGCGTTACCAATGTGTTTCAGATCGCGGATACGCTTCAATACTCGACCGGGAAGCACCTGTTTAAATTCGGCTTCGATTTCCGTGCCCTTCAGCAGAATGCCTACAGGAATGTTCTGTCCCGCGGATTGCTGAATTTTACCGGACTGATTACGGGTGACAGTATGACGGATCTTCTGATGGGGCTGCCTACATTTACCGCAGGCGCGAGGCTTGACAATCCCCAATATCTGAGGACCCAGAGCTGGTACTTTTTCGTACACGACAGCTATCGTTTGCGCCGCAATGTAACGCTTCAACTCGGATTGCGTTATGAATACAACGAGCCTCCTGTGGACCGGTACGACAGAGCGAATACCTACGATCCGGATTCTCAATCCCTTGTTCCGGTAGGGCTGGGGGATGTTCCCAGGAGCGTCTACCATCCGGATCGAAACAACTGGGCGCCCCGGGTAGGAATTGCATGGGCGATCGACCCTGACAGCACGGTGGTATTGCGTGCCGGATACGGGATCTATTACGACCAGTCATCTCTAGCTCCCGGAGAGGGCCTGTATTTCAATCAACCGTACTATGATCTGCGGTACTACTATACTCTTCCGGGGTATACACTGACCCTGGACGATCCGTTTCCGGAGGATTACCCGATCAATATTCCCGTTTCTGCGCTTGGATTCGATTCCGATTTGCGCACCACCTATTTCCAACAATGGAATGTAACCCTGGAAAAACAGCTTGGTCCCAACAGTCTTTGGGAACTGTCCTACGTGGGATCCAAAGGAACAAAGATATTGTCGGCTCGGGACATCAACCAACCGGCGCCGAGCCCGATTACTCCGAATCCGCGACCGGTACCGCAATTCGCCGACATTATTTTCCTGGAATCGAACGGCAATTCTTCCTACCACAGCCTGCAGACACGCTTTAAGCAGCGCCTGCACTATGGAGTTTCCGCTACGGTCGCTTACACCTATGGGAAATCCCTGGACACTTCCTCAACCTTTTTTTCCAGTACCGGTGATTCGAATTTCCCGCAGAACAGCTATGATCCCGGAGCCGAGAAAGGGCGATCCAATTTTGACGTCCGGCATCGATTTTCTCTGGGGTATTCCTATGATCTTCCCCTGGGCTCGGGCAGGCGTTATATTGCAGACGGCGGCTTTCTTTCCACCCTCCTTGCAGGATGGTCTTCGTACGGAAGCATCACCCTGCAGAGTGGCAGGCCGTTTACCGTAGCGCTGCTGCCGGAATTAGACAACAGTAATACCGGTTTCCAGAGCCTGGGATTCGGAGGTGCAAACAACCGTCCCGACAGAGTCGGTTCCGGCGAACTGGACAATCCCGGTCCCGGGCAGTGGTTCGACACCACCGCTTTTATGCTTGCTGATTACGGAAGCTTCGGGAATTCCGGTAGAAATATCCTCGATGGTCCGGGCTATAAGGATGTAAGCGTTTCCATTGTCAAGGATACGAATGTCCGCGAGGGGATAAGCATACAATTCAGAACGGAATTCCTGAATGCGTTCAATACTGTGAATTTTGATCTGCCGGACAGCTTTTTCGGATCTCAAACCTTCGGAAGCGTCAATTCCGCTCAGGATCCGAGACGGATCCAGTTCGGGCTTAAAATTATTTTTTAAACATTCCTGTGAATTCAGCTTTTATTCGAATTCGGGTGAATTTGCGTATACCGATTAAGTATAGTTGTCAGGAGCCTGTAATCGGAAGCTACAAGGCTATGACGGTATCGGTTTCTTGCTTTAATAATGAGCAATCCGGTTTATAAATGCACGCACCTAAAGAAACACCGACTCCTTGCAACCGGCTCCCTGCTTCTTATATTCGATTTAATTACACGGTGGTTTTTATACATGAACTTTCAATTGAAGTGCCGTTTTATGTTAGGTAAAAGATGAATGCCTGTATTTTTCATGACACTGCCGATACTCTCCACGACCGCCGGGTGTTCGAAATTGTTGAGGAAGCCTACAACCGCAGGAAGAAAGTAGTGGTTTTTGCCGACTCGGAAGATCGGGCCATGGAAATCAACCGGTTTCTCTGGATCTTACGCCAGGATTCCTTTATTCCTCACCAGATATTTCAAGCTCCCGGGGAGTCTGTTTCCGTTCCTGTCGCTATTGTAACCACGGAGTGGAATCCGCTTGATGCGGAGATCCTGATCGCAGACGGCCATTGCAGTATGGAATTTGCAACCGGCTTCGATATCATCCACGAATTCGTGGATCGATCCTCCCCTGAAATCCAAGAGAAATGCAGAAGCCGTTTTCGTTTATACCGTGATAGAAACATTCCTGTAGAATATTTGAAAACAGGAGTCTGGAAAGGTTCGGTAGAAACAAAATAGAGCGGCGAAGCCTATTTTTGTCCGGTCGTTATTTCTTAATATCCGCGTTCAGGAGAACATCCATTGCAGCCAGGGCTTCAGACAGAACCGGTATCGGTGAGGCATCCAGATCTGCAACGTGTCTCAGGGTCTGATGCGTAATCGCAACATACCCTTCGAGCCAGCCAATCCCATGGAACGGAACCGATCCGCTTGACGTATCGGGCATTTCCCGGGGTATGACTCGCTTCCTGTTGCCTGTACCGATCTCCACTTCATCCGGACGCATAAATTTCCAGGTTGCCGATCCTTTTGTGCCTATGACGGTGTATTCGAAATCGTTGGTGGCGCCATGCATCGTTTTCGATATTGAGGCCATCGCGTACCTGTCTCCCGGAAAATCCATGCAAAGATTCACATGCGTATCCCGGTGTGCTCGAGAGGCATTCCTGTAGGAGAGGCGGCACTGTGTGTGAACGGGCAAATCCGACATCAGGTGAAGGCAGATATCCACGACATGGCTTCCTAAATCGGTCAGGACATCATAGGGTCCATTCAAATCGGGCTCATTCTTCCAAGAGTTTTCAGGCGTTCCATTAATGGCTTTACTGGCAACCGATGATTGCCAGTAACGGGATTCGAATCTGAAAACATCTCCCAGCTCGCCCGCATCAATCATCCCTTTAATCATTCGCGTGCCCCACGTGGCCCGGTAACCGTGGTAAACGGAAACGAATGCATCTACGGATTTCAGGGAATCGAGCTCTTCCGGAAGAACGCAAACCGGTTTTTCAGCGGCAACGGCACAGTAACCGGCTTTCAGACCCTCCAGAATCGATGCTGCATGCAGAGCGCTGGGATTGGCCAGAAACAGTACATTTTCGGATCTGTCCGAAATATAGGATGAAAGGGGCGTGCCTCTCTCCACCTGGCGCACTGGAAGCAGGATCAGGTCCGGATCTTCCTGGGATACGATGGACAGACTTTTTTGAATAGCCCGACCCGCCATGCCTCTTCCGACAAGTACGGGGTTGATACGTTTCATCTGCAGTTGCCTCTTGTCTTTCAAAATCTTCGTTCCATACGTTCCTCCTGCGCGGGAGTTCTCTCGTTTCACTCCGACCGCAGAGCCGGAAGCAGCGGGGATTTAAATACAGCTATGACGGCTGCAAGGGAAGCTGCAATGCCGGCAATCAAAACCGGGGCCAAAACCATAACGACCATCCATACCGGCAGTGCGTCGCCCCTGGAATACAGTGCCGGAGCAATCGAAATCAGAGCGCTTATCATACCGGTTCCGGAGCCCAATAATAACAGCAGTATATTCTCACTCAGCACTATTGCCGACAGTATTCGTCTTTCGAATCCGGCCGCCCGTAGCAGGGCCAGTTCCGAGCGCCGTTCGAGAACGTTACGCAACAATACCGTGGCGAGTCCCAGGGTTCCGAGAACCAGACCGAGCGTACCGAGAGATTGAAAGGTGGATATGTACGTGTTCTCGACCCGGTGATAACTTGAAAGACGATCCTGTGTGGAGGCAACCCGGATACCCCAATAACCGAGGCTTTCTCTTAGAGGCTGCATTACGGCGTCATCCTCGACCGGGGCCATGTCGAGAAGAAAAAACCGGTATCCTTCCATTCCGGGGAAAATTCTCAGGAAGTTCGATTCGGAGATCAGCAATCCTCCCTGAAAAATACTGTCTTTTAAAGCTGCCGCAATCCGCAAGTGGACGGTGCTTCCGTCCCCGCCCCGTATTGTCAGATCACTGCCGATGGAACGATGCAGGATATATTGAATCGTATTGGCGTCCGCAATCGCGGCAACAGCCCCGTCGGGGAATTCCGCATCCAAAAGCAGCCAGGGATTTTTTTTCTCTTCGGGAGTGGATGCAAGGGATCCTGTAAAAGAAAACCTGCCGGCAGTAATGAAGGAACCCGGTGCTCCCAGGATTTTCGGCTCCTGAGGGGTGTAGAGATTCAGGCAGCTCGTGTCGTCTCCCGGCTGTTCGCGGAAAGAAACGAACCTGAAGGCTGCGTCCTTCGGGATCTGGGGAAGCTGGACTCCCAGCGCCTCGCGGCCGTCGTCACTGTTCAGGTCGTAAACGATGGGGAGTGTCGATTCCGCCAGGAATGGATAGCCCCCGGTTCCCGAATCCCGTTCCATATAGCCATCGGCCGGGGCCCGGCGAAAGGCTTCCGTGGATACAATGATGAAAGTCGCCGAGGCAATCAGGGCGGCACATAACAGACTCCGTCCCGGCCGGTATCCGGCATTGCGAATGCCGAGTCGCACTATGGCCAGCGAGCCGCTGCAGACAATGGGCCGGGGATGGACGCGGCGTAAAAAAAAGGCGATGGCGCAAAGGATGGAAACAAGGGACAGAAAGCCTGCAATGAAAAAACCTGCAAGTTCCGAAATCATTCCGAATGCTGCAGCGGCAATTATCAGCAGGGCGGTGGCAGCGGTTGCTATGGCGAGAATTCCCAAAATCCTGGCCCGGCGACTCCGAATCGTGACGGTTTCCAGAGCCCCGGACAGGAGGGATCTCGGGGAACTCTTTTTAAGACTCCGGATTGTCCAGGCAATTGTCGCAAGTGAAATAACTAATCCTGTTACAATACCCAGGGCCAGGTCCTGCCAGGAGACATGCAGGAAGAGGCGAGTTGTTCCGACGGCGCCCACCCACCACGTGCGCAGGCCGAAAACCATGATCCATCCATACGCCAGGGATCCCAATACGCCGAGAACGCTTCCAATTACCGACAGGGTTAGTCCCTCGAAAAAGAAAATGCGTTGCAGCGGACCAGCAGCAATTCCGGTTACTTTGAGAATTCCAATTTCCTTAACGCGCTGCTCAACCGTGAGACGGAAGAACAGGACCGAAAGGAGAATGGCCGATGCAATCAGAAAAAAACTGAAATAAATGAAATATTCCGCAAAGTCAGTTGAGCCGTAGGATGCCGACAATCCACTTTTCTTAATGGATTTGGAAATAAAACCGGAGGTTTCCGGATTCAAGCGGGCAAGAAGGGAATTCCGAAAATCCGTTTTCACGGTTTGCAGGGGAGTGTCTGCTGCGAGTTGATAGCGAATGGACGTCAATTCACCGAAACGGCTTCGCCACAGTTGCTGTCCCACCGATAGCGGAACGAAAGCCTTGGGCGTGGCTCTGTATCGATCCCAGTAGTCTTCGTCTTTGTCTCGAATCCGCTTCAGATCCAGCGGAAACGGGGGATTCCATTCCCCCATGCTGCTGACCCCGGTTATACCCGGTATTTCCGGGGCAAATGAAGTATTTACATCTCCGGTCGAAATCACGCCGGCCATTTGAAATGAAGTACTGCGTGTAACCAGGTTGCCGGCTTCCAGCCAGACGTAGTATTCCAACTCCACCGAATCGCCCGGGGAGACGCCCAGATCCCTTTCGGCCCAATCAGTCAGATATATGGGCGGAGACGGGGAATCATGCGAAGATTCACCGGGGGGATTTTTGGCGACGACGGAATCGAGCGCCCCTTTACCGATATCCGCTGCGGTTATGGCGGAATAGGGGATGGATCGACCGTTGGCCCGGATAGAGTTTGCCATGTAGGTGAATACGGGTGAAACCTGAAGCTTTAAATCCCATGCCGCCTCCAGCGACGCCTGTACGACCGGAGATTCCAGCAGGATCCGTTCGCTTTCCAGAAGAAATCCTTTTCCGGAAGGCAGATCTTTCAAACTCAGCCCAAGGTCCTTCAGGGTCAGGTTGTTTTTGAGAGTGTCGCGGATGAAGTTTTCTCCGGCATCTTCCACGTCGGACAGGAGGATGACATTGGCCTTCGACGGTTGATCCAGATCCTTCTGGAGTCGTTCGATGGGAACGAAAATGGAAAAGACCTCCCCCTGAACGGGACGCAGGGAGAATTCGCCCAGTTTTTCCGGAGACAGGATGTCACGGCAGGAGATACGGACAGTTTTTCCGATGTCTTCACGCTTCCCGTAGAGCCATTCCCTCGGGATCGACTGCTGTGTTTCGATCTGCAGCAGTAGTCCGTCGCCGGTCTCTATATCCAGCTGTTGTGCGAGAGAGGCACCGACAAAAGCGGCACGAGGGTCCGGAAAAGAATCCATGGCCAAGCCCTGGAAATTCCAGAACCGGTCGTCTACACCGTAGACATGGACTCGATAGCTGCGCACCCGGCTCTCTTCGTGTATCAGCACACCCTCCAGGTATATGATCGGGCACGCGGAGGCGCCGGCGGAAAAAGCCCCGGCAAGGGCGGAATTAAAAAATCGGTCGGCTGTAACAACGGTTGCCGTTTTGCCTATGCGTTCGAAGAGCAAGTCCTGGAGGCTGCCGCGAACGGACCGCCCCACCATCAGTGCACCTGTCATGACGGCGACGGCGACGGCAATGCCGGCCACTACCGGCAGGTTGGTTCTCCAGTAAAAAAAGAGACTGCGGAATATGAGGCGACCGGGTTTCATTTAAAAACGTTAATCTTTTATTAAACAGGTTGTAACCTGGCGCTGCTGAGCTTGAACTTGCGCCCGAATCGCTCAGCAATCTCCAGGTTGTGCGTTACGACCACGAACATGTTTTCCTGACTTCTATGAAGATCGAACAGCAGGGACACGACCGTTTTCGCGGAATCATGATCCAGGTTTCCGGTCGGTTCATCACACAGAACGAGCTGCGGTTTTAATATAAGCGCCCGGGCCAGTGCAACCCGCTGTTTTTCTCCACCGGAAAGCTCATGCGGCCTGTGATGGATTCTCTCCGTCAGTCCGACTTTCTCCAGGAGATCCCTCGCGCGTTTTTGAAAAGAATCATCAGGGGGAGATACCAGGGTTGGTATCAGGACATTTTCCAGCACCGAACATTGGGGCAGCAGATGATGATCCTGGAACACGAAACCGATTTTCCTGTTTCGGAATGCGGCCAGGTCCTTCTCGTTCATTTCGTACGGATTTTTCCCTTCCAGTCTAATGCTGCCGGAACTGGGGGGTTCGAGAGTGCCGAGAATATAGAGAAACGTGCTTTTGCCGCTGCCGGAAGGGCCGACAATCGACGCGGACTCTCCGTCATTCAGTGTGAAATCAATACCGGAAAGCACCTTGAGCCGATGCCCTGGCATCGGATATTCCTTATTAAGGTTCTTAACTTCCAGCACTTGGGATTCCTCGATGATTATTTCTTAGAAAATTCTAATTGTAAAATTACACAGGAACATTATAGCTATGTTAGAAGCCAGAAGCCAGAAGCCAGGGACCGGAAGATACATGGGGGTTTCTGACTATCATAAAAACTTGTTCCTTCGTGGCTTCAAATAATTTCTTTTCTGTTGCTCTTTATCCCCAGGGAATGATTTGTCTCTGTACGAAAAAAGAGCGGTTTGCGGAACATATAGTATTTATACTTAGGACTTCGGACTATTGGCTTGCAAGGGCGAACACGGGATTTGCCGCTACGCATTTTGAACGTCAATGATTGTTTGAAAAACATCCACTGTCTTTTGTGTCATGTTCCCTAGACTGTAATGTTTTCGAACGCCGTGGAACGCCTTATCAGACAGCTCATCACGTTTGTCAGGATTGTGCAGGATATCCAGGAATCCCTGCGCCAGCGCATCGGGATCGTTCGGCTCCACGAGTATGCCGCCACCGGTCGTTTCTATGACTTCGGTAAAAGCGCCACGTCGTGGCTGAACGACTGGTACTCCGGCGGCCATCGCTTCTAGAAGAAAAAGTCCCTTCGGATCATCAAATGTAGTCGGCACCGAAAAGACGCTCAGATGACTCAGATAATGCAGTTTTTCCTGCCTGTTCAGTTCTCCATGATACCGGAACTGGTCCCGATAGCCCCAATCTTTCATTTTGCTTTGGATGGCCTCGAAATAGGGATTATGTTCCGGAGGATGATATCCGGCCGCCCACAATCGGCTATCCGTCACGTCGCTCCGGGATCGGAAACTCCGGTAAGCGTCGCAAAGAAGGTGCAATCCTTTTTCCGGCGCGATGCGAGCGAGGTAGCCGATGGTGAATGGATTTATTTTGTTTTTGTCCGGTATCGAAAAACCGTCAAAGCTGATTCCGAGAGGCACAACATGAATATGATTCAGCGGAATATCCAGGATGTCGGCCATATGGCGAGCGCCGAAATGACTCACGGCGATGAATGCGTCGATGTGTTTTACCTTATCCCGAATTATTTGAATAGCCCTGTCGTGGAACGGTTCGATCAGCCCGTCCAGGAACAGCTCTTCGCCCTGCAGAGTACAGACTACGGGAATATCCAGTTCTTCTTTTATTGCCGGAGCAAGCGCTATGAGCAGGGAATTGGGAATGGTGACAATATCCGGTGAAACCTCATCGGAGAGAAATCGGGCCAGCCTGCGTATTTCCTTGTGCAGCGGACCGTTTATACCCTCAAGCATCGCCACCGTAAGTTTGCCGAGATCGGCAGGGTCGACGCTGATGCCCATCCGAGTGACCAGTTTCAGAAGAGGTTTGAAGTCCAGCAATCTGTCGAGGAACTTGGGTGTATTTCGAAAAATCTCGAATTGCTGCTGCAGGTAGATGTTTATCCCGCCGAGAAAAAGCCGGCCCCGGCTGACATTCTGTTCGTCGGTGCGTGTGGGGGTGTAGGTCGGGATCAACAGGACATCGTGACCGGCATTCATTAGAGATTTAGCGAGAACATTGTCTCTCAGGCAGCTGCCGCAGTACATCCTTCCCGCACCTGCTGTAATGCTTGCAATCCTCATAGGCGATTATTTTCCGAAGCAGTACAGGACCCCGTCCTGCGAACCGATGACCAGGGACCCTTGTGCCGCGGCCGGGGAGGCTGAAAGCGGAGCACCTGCGACAAAATCCCATACCTTCTTTCCAGTTTTCAGATCCAGTTCATACAGGTTTCCGTCGTTTGATCCCACGAATATCCGATTGCCTGTGACAAGGGGTGAGGATTCCACCCGGGACCGGGTGGTAAAAGCCCAGGTCTCTTTGCCGGTTGCGATTTCGAGGCAATGCACGATTTTGTCCCTGCCTCCCAAAACGACGTATTTGTCTGTAACGGCCGCGGAGGAATAGAAAGGGAAATTTCTGCTCGGATGCATGTAGGACCAGCGCAGGATTCGCTGTTTGAGATCGATGCTGAGGACTTCATTGGTGAATGTGCCGACAAAAACATTCGAATTTCTTATAGCTGCGGAGGCGCCGGTGTAGCCCCCGAGTGGAATTGCGAACAGTTGTTTGCCGGTTTTCGTGTCGATGGCCCGGAGGGTTTCGTCGCATCCTGAAACATACACGCAATTCTGCGAAATGGAAGGCGTGCTGTGTACCGGACCTTCCGTGGCGAATTTCCAGATTAACTTGCCTGTATCCGCGGAAAGGCAATAAAGGTGCGTATCGTAGGAGCCGAAGTAAACACGGTTTTCGTAGCAGTTTGGCGAGGACTTGATTTCTCCTTCCGCTTTAAAGGTCCATTGCACCTTTCCGCTCGCCGCGTCCACAGCATGCAGGATTCCGTAGAGATCGCCGACATAGACGATTCCGTTGTAAACGCAGGGGGAGGATTCCTGGATGGGACCTTCGATGGAATAACGCCAGCGTGACTTTCCTTCAGACAGCGAGACGGCGTTCAGAGAACCATCCATGGATCCGAAGTAGACCAACCCATTCACAATTGCGGCCGAAGACTCGATGGAATCTTCAGCCTGATAACTCCATAGCAATTTGAGCTTTTCTGGAAGCACTGCCTTGGAAATTCCGTTCAGTGACGGAGTGCCTCGAAACATTTCCCAGGAATCTGCGGGAGAACCGGTTGTTTGGGCGGAAACGAAAAGAACCGAAAGCGGGAGTATAAAAACGAGACTCAGTAACAATTTTCTCATACAAAGCATTATGCCCTATTCGCCCGGGCAAGGAGGATTATTTTATCCTCGTTAAGCCCTGAATCCTGAGCGGAAAATCCATCGCCGCTAATCCGGTATCCCGGGAGCCCCGCGGGCTAATCGCGGCTCTTTCCTGTTTTTCGGACGCGATTGCATACAAGCCGTCACGGCTCATGATGTACAGGACCCCATTTGCGGCAACGGGTGTACTGTACACGGCTCTGCCCATGTTGATCTCGGCAATAAGTTTCATTTCTTTGCCTGCTTCCAGGATCGCAATATCACCGTCCTCATCCCCGATATAGACTTTGCCGTCGGCTGCGAATGGGGAGCCCCATATCGCGGCGAAAGTATCGTAGGTCCAGTGATGCTTGCCGGATTGGGTGTCGATACAATGCAGGAATCCTGCAAAATCTGAGATGAAAACTAGATCTTCCGTAATGGCCGCGGTGGAAACGGTGCGGAGAATTTTGTCAAAATGCCAGACAAGGCCTGTTTCCGTGATGTCCCCGCGTTTTGCAGGATCGATGCAGTACATATGCCCGACGCCGGATCCATTCTCCGGATCCTGACCCGAAGCGAGGAATACTTTTTCGTTCTGGAAGACTGGCGTAGAGATGATCGAATTACGTGTTTTGGGCCAGACCGCGTCTTTCGGATTCAGNNAGAGCCACCCATCCCCCCCGGGAAAGAAAACCTGCATGACACCATCGACTTCTCCCAGGGCAGGGGACGCCCATTGCCCGTGCAGGATCCGGTCTCCGGGAGAGCTGTCCTTCCAGACCACCTTGCCCGTGTTCTTGTCGACAGCCAGGAAGCTGGGAGCCTCGGGGGATGGGACAGACTCGCCATATTCGTCGCGCCCGTTTGATGTTCCCAGAAACACCAGGTTCTCCCAGACGGCGGGGGAGGAGTTTGCCATATTATGCTGAGTGACGCCCAATTCGTTCCTCATGTCCAGCTTCCAGATAATGTCGGCGTCGGTCGCCCCTGTGTGGATTTCGTTTTTATACGGCCCGTTGTTACCGTCGGAAAAACCGGACGTGTCGAGGCATACAAGTTCCGCCCGGTTCGTGACATAGTAAAGGCGATTATCTTCCACAGCAGGGGAGGAACAGACCCCCTGTTCCGGCCAGTCAAGTTCGGGAGAAAGCTTATCGGTTACAGCCTGCCAGAGGAACGAACCGTCCGATTCACGGAAGCACATCAGAACGCCTTTGTCACCCGTAATTTCAGGATTTCGAGGGGAATCGTTGTTGGTTCCGACAAAAATTTTCCCGTCGGCAACAACCGGATTTCCGTAAGAGGTAAATCCGAGATCGGCTTTCCACTTGATATTCTCTTTGGAGTCGACATCCCATTTTGAAGGAAGCCCCTTGATGGCGGAAACCATATTTCTTTTGATTGAACCGCCCCACATGGGCCAGTCCTGAGCGACCATCGGGATGACCGTAAGAAGGGATCCCAGGAATAGAAACAATTTGATGTTTATAAACAATCGCATAATAGATGTTCCGTTCAATAGAATAGGGAGCGACCGTTTACCGGTGGCTCCCTTACTGTCGCCTGGGAATGAAGAGCTATTTGGAATCCTTGATGTTATATGCCGTAAGCATTCCCTGATTCCGGATGTAGAGCTTTCCGTCGCAGACTACCGGGTGTGCCCAACTCTGGATCCCCTGGTCGGCAATTTCGAATCGGCCTTTCTCCACGTACTTGTCCGGATTGGCTTCAGCCAGGGCGACCAGATTTGTTTCGGATAGGAGGTACAGGTGCCCGTCAGCATAAGTCAGGGATCCTTTGCCGACGCTCCGGTTTTGCCATCTTAAAATGCCGGATGCAAAGTCTATGCAGGTAAGGATGGAACTGGAAAAACCGTAAAGATACCCGTCTAAAAGTACCACACCGCCATGATGGTTCTTCATGTTTTTGCTGAAGTAGAGTTCTTCAGCCGTAACCGTCCCATTTTCCGCTTTCAGCTGCAGCAGGGCGCAACCGGTACCGTAATCGGAGGTGTAGAAAACCTTGTTGTCGAAGAAAACAGGAGTCGCGATATTGGCGACGCGATTGGCGACCTTATCATAGCGCCACATCAATTTGCCGTCGCTGGCACGGACCCCCACTCCCGCTCCAGCTGTGATCGTCATTATCGTACGAACACCCTGAACATCGGCAACAATGCAGGATGAATAGCCTGCCGCATCGCTCAGATCTTTCGTAACCCATACCGTTTCGCCGGTCCCACGGTCCAGCGCCACGATTCCGGCGTTCTCTCCACCCGGTGTGACAATCAAGTTGTTTCCGTCCACAAGTGGGGATTCACTGATCAGCCACTTAATATTGGAGCCGTGATATCTTTCCAGGATATTGAACGCCCATCCCGTTGTTCCGGTATCCGCGTCGATACAGGCCAGGTCGCCGTTTTCAGTCAATACGTATACACGATTGCCATCCACGGTGGGTGTGCCTCTCGGTCCGTTTCCCTTGTCGTTGGATCCTGCAGGGCCCAGAGGCGTTGTCCAGATTATTTTCCCGTCCGACCGATTCAGGCAGTGGAGGACGCTTTGGTTATCTTTTGTTCCCTGAACATAAATGCGGTCTCCCCTGATGGAGACAGTACCAAAGCCTTCTCCGAGACCGGTAACGGACCAGATTTCCGCAGGCCCGGCTTCCGGCCATTCTTTCAATAATCCGGTATCCGATGATATGTTGGTGCGATCCTTGCCATGCCATTGCGGCCAGTCATTATCGGCAGCAATTCCAGCCGCCAGGAAGAGTCCCACGATAATAATGAAATACTTCGGTCGACGCATAAGTTTCCTCCATGATGTCCTCACATTATATGCATAACTTTTTGGACGAACAAACGAATATGGAAAAGAGTTGTGGCAGGTGGCAGGAATAATTTTTATGTTTCTTTCTAAAAAAATATTTTTCGGAAGGTCAATTTTTTTTATCTATCCACGGCTTACTAAAAACTGCCTACTGCGAACTGGTATTTTGGGTTAGGATGGAAACTCAGGAGGAAAAGAGTATGGCTAGGATAATTTCGCGAAGAGAACTGATGCGCACCGTAGCTACCGGAGGTCTGGTACTGGCAGGGTCAATGACTCCGCTGGAGTCATTGATGGCTTCCCAGCTTCGCCCGATGGCAAAACGCGGACCTCAACCGCCGGGACCCGCTGTAACCCGTTATCCTGCTGTGCTGGAGGCGGGGAAGGTGGTGCAGCCGCGCCGGGAACTGGAGATTCTTCATAAAACCGAGGTTCTGGTTGTAGGCGGAGGCCCGGCCGGTACTGCAGCGGCGCTGGCTGCCAGGCGTCTCAATGTGGACGTTACACTGGTGGAACGATACGGGTATCTGGGCGGGTTGGCGACAGGTGGCCTGGTTCTGGCGATCTTCCCTCTGTACGACAGAAACAATCGACAGGTGATCCGGGGCATCGGCGAAGAAATGATGCAGCGACTGGATGTTTTGAAATACGGGATTATCGAACGGGAAAAGGCACCGGTCTATCCGACGGTGGATGCAGAAGCATTTAAATACGTTCTGGCGGAAATGGTGCTGGAATCGGGGATGGATGCCTACCTGGACTGTTGGGGCGTGGATGCCATCATGGACTCAAGCGGAGCTGTAAAGGGAGCTGTCTTTGAGAGCAAGTCCGGGCGGCAGGCGATTCTGGCCGATGTTGTTGTGGACGCTTCCGGTGACGGGGATATCTTCGCGGCGGCCGGTGCGGCATTTGAAAAAATCAAGGATAATATCGGACTGGTCAGTCGCCTGGGGAACGTTTCCGTTCAGGACGTGCTGGATGAACATCTTAAAAACGCCACCGGCCCCAGAGACGATATGGACTCCGGAATGCCGGCGCGGGGAATGCCTGTTACGGCATTTGAAGGGCATGTGGGCAGCCCGACACCCGCACCCGGCATAAACTGGATTAATATGAAGGGCCCGGTAGGCGACGGCCTGGATGTAGCCGAAATCAGCAGGATGGAGCTTCTGCATCGACGGGCATTATGGAAAAACCTAGAAAAAGCCAGAAAGAAACCCGGAGCGGAGCAGGCGTTTATTGCAGAAACAGCACCGCAGATGGGGGTTCGTCTGACACGATTGCTGGACGGAGCCAAGAAACTTACCGCCGAAGAGATGCAAGCCGGTGTTAAATTCAAGGATGTGATCGGGTACAGCGGAACCTATGCGAACGCACCTGAATTCCAGATCCCTTTTGGATGCCTTGTTCCTGCGAAACTGGAGAACATCCTTGCTGCAGGACGGTGCGTTTCTGCTGAATTCCCTGTTGCCGACACATTGCGTTTGATCCCGGTCTGCTGGGTAACCGGCCAGGCTGCTGGCCTTGCCGCCGCATTGAGCGTGAAAGACAAATGCAAACCCCGTGAAGTGAGTGTTCCCAAACTGCAGGAGCTGCTCACGAAACAGGGAGCCTATTTGGGATGATTAACAGGTGGAATCCGCCGCGCTTGCTGGTAAGAATGAGTTGCCTCGTGTCAGCGATCCTGTTGCTCTGGCCTCTTTCTTTGTGGCTCGAAGGCTCCACCGTTGCGGTCCAGGCCAGCCCTTTTGTCGCAATCTGCACCCTATTGGCAGGCTGGACATTTAGCGCTGGCATCTTTCTCGGACTTATTTTTTCAGCGACAGTCATAGTCCGCAAAAGATGGTTCTGCCGCTACCTTTGCCCTGTCGGTCTGCTCCTGGACGGAGCCTCCTGCATAGGATTACGTAAAATATCCTGGTGGAGGCATTGCCCCCCAATAGGCCGATATATTGCTCTGTTGACCGCAGCTGGATCCATTATCGGTTATCCGCTGCTGCTGTGGATGGACCCGCTGGCATTTTTCAGCAGCGCCTTTTCAGTTCGCACGGCGCCGGATATCTCCTCCGGAGTTCTGTCCGCGGCGGGCTTGGTAATCCTGCTTTTAATCTCCATAACCTCTGGAGACCTGTGGTGTGCCCGTATATGCCCTCTGGGCGCTACGCAGGATATTCTGGCGAACCTTAAGTCTATTCTCGTTAATTTTAATGGATCGCCGAAGACAAAACACAGAGGAATTGCCGGAATTGAAAACGCCTTTCCTTCAACACGAAGGGCGTTCTTGGCGATTGCTGCTGGTGTTGGATTGGGATTCTGGGCGAAAAAAAACAATCGTGCAGAGGCTGATAATGCTCCGTTGCGCCCACCGGGCGCGATGGGAGAGGCCGTGTTCACTGGTCTATGCATGCGATGCAGCAACTGTATTCGTGCCTGCCCGTCAAGGATCATTCATCCGGACACCGGGCGAGCCGGAATTACCGGGCTGCTGGCCCCTGTAGTTCGCTATGAAACGGAATACTGTCTCGAAGAATGCAACGCCTGCACGAAGGTCTGCCCAAGCGGAGCGCTGCAGGATTTGAGCCTGGAGCAGAAGCATCATCATGTGATCGGAGAAGCCCTTTTGGACAGCTCTTTGTGTTTTCTGGTCCAGGGTGTCAATGATTGCGACATTTGCGTCCGTTCCTGCCCGTTCGATGCCGTCCAGGTTTATTGGGACGAGGATCTATATATCGCTTATCCCGTTATAGATCCTCTGAAATGTAATGGTTGCGGCGCCTGTGAGGTGTATTGCCCGACAGGGGATGTCAAAGCCATAAGGGTCTGGAAGTCCGTGCCGGCTTGATCGGTGATTCGGCAACGACGAAGGAATCTTTCCCGTACTGGCACTGACCCGCCTTTGCCCTGATAATCCTCTCCTTTGAGCTGCGGGATTGCCTTGCGGCGGATCAGTGCAAAAAATTCTCCCCCTCGATTATTTTCCAGAGTGATACTGCTGCAGGGACACGACTTCGGGATCTCCTTCACGGAAGGCGGCGATACCTTTGACCGCAGCCCTTGCAGCCGCCATTGTTGTAATGTAGGAAACTTTATGCTTGATGGCGGTTTTACGAATGTAAGAATCATCGGTGATTCCGCGCTTGCCTATAGGAGTATTGATGACGAGATCGATGTCGCCGTTCTTGATCGCATCGGCGATATTTGGACGCCCCTCGTTGATTTTCAAAATGGTTGAACACTCGATACCTTTTTCAGAGAGGAATTTGTGAGTGCCTTCCGTAGCAAGGATTTTAAAACCAAGTTTTGAAAAGTTGCGCGCGACATCCAGTGCATCCTCTTTATCCGGATCTGTTACGGAAATCAGCACAGTGCCTTTTTGCGGAAGCAACTGCTGGGCGGCTTCCTGGGCTTTATAGAAGGCCAGATCGAAGGAATTCGCCATTCCAAGGACCTCGCCCGTGGAACGCATTTCGGGGCCGAGAACCGGATCTACTTCGGGAAACATGTTGAAAGGAAATACGGCTTCCTTGACACCGAAATGTTTTATTGGATTTCGCTTGATGTCCAGATCGCTGAGTTTTTTACCCAGTATAAGTTGTGTTGCAATCCGTACCATCTGAATGTCGCAAACTTTGGATACCAGGGGAACCGTTCGTGAGGCTCGCGGATTGGCTTCCAGAACGTAGACCCTATCATTGGCGATGGCATATTGGATGTTTATCAATCCAAGCACCTTGAGTCCAATAGCAATTTT
Source organism: Acidobacteria bacterium UBA6911 (assembly GCA_002451015.1). Lineage (GTDB taxonomy): Bacteria > Acidobacteriota > UBA6911 > UBA6911 > UBA6911 > UBA6911. The sequence goes on from DKBB01000406.1 coordinate 47,489, forward strand.
TTTCGTGTACTCTTCAATGGTTCGGCGATGTTTCTCTTCGATGCTTACGGGGGGTAAAACACAGGCGGAGTCGCCGGAGTGGACGCCTGCCAGCTCGATATGCTCCATGATGGCGGGGATGAAGGCATCCTCGCCGTCCGATATCGCGTCGGATTCCACTTCCAGTGCGTTCTCAAGGAATTTGTCGATAAGAATCGGCAGGTCGGGCCAGACCGACATGGCGCTATCGACGTAAAGTGTCAGGTCTTCCCGATCGTGGACAATCTCCATTCCACGGCCGCCCAGAACATAGGACGGTCTTACCATGAGCGGGTACCCGATTTTTTCTGCGATGGAGATCGCCTCCTCCAGGCTATGCGCCATTCCGGATGCCGGCTGGGGAATGTCGAGCTTCTGCATCATATTTCGAAAACGGTCCCGATCTTCAGCCAGATCGATGGTGTCCGGTGACGTTCCGAGTATCTTGACTCCCGCGCGCTCGAGGTCGCGGCAGATGTTCAGCGGAGTCTGCCCTCCGAACTGGACTATTACGCCTTCCGGTTTCTCTTTCTCATAGATGCTTAAAACGTCTTCCGTCGTCAGGGGTTCGAAATAGAGTTTGTCTGAGGTATCGTAATCTGTTGAAACCGTTTCTGGATTGCAGTTCACCATGATGGTTTCATAACCCAGATCCCGCAGGGCAAAAGCGGTATGCACGCAGCAGTAATCGAATTCGATGCCCTGGCCAATACGGTTGGGACCTCCGCCCAGCACCATGACTTTCTTACGATCGCTGACTTCCACTTTGTCGGGTGCGTTGTAGGTGGAGTAGTAATAGGCGGCATTTTCCACTCCTGAAACCGGGACCGGTTCCCAGGTTTCTTTGATCCCGATCTCTATTCTACGGGTTCGTATTTTCTCTTCCGGAATTTCCAGCAGTTTCGACAGGTAACCGTCTGCGAATCCGTCCTGCTTTGCGGTGCGCAGCAGATCGTCCGGCGGGAGCTTCCCTTTATGGGCCAGAACCTTCTCTTCGAGTTCCAGGAGTTCCTTCATCTGCTGGATAAACCACGGCTTGATTTTGGTTTTTTCGTATAACTCGTCGATGCTTGCGCCTTTTCTCAGTGCTTCGTACATAATGAAGATGCGCTCGCTTGAAGGGCGCCAAAGCATTCCCAATAGTTCGGAAAGGGATTTTTTATGGAAGTCTTTTGCAAATCCAAGACCGAAACGGCCTATTTCAAGGGATCGGATCGATTTCAGGAAGGCTTCCTTGTAGTTTTTTCCGATGCTCATGACTTCGCCCACAGCGCGCATTTGTGTCCCAAGGCGGTCTTCGGCTCCCTTGAACTTTTCAAAAGCCCATCGGGCGAATTTTATGACGACATAATCTCCCCAGGGCGTGTACTTGTCCAGAGTCCCTTCTCTCCAGTAGGGAATCTCGTCCAGGGTCAGCCCTCCTGCCAGCAGGGAGGAAACGAGTGCGATCGGAAACCCGGTCGCCTTGGAGGCGAGTGCGGAAGAACGGGACGTTCTCGGGTTGATCTCGATAACAACGATGCGCCCGTCTTTGGGATTATGGGCGAACTGGATATTGGTCCCGCCGATGACTCCGATTGCATCCACAATGGCGTAGGAGTAATCCTGCAGCTTTTTCTGAAGTTCAGCCGAGATTGTAAGCATGGGGGCTGAACAGAAGGAGTCTCCGGTATGGACACCCATAGCATCGATATTTTCAATAAAGCAGACAGTGATTTTCTGTCCTTTGGCGTCCCGGACCACTTCCAGTTCGAGTTCCTCCCAGCCTTCAACGGATTCTTCGATTAGAACCTGTCCGACGAGGCTGGCCGAAATGCCACGACTGACGATGATACGGAATTCATCAAGGTTATACACGAGACCGCCGCCGGTCCCCCCGAGAGTGTAAGCGGGGCGAATCACACAGGGGAGGTCTATCCGCTCCAGGATTTCTTCGGCTTCTTCCAGGCTCAAGGCGATTTCACTTCTGGGCATTTCGATGCCGAGCTGGTGCATGGTCTTCTTGAAAGCCTGCCGGTCTTCTCCCCGTTCGATAGCATCCGCTTTGACTCCTATTATCTGGACCCCATACTTGTCAAGAATACCCATTTTTGAAAGTTGAGCGGAAAGGTTCAACCCCGTCTGTCCCCCGAGATTCGGCAGGAGTGCATCGGGACGTTCCCGGGCTATTATTTTTTCTATGGAAGCGACATTCAACGGTTCAATATAAGTCGCATCCGCCATTCCCGGATCGGTCATAATGGTTGCAGGGTTGGAATTCACCAGGACTATCTGGTAACCGAGCTTTCGTAACGCTTTGCATGCCTGGGTTCCTGAATAATCGAATTCGCATGCCTGTCCGATGACGATCGGCCCTGATCCAATGATGAGTACTTTATGGATATCGTTGCGCTTTGGCACAGAATTGGCTCCTTTTATTTAGGGTTGGTCGGCGGTGGCCAGAAAGCACGCGTTTGCAGGCAATGTTTTGTGTAGTACTGACGAGGGATTGTCCGATTTTTTTGATGGCGATATCGGCAATCAACATCGAGCCCAAATTTCCCATCACCCGAAGTATCCGCAGGTTTTTTGTCATGCTTTTGAGTGATGAGAAATGTGAGCTGGCTGTCCTCTGCTTACTGTCTGCCGCCTTCGACTCACTTACTGCCTACAGAACACTTTCTACTGCTTGCTGTAGTATTCACCGATAGAACGAATCAAGGATATGATTGTAGACTGCTTTGGAACAATTTCAACCTGTTTGCCGAAAGATTCTACAGTATTCGCCGTAATCGGCCCTAAAGCTGCTACAGTCGATTTTTCTAGCAATTTTTTGCCGGAAGCGGGTCCCAAAACTTCCATGGTGTATTTGACGGTTGAAGAACTGGTGAAAATTACCATGTCGGGAATTTCTTCCGTGAAGGCGGCAATGTCCTTTTCGCTCAGTGTTGCCCGGACCGTCTGGTAACAGACGACAATGTCTACGTGCGCCCCGGCGGACACAAGCGCGTCGGGCAACTCGTTTCGGGCCTCTTTTGCTCTCGGAATTAGAATATGCTGTCCTGCAAGATTGTCCAGACCCCCACAATATTTCCCCAGCGATTCAATGACGCCCTCGGCAACGAAAAACTCCGGTACCAGGTCCGTTTTGAAGCCTCTTTCCTTTAAAGTTTTTTCAGTTGCAGGCCCTATTGCACAGACTTTTATGTTCCTTAAAGTATCCCTATTGATTTCGCGTTCATCAAAACGTTTCGAAAAATAGAGGACACCGTGCGCGCTGGTAAAAATTATCCAGGAGTATTTGCTAAGGGATGCAAGAGCCTGATCCAGGGGGCCTTTGTCTTCTATGTCCCGGATTTCGATGACCGGGAACGGCAGAACCTCGGCTCCTGAGGCTCTGAGGCCGTCGACCAGCGCCGACATTTTCTTCGCGCTGCATGCGACAAGAATTTTTTTTTCTCGTAGTAAGTCGTTCTTTGAAGGATCGGTCGGCAAGAATCCTCCCTATAGGCAGGAATTCATAGGATGGTGATGAATTCCAGAATTCGTTTGTTTAAAGTTTTTTCAGTATTGCCGTGCCGCCCCGCTCGAGAAGTTGGTCGGCTAGTAATGCGGCGGCTTTATCGGCCGTTTCTTTCCGGACACGCACCGACTCCCGTATCGTGTTTCCGCCGTCGGGTGAAATAACCAGGCCGTCGATGCTTATCCAATCGGTTTCGACAATGGCAAACACCGCGACCGGAACGTTGCATCCGCCCTCCATGCGCTGCAGAAATACCCGTTCCGCCTTTACGGCAATGGATGTCGGCTCATGATTCAGAGAATCTGCCACCTTTAAGGTCTCGAGATCATCACTCCGTGTTTCTACCGCGAGGGCTCCCTGGCCCGGGGCGGGGAGCATTTGTCCAAGGGTAAAGATTTCGGATATTCTGTTTTGAAGGTTCAGCCTGTTCAATCCAGCGCAGGCAAGAATAATCGCGTCGTACGATCCAGATTCCAGCTTCTTCAGGCGCGTGTTAATGTTGCCCCTTATGTCAACGACCTGAAGATCCGGGCGAATAGCCAGTATCTGAGCCTGGCGCCGGATGCTTCCCGTGCCTATTCGTGCATTGGGGGGAAGCGCGGTAAACCCTATTTTACCGGGTGTGACGAGTGCATCGTGCACTTCCTCCCGTTCCGGGATCGCTGCAATCTTCAAGCCCGGCTGTATTCGTGTCGGCAGATCTTTCATGCTGTGAACCGCCAGGTCGATCTCTTTGTCCAATAACGCCCGTTCAAGTTCTTTGACGAAGACGCCGACGGAAGAGCCGGTTCGTATGGAAGTCGTCGTATCCTTGTCCCCGGATGTTTTGATGATCCTGATGGATACCTCCAAATCCGGAAATACTGCGAGAATCCGTTTTTTGATCCAACGGGATTGAGCTAAAGCAAGGTCGCTTCCCCGGCTGCCGATTACTAACATGGGCCCATTTTCCTCTTTAAATTCCGCCTTCCTGTTTATCCGTCCTTCGGGTGTTCGAAACAGGGTGCCTGTTGATTGCAAATTAAGACCAAAGATTGAGGGGCCCGGATTTCGTTCCCCGTTACTTTTTGTTTTTAATCCGAATCCTTCTGTAATTTGAAAATCTGCTTGATCATGTCCACATAAGCCGCCTTGTCGATACTGTCGTGACCGTTGCGAAGCTGCATGACGAGCGGATGAGCTATCTTGCCGGCTATACGTGCGATCATGGATTCGAGTTCCTGGATCTGCTTGGCTTGCTGCGGACCGATCTTTCTGAGGGAGCGTTGCAGTTCCGTCGAGCATATTTCCTTGATTCGGCCCTGTACCTGCGTGACGACGGGTGCAACCTCAAAAGATTTCAACTTTGTGCAAAATTTGGAGACCTCCATGTCGATGATTTTTTCCGCTTCGGCCGCTGCCTTTTGACGCTCCTGCAGGTTGGCTTCTACGACGGCCTGAAGATCGTCAATGTCATAGCAGAAAACATTATCTATTTCTCCCACGTCTGGAGCTATGTTCCGTGGTACGGAGATGTCGATAAACACGATCGTCTCGTTTTTCCTTGCGTGCATAATGCCTTGTATCATCTGCCGATGAATCAGCGTCTCCGATGCACCTGTTGAGGTGAAAACGATATCCATGCGGGCGATCCAGTCCGTCAGTTCATTGAATGGAACCGGTGTCCCGTTATAACTTTGGGCCAGATTCCGGGCTGCTTCGGGGCTTCGATTGGCGACATATATGCCTTTTACTCCCAAATCGGCCAGTTGCCGGACGGTGGTTTCCCCCATTTCGCCGGCGCCGATAATCAAAACTTTCTTCTTCCGGAGGTCGCCGAAAATTTTCCTTACAAGCTCCACGGCGGCGGAACTGACTGAAACGGGATATTCTCCGATACTTGTTTTCGAACGGACGTGTTTTGCGGTACGGAAGGCCGCCTGGAGAAGGATGTTGAGGTACGCACCGACTGTTTTGGATTCAACAGCCGAACCGTAACAGGATTTCAACTGCCCGAGAATCTGCGGTTCCCCAAGGACCATGGAATCCAGCGAACTGGCAACACGGAAGACATGACGCACTGCATTTTCCTCGAGATGACGATACAGTTTGGGCTGCATTTGAGACAGAGGTATACTGCTCGACTCGGATAGAAAAGCTTCGATCGAATGAAGGCCTTCTTCCGTTTCCTCTACGTTGGAAATGATTTCCACCCGGTTGCATGTCGAGAGAATCATCGCTTCAAGAATACCGGGATCTCCCGACAGCTGGTTCAATCCGATCAGCAGCCTGTCCGCATCGAAAGATGCCATCTGCCTGAAATCCAGTTCTGCGGTGCGGTGATTTAATCCAACAACTACATAATTTACCATCTGAAATCCGTACGATTCGGTGCCATCAGCTATATAATTTTGAAGCGGGGGGATGTCGAAATTGAAATAGGTTTTTGCTTTAATTGACACATGGTGCTGTTAGAGATATGTATGGACCCCCCAATTTATTCCGAAGGTAATAAGAACCGAAGCAAACCCCAGAATGCTGATGTATGCGGCTCGACGGCTGCTCCACCAGGCGGAAAGCCGATACAATAGTAGAACTAAGTATATGCCCCATGTGATCAAGGAAGCTGTGACTTTAGGATCCCCTCCCCAGGACTGGCCCCAAGCCTGAGGTGCCGAGATGGAACCGGATAGGATCGTGAGGCTCATAGCGACGAAACCCACAGTAAGAAATAATCGCATAAATTCATCGCACACCTGAAGGGAAGGGAGGCGAAAATATAAAAAGCGAAAATTTTTGGTTTTCAACTCTTTTTCCTGTATCAGGTACAGAACTCCCGATACAAAGGTCAGGAAGAAGGCGGCGTATGCCAAGAATGCCACACTGCTGTGAAAATAAATCCAGCCGTTTTTTAGATCCGGTGGAATGGATTGGTTCTCCTCGTAAAAGAAAAACGCGGTTATGGTCAGGAGAGAAACAAGCGGTAGAGTAAACGTTCCCAAAGCCTTGATATCATAACGGATATGGGCAAACAGGAAGGTCAGCGAAAGAAACCAGGCGAACAGGCATAACGATTCCGGAAGATTGGTGATCGGAAAATGTTCCCTGGCGACGCCCAACAGGATAAGTGAAATAGTATGGAATACAAATCCTCCTCCCACCATGGCCAGGGCGATGTTTGCAAAAACTCTTCGTTTCCGAAAGAAGCCGAAAAGGGAGTTTATTAAGCCCAGTGTGTACAGCACAATAGAAACGGTAAGAGTCCAACCCATAAGTTCAGCCTTTCCAAAGCAAATTCTATCATCCGTATAAAACCGCTGGCAAGGTAAATGGCATGGAGATGCAATGTATCGTTTAAACGGCAAAAGCAGCGGGTGAAAATGGTGCGGATTAATCCGTTTTCGGCTTCAGGATTGCCTGTCCTCCCTGATAGCTCAGCACAGCGCCGTCTGGAGTGATTCTCTCTAACAAAAATCGTTCGTCGATATACTCCCCTTCCACGTATTTCCTGCCATTGATAAAAACCATTCGATCCGACGGATTTTCTGCATAAAAGAGGATGCTGATGTTCATTTCCTTCATTGCCTGGTGCAATGAAGATTCTTGAGATGCAGTGCCGGATTCTCGCGGCTGGATTTCAACGGGTGCGATATCACGGGAAGGCGAGGATGAGCTCCGAGGGGAACTGTCCGCCCGGAAAGGACCTGCGGCTTCCGGGGGGATCTGTTTTTGTAGTTCCTGCTGCGATATTGTGCCTGACTGGGACTTCTGGGCGGGGGAAGGCGAAATGATCGGGGTGTTTGGTGTTGTGTCCGCTGATGAAACGCCGGGAATTGTTCTCACCGAACGAGCTGGCTGCGAAGGTGATTCCGCAGGGGGAATTGATCGGTCGCTGCTGCTTGGAAGCGACAGTGTAGTCGATGGGGCGACCTTCGGATCTGAAAATTCATTGCTTCCGGGTGCGGGTAGCTGTCCCGTGTATTCGGCGGATCCCGTTGCAGTTGGGTCGTCTCTATCCCATGGGAATAGAAATAATCCCAGCCCTGACGCCAGCAGAACCAACCCCGCTATGGAAAGAAACAAGAAGCGGTGGGATGGTTTTTCACCGGAATCATGAACTGTTGACAGGGTAGGGACTTTTGTCATCCCTCTTTCCCGCTCGGCCTTCTTCAACGCATCGAGTATATAGGACATAATTTATGATGCCCCTCCTTCATGAGGGTAGCGGGAAAGCATCGGAACATGGGCCGTATCCAGGGTGATGGACAGGCGAATGAGTGTTTCGGGCCCAATCCGTCCGTCTTGAACCAAGCGATGTGTTTTTTGAAAACTGAGAATGCGTTGTTTTAGGTCATCGTCAAACAGATCGGACGAGTATGGGGAGACCGATCGGCTCTCGTATGCATCCAGAGTTTGACGCACCCATGATATTTCTTCTCCCCTCATGCCCAGCGGAAGTCTGATCGCATCGAACGGGGGCTTCCAGATCAGAATGAAGGCACCGTTCCAGAGTCGGTCCACGACCTGAAGGGGGAATGCGTAGGTCTTGTTTCCGATTTCCAGCGTGGCGACATTGCCGTTCAACCCTATGAGTGCGGCATACCGCGTATCTTCTTGCTCAAGTTTGAAACTGAGGATAACAGGAATATCCAGTCTCCGGATTTTCAGCCAATCTCCGGTTAAAAAAAGACATTTGAATCCATACGATTGTGCTGCATTACATCCTATTTCATAGGGTTGTATCCGGACAGGAAGATTCCATCTGGAGTAAAGGCTGTTGAAGCTCGAAACGAGGCTGATATGCGGGGAGAGATTATAGAAAATTTCTTCCAATTGCACTTCTGCCAGGAAACCTTCTCCGGAAGATTCTGTTTCTAATGCATCAAAATCGTTTTTTCCCGCATGGAGTTCGGAATCCTTCCGGGCTACGGGTTCCGCTGGCCGGCTGTTTCCGCTTAAAGCAATCGTTGGATTCGGAGATTTGTTTCTCTCGGGATCTGGGATTTTGAATTCGGATACCTTCCTATCCAAGACGTTCTCAATGTTTTCCAACCCCGGGTCGTCGTCAGGCATGGCTAATACTGAAATCCTGTTTCCGATGCTGGAAATAATTGCGGGCCGTAACAGAAGGACGACCGTTGCAAGCAGGATGAGAAGCGCTATGATGCCGGTCGCATATACAAGTCGCCTTTTTCGGGACACCGGGACGGTTTCACGGATCTCCCTGCCGGCGCGGAGGACAATTGCTTTAGTGATGCGTCGTTTGTTCAGAGTATAGGCACCCAGCAATGCCCGGTCGCACAGGATATTGATAAGACGCGGAATGCCACCGGTAAGCCTGTAGACCTTCCGCATTGCATTTGGACTGAAAACTGGATTCCTCAGGCCGGCAATGAACAAACGGTGCCGGACATAGTCAAATGTTTCCTGCCTCGACAGGGGAAGCAGATGATAACGGGCTGTAATACGCTGAGCAAGCTGCCGCAGGCTCGGGTGTTTCAGAATGGTAAGGAGTTCCGGCTGACCGATCAGAATAACCTGAAGAAGCTTTTCCTGTTCTGTTTCCAGATTGGTCAAAAGGCGGATCTGTTCCAGTACATCACGATTAAGATTTTGCGCTTCGTCGATGACAAGTACGGTCCGCCTGCCTTGAGCATGGGAATCGAGCAGGTACAGGTTCAGAGCATCGATGAGCTGCTTTATACTTTCCGTGCCTGCAGGATAGGGGATACGAAGTTCGTCACAGACAACGGCGAGCAATTCCACCACAGACAAACGTGGATTCAGGATTAAAGCAATATCTGTTTTAGGAGGCATCTGGCCGACCAGACAACGGCAGAGGGTGGTTTTCCCGCAGCCGATTTCCCCTGTGAGTTGTATAAAGCCGCCGGGCTGCTGTACGCCGTAAAGAAGATGTGCCAAACCTTCACGATGCCGCTCGCTCATGTAAAGATAGCGGGGATCAGGTGTCAGCGAAAAAGGCGATTCCGTCAGTTTAAAAAAGTTCGTATACATAGGGTGGTTTTCTTCGCGAAGATCCAACCTTTAAATCTAATTTGTTTCCTGCCGCCACGGCACTTTCGGGGAACGGGCGTGTATTTTTTATGCGCTAAATTCGACGTCCGGCTAAGAAGGTTCAGACACCGAATTTGAAAATCGAATCCTGACGCTGAATACAGGCTGCTCCCGAAACCTCAAGGATAATAAGAATATACCAGAGACATCAGCAATTTTCATCAGGGTAAACCTACCAACAATAAAAGAAATGAAGATCTTTTTCCCCAGAGATCGATCTTAGGGATCCCGGCAAAGAGAAATAGATATTCCTGTCGCTATTGGAACGAAATAATCGATGGTGTATATTCGTTATATATAAGGATTTTTAGCTAACTCCGGCAAGAACCCTGGAAATACCCTAGCAGCCCGTGGTAAAAGTACAATAGGCCGCGTTCCGAGCGCCGCAGGGGTAGATGCAA
>DKBB01000247.1 GCA_002451015.1 Acidobacteria bacterium UBA6911
ACATCTCCAAAGCCCGTAGTCGCGGCCCTGAACGGACCGGTTATGGGAGGAGGTGCCGAATTCAGCATGGCGTGCCATGCCCGAGTTGTCGGTAAGGGGCTGCTTCTAGCGCAACCCGAAGTCAACCTGGGCATTGTGCCTGGATACGGCGCCACACAGAGGATGCCCCGAATCATCGGGTTGGAGAAAGCCCTGGAGCTTTTGAGAACCGGCCGCGCGATAAATGCGGCAGAAGCCTGTGCCATCGGTTGGGCCACCGGCGAACCGGTCGATGATCCGGTTCAAGCCGCAAAGGATCTGATCCGTGACCATATTGCGGGGAAGGTGAAGCTTGTACCCGTAGACCCGGCTCCTGTTACCGTTCCCGAGACCATCCCCGATTTAGACCTGGGACATCGCTCATTGGTCATTGATGCTTTGTTAGTGAACGCAGTAAAGCAGGGCCTCCAACTGCCGTTGGATGAGGGGCTGCTTGTTGAAGTCAAGGCTTTTGCCGATTCTAAGGAAACCGTGGACGCGGACATCGGCATTAAGAATTTTACCCAGAACGGCCCGCGTGTGCCGGCCGCCTTCATACACGAGTAGGAGGGATACAGCGATTATGGCGAACAAAAAATCTATCGTCATTCTCGACGGTGGTCGCCGGCTGCCGCGAGCGGACATATTACACAATAACAAAGGCCCGGGCCTGTTTACTCGTTTCACGACCACACAACTGGGCGGCATGGCCGTCAAGGCTACGCTGGAAAATACGGAAATCGATCCCGGACTGATCGGCCATGTAATCATGGGGATGGCGGCGCACAGCCACCGGGATTCCATTTACGGAGCGCAGGGCGCGCGCTGGCGCGGCGGACTGCCGGAGGATGTTCCGGCCCTGACCGTGGCGCGCATCTGCGGGAGTGGAACCGAGGCGATTTCTCTTGCTTCGGAGATGGCCCTTGCGGGCTTGCGGCATGACAAAAAGCGTCCCTTCTATATTGCAGGCGGCTGCGAGAGTATGCAGTACCCGTTTTCCGTCTATAATCTTCGAGGCGTGAAGGTAGGCAATGCGGTGCAAAAGTATGGCCCGGCCGATCCCAAAGGACTTCCCCCGGGAACGCAGCTTCAGGATGCGCTACTTATGTGCCTGTACGATCCAAGTGCCAAAATGTCCATGGCCAATACGGCTGAGGAATTGGGACGGCGATACAAAATTTCCCGCGAGGAGTGCGATGAATTCGGGTATCGTTCCCATGTGAACGCAAAGGCGGCAAGAGATGCGGGACATTTTGATGAGGAAATCGAGCCGGTTGTCGTAGAACGTGGCGGATCGAAAGAAACAGTTACGGTGAAATACGATACGCATATCTTGGAAAATCCTTCCATGCAGGGAATGGCTAAGCTGTTTCCCGCCTTCGAAGCCGACGGTGTCATCACCGCGGGCAATGCAAGCGCCGTCGTCGACAGCGCTGCCGCCATGGTAGTCGGTTTGGAAAAGGATGCCGAGAAGCACGGTCTGAAGCCCCTTTGCCGTATTATCGGATATGGTGTTGCCGGCGTGGATTCTCAGATCATGGGTATCGGTCCGGTTCCGGCGACGCGGATAGCTCTGAAAAAGGCCGGGATCAAAGGCGAGCAGGTCGACATCGTCGAGATCAATGAAGCTTTTGCTCCGCAATCCATTGCATGTATGCGCGAGTTTAAGAAGATGGGCATTGATCTGGGGAAGGTGAATCCCATGGGCAATGCCATCGCGTTGGGGCATCCTCTTGGAGCGACCGGTGCGATCTTGACACTTACGTGCGCTTATGCACTGCGGCGCAGGAAATTGCAGTATGGTGTGGTTACGATGTGCATCGGTGGCGGGCAGGGGATTGCCATAGTCCTGGAATCCATACACTAGAGATAGGAGAAGGAGGGGCGGACAACCAAACCGCCCCTCCTTCTCTTTAGGCTGCAGAAATGTGAGCGCCAGGTTGAGGGACGATTTACACGGTTCATTTCCAGGAACCGGGCGGGGCGGATCGATTCCAGTCCAGATTTTTTAACCGACAGGCATGCGGATCTTATTTCCGCAGAGTTGCATTTTTGATATCGAACATAAAGAGCGGGTGCATTAATAGCGCGACTTCAGAAGATAATGGGGGACAATTGCTATGGCCGAAGTGACATGGCGGAATTACAAGGACAATAAGAACTCCAGACCCTTGCCGTTAAAAGGCATCAAGGTGCTGGAGATTGCCACCCTGCTGCTGGGTCCGGGAGGACCGGGCTTTCTCGCCAAGCTGGGCGCCGAAGTGATCAAGTGCGAAATGCCGCCCATGGGCGATACGGTTCGCAACCTGGTTCCCTTCGGCTTTTACTTCCGGGAACACGGATGCGGGCTGACACATCCCAACCTGGGCAAATACTGGATCGGCCTGGATCTGCACAAGCCGGAAGGGCAGAAGGTGTTTCGCGAGCTGGCGGCCAAAGCCGACATCATTGAAGAGAACATGCGGCCCGGAGTACTGGAAAAATGGAATGTCGGCTACCGGCAGATAAAGGAGATCAATCCGCGCATCATTTATATCTCCAAGAATGGTTACGGTCAGTGGGGCCAATACGCCGATGAAAACCGGCCTTCCAACGACGGCGGTTCCCAGGCGGCGTCGGGCTTCGCCTGGATGTCTTCTTTTCCGGGAAAACCTCCGCTCAAGAGCCGGTTGTATACCGCCGACGCTTATGGAGGATTGATGGGCGAGATACCTGTCCTGGCGGCATTGCATTATCGCGAAAGAACCGGCAAGGGGCAGTTTATTGAGTTGTCCCAAACCGAAAGCCTCATGCGGACGATGTCCTGGGTCTGGCCCTATCAGCAGGTTACGGGCAAAGTGGCTATGCCGGCCGGAAACAGGGACCAGTGCGTATGCCCGGCCGATACTTTCCGCTGTGTTGACGATACCCTGGTGGCGCTAGCGGCGCCCGCTCCGGAAGAGTTCAAGGGCCTTTGCACTGCTATGGGCAAACCGGAATTAGCGGACGATCCCAGATTCAAGGACCATCTGGTTCGGCTGCAGGAGAAGAATGCGGTTGCAATCCTGAAGATTATCAGCGACTGGGTAAAAACCATGACCTTCGAAAAGATCATGAGCCTGGCCGAAAAGCACGGCTTCGCAGCGTCCGAAATCCGCAGTGCCAAGGACATCACGGAAGATCCGCATTTTAGGGCGCGGGATTATATCACCGAAATNNTGTATGAATGCGGAGCCCTGGGCAAGTGGGCGGATGTTAAGGGCCGGCGTCCGGCAAGCACCTGGGATGGCAAGACCGGGCTGATCCTGTCGAGAGAACCGGGCTACACGGATGGCGGAAGGGGGGAATAAATTATGGAACGGCAACCTTTGTCGGAATGGGTCAGGGAGAGAGACGATCCTAAGTTCGCGCATACCAAACCTGAAGCACTGGATGATTTGACCATACTGGACCTCAGTTACAATAACTACGGCGGCTGCTACTGCTCCTCCTTGCTGTCTGAGCTCGGCGCTCAAGTCATAAGGATTGAGCCTCCGGAAGGCGATTTTTTAAGAACCTGTACTCCCTATGGCGTGCTGCATAAAAAGGAAGGGCTGGTTTATCTGTCCGAAGGAAGGAACAAATTTCACGTCACTCTCAACCTCAAGGAGGAAAAAGGCAGGGAGATGCTCAAGAGCCTGGCAGCCCAGGCCGATGTTCTTCTGGAAACCTACCACCCCGGAGTCATGGACGATTGGGGTATCGGCTACGAGCAGCTGAAAGAGATCAATCCCAGGCTGATATTCGCTTCCATCTCTCCCTGGGGCCAGTTCGGGCCCAGAAGCAAAAGTAAAATGCCGGACTACGAAAACATAGCCCAGGCCAGGGGGTCCATTCAGTACGCTACCGGAGAGATGTTGCCGGAAGGCAAGACCTACGACGAATTGCCATGGGCGGTTCCCACCAAAGCAGGCCCCTGGATCAGTTGGGCTTCCGCGGGAACATTCATGGCGACCGGTATTCTGGCGGCCTTGTACTATCGGGACCGTACCGGGGAAGGGCAGGCCCTGGACGTGGCGACAGCGGAGGCCTACGCCAACTTTGACGACTGGGGTGTCTTAATATATCAGGAGCATGAATATATTGTTGAACGCTTCGGAAACCTGGATCAGGGCGGATGGATCTACTGCTTCTCGCCCACCAAAGACGGGGCAGTTTTTATCGGCGGTTTGAGGCTGGAGCAGTGGCAGGCGTTTGTTGACATGGTGGGAAAATGGGACGAATGGGGCGCCGNNGAGGGGCGACTGGCCCCTATTACTCCTGTTATAGCCCCCGTTTGCAATCCTATGGAAACGATGACGGATGGTAATTGGCTGGACAGAGGAATGTTCACTCCCATCGATGACCCTGTGTACGGGCCGGTTGTCGTCGTCCAATCCCAATACAAACTGACGGAAACCCCCCCGAGAGTGAAGTGGGTGTGCCGCCCGGTGGGCTACGATAACGATTACATATATCTTAAGTACCTGTCTTTGGGACCGACCAGGCTCAAAAAGTTGAAGGAGGCTGGCGTGGTTTAGGTTTATCCAAAAGTCAGCGGCACACACCCTGCCCGATTTCGGCCGTCACGGCAGTGTTCCGGCCGGACTTCCTATCATTTCTGATTTTAGGATGGGGGCAGGTCAGTCTTTGCGAATGCGCAGGACCTATTTGAGCATAAATATAAGGAGGTAAGATGACAAGCAAGGAAGAGCTGGCAAGTATCGTTGGTGCGGAGAATGTGAGTAATACCGACGCGGTTCTGCTCAAATACTCCCACGATCATAGCTTGGTTCCTGCGGGAAGCCCGGAATGCGTGGTCTGGCCGAGCAGTTCGGAACAGGTCGGCGAAGTTCTGAAGTGGGCGAACACAAAAAACGTGCCTGTCGTACCGGTATCGTCCCAGGAACATTTCAACGGTGGCGCCATCCCGAGGCAGGGCGGCATCATATTGGATTTATCGAAAATGAACAAGATCCTGGAAATGGACAAGGATCTGAAGAAAACACGCATTGAAGCGGGTGTTACCTGGGGCCAGTTGACTTCCGAGTTGGCCAAGAACGGCATGCGGACCATCATGCCCCTCCTGCCTCATGCGGACAGGTCGGTATTGACCGACACTCTCGAAAGGGAAGTCCCGACAAACACCGTCTATGACTACGGCGAACCGATGATGGCGTTTGAAGTCGTCTGGCCGACCGGCGACATATTTCGGCTGGGTTCCGCCAGTGTCAACGGCTACCCGGATTCGATGTCGAAGGGCGGCAACCCTTCGGGCCCCGGCATCGATTTCTATCGATTCGTTCAGGGCGCACAGGGAACACTGGGAGTGGTGACCTGGACCAACCTGAAAATCATGTTTGAGACCAAAAAGGACAAGGTATATTTCGCTCCGGTTGAAGACCTGGCGTATGTACAGGAGTTCCTTTACAGAATCCTGCCGCGAAGAGTCGGCCAGGAAGTGGTCCTGTTGAACAACACGGACCTTGCCGCAATCATCGCTGAAGATATGGACGCCGAATATGAAAAACTTCGAGCGACGCTTCCGCCATGGACGCTGGTCCTCATTGTCAGCGGGCTTGAACGCCGTCCCGACGAGAAGATTGCCTACGAGGAAAAACTGCTTCGGGAAGTCATAAAGAACGAATTCCGTGAAATGAACCTCTCCGAAGCGCTCCCGGGTTTCCCGGGACTGGGAAACAAGATGCTTTCGCTGCTGCGCAATCCGTGGCCCGCGCACCTGACATACTGGAAAAACCGCTGGCTGGGCGCTTCCCAGAGCCTGTTCTTCATCGCCAGGCCGGAAATGACGCCGCTGTATGTCGATATCGTGGAAGCGATCGCTCCCAGGTACGGCTACCCGGTCGCGGATGTCGGAAGCTATATCCAGCCCATCGAACACAACCGTGCGTGTCAGGTTGA
Source organism: Acidobacteria bacterium UBA6911 (assembly GCA_002451015.1). Classification (GTDB taxonomy): domain Bacteria; phylum Acidobacteriota; class UBA6911; order UBA6911; family UBA6911; genus UBA6911. The sequence goes on from DKBB01000247.1 coordinate 5,938, forward strand.
GTTCACATTCTTCTACGACGATAAGGACGCGGAGGCGAAAGCCCGGATTGCCGCCTTGTACAAAGACGCGGCGCAGGCTCTCATCAGCGAGGGCGCCCTCTTCACAAGACCGTACGGCGAATTGGCGCCCATGGTTTACGAGCGGGCTGCCAGCTACGTAATGACGCTGAAACGGGTGAAGAAACTTTTCGATCCCCAAAATATTATGAATCCGGGCAATTTGTGTTTCTAGGGAGGCGA
>DKBB01000051.1 GCA_002451015.1 Acidobacteria bacterium UBA6911
GCGGTCGCCAACTCGCTCGCCGGCGTCGAGTCGGGGGCGAACCAGGTCCAGGGCACCATCAACGGCATCGGGGAACGCTGCGGCAACGCCAACCTGTGTTCGATTATCCCGAACCTGGAAATCAAGATGGGGCACACCACCGTCGGCCCGGAGAATCTGAAGCTTCTGACCAACACTTCCCGGTTCATCAGCCAGATCGCCAACCTGCCGCACCGCAAAGACCTGCCGTTTGTCGGCAAAAGCGCCTTCGCGCACAAAGGGGGCGTGCACGTCAGCGCCGTCATCAAGAACGCAGCTACTTACGAACATACAATACCGGAAAATGTCGGCAATGAAAGACGCGTCCTGGTGTCGGAGCTGTCCGGCAAGAGCAACCTGATCTACAAAGCCCAGGAAATGAATATGGACATCGCCAAGGATGAGGAGAAACTGAAGGTGGCGGTGAACCGGATCAAGAAACTGGAGAACCAGGGCTATGAGTTCGAGGCCGCCGAAGCGTCCGTCAGGGTGCTGATGGAAACCGTATTGAGCGGCGAGAGGGAATTTTTCGTCATCGACAATTTCCGTGTCATTACAGATATGCACCGGACCGGAGAGGTCACCTCGGAAGCCACCGTAAAAATCCGGATGGGTGATCGCACCATGCACACGGTCGCGGAAGGGGACGGTCCCGTACACGCCCTGGACAAGGCACTGCACTCGGCGCTAAAAAAGTTCTTCAAATCGCTGCATCCCGTGCGCCTGATCGACTACAAAGTCCGGGTGCTGGAAGGAACCGAGGGAACGGGGGCCAAGGTCCGCGTTCATATCCAGCAGACGGATGGTGAGGAGAGCTGGACCACTGTCGGCGTGTCGGAAAACATTCTCGAGGCCAGCTACCTTGCCCTGGCCGACGGCGTGCGGTACAAGCTGATCAAGGATCTTGCAAAAAGTAAATAGTCGGTCCTTTAAAAATACTCAAATCTTTAGGAATAGTAATTTCCGATTAAGTAGAAGAACATGGTTGGATAAAAAAATATTGTTCTGTATTAGAATTCACATGCTGGCTTTGCTTCGAACCTATATGCCGGTTATTGAGCTCCCTGCTGCTTTCATTGAAAAAGGAGATCGGAAAAATGAAGATTTCAGTACCGGGTCGTATCTGCCTGTTTGGGGAACATTCCGATTGGGCTGGGAGCTACCGCCGGATCAACGCGAATTTGAACAAGGGCTATACTATTATTTCCGGTACGAATCACGCCATCCACGCTGAGGTCCAGCCTCATCCATCTAAACTGATAATAAAATCGAGTTTTGCCAATGGCAAGAGTGCAGCCATCGAGCTGCCGATGACCAGGGAATCGCTTTTAGAAGAGGCCGAGGGAGGGGGAGTATTCAGCTACGCGGCGGGTGTAGCCTACCAGGTGCTGACGCATTATCGGGTCAATGGCCTTGTCATCGAAAACTATAAAACCGACCTGCCTATAAAAAAAGGGTTGTCATCGAGCGCCGCTCTTTGCGTTCTGGTAGCGCGGGCATTCAACCGTATCTACAATCTCAAAATGACAATTCGTGGGGAAATGGAATTCGCCTATATGGGTGAAATCACCACCCCCTCCCGTTGCGGTAAAATGGATCAGGGATGCGCCTATGGAACACGGCCAATCATGATGGTTTTTGATGGGGAACGCATAGATGTAACAGAACTGAGCGTAAAAAAAGACCTTCATTTTCTCATTGTGGATCTTGGCGCGGGGAAGGATACGCTGGAAATCCTGAAGAAGTTGAATCACTGTTATCCTTTTGCGGACGACGAAATACAAAAGGGCGTCCAGGAGTACCTGAGTAACATCAGTGCCGGGATTACAATGGAAGCCAGGGATGCACTGGAGGCAGGAGATGCCGAGCGCTTGGGAGCACTCATGGAGAGAGCACAAGCCGAGTTTGACAGGCATATGATCCCAGCCTGTCCGTCGCAGCTTACGGCGCCCGTTCTGCACAAAGTGCTGAATTACGAACCGCTCAGACCCTATATATACGGAGGCAAGGGAGTCGGCTCCCAGGGTGACGGATCCGCCCAGTTTATTGCCCGGAACGCCGAAGCGTGCGAAAAGGCAATGGAAATTATTTCCAAAAACCTTGGCATGAACTGCTTGAAATTGACTCTTCATGCAGGAAATCGGTTACGCAAAGCCGTAATTCCGGCGGCCGGTTTTGGATCGAGGATGTTCCCGGCGAGCAAAGCGATAAAAAAAGAGCTGTTTCCGATTGTGGACCGGGATGGAAACATTAAACCGGTTATCCAGGCAATTGTTGAAGAGGCTGTAAGCGCGGATGTGGACAATGTCTGTATCCTGGTTCAGAAGAACGACATCGAGTTGTTTGAGGAATTTTTCAGAAAACTGCCAAGAATCGAAAACTACAATAAGCTCTCCACAGAGAACAGACGTTTGTGCGACTACCTCATGGATTTGGGCAAAAATCTGACTTTTATTCCTCAGGAGATTCAGGAGGGGTTCGGGCATGCGGTCTTTTGTGCGCGAGAATGGGTTGGAGACGAACCGTTCCTGCTATTGCTAGGGGATCATCTTTATGCATCCAATAGTGAATTATCCTGCGCGCAACAGTTGCTGGATGTATACAAAAAGACCGGGCAATGCGTTGTAGGATTAAAAGTGACGGATGCGGGAGAAGTGCAACATTTTGGCTGTGTCGGCGGTACATGGAAAGAACAAAACAGGATTTTGTCGATTACGGAGTTTAAAGAAAAGCCAAGTCCGGAATATGCGCGCGAACATCTAAAAGTCGACGGCATGGAACCGGATAAATACCTCTCAGTTTTTGGTATGTATATTCTGGCTCCAAAGATCTTTGATTTTCTTGAGGAGAATATAAAACATAATAACCGGGAAAACGGTGAATTCCAGTTGACGTCTTGCCTGGATAGGCTGCGTCAAGAGGAAGGTTTTACAGGTTACGTGGTAAATGGTAGAAGATTTGACATCGGATTACCACAATCCTATCGACAAACAATAATCGATTACCCGCTCGCGTAATC
>DKBB01000161.1 GCA_002451015.1 Acidobacteria bacterium UBA6911
GGCGTCTCCGATACTGAAGGAATTATAAAAAGTCCATTTGTTTTTCTTATGGCCACCGCCAACGAAAAAGCTTTCCTGGCTTGACTCCCGGAGGACAAGGTTGATGAAATCCTGCAGATAGCAGGGCTCCCAAAGACATCGAAGTAAGTCATTTTAGATGTGGACGCGTACAGCGCCGATCCGGCGGAAACACGCCGGCGCGGTTATGCTGTGGATTGTGGGGAAGTCTATGAAGGAGTCCGCGGTGTTGCTGCGCCTGTGTTTACTCCCGGGGGCAAAGCGATCGCAACTTTGTCCATTGTCGGCCCGGAATTCCGAATGACCGAAGAAAAGATCCGGGATTTCGGCAATAAGTGCGTGGAACTTGCGGCCAAGTTGACCGACCGGCTGGGTAGTAGGTGAGAACCTCGTGTTCGCCCTTATTTCGAAATTATAATCCTCGCATCCACAGCGATACAGCCGTCCTGGTAGGGAAGAACGGGATTGAAATCCACTTCCTCGATCTGCGGTTGTTCTTCGAGCAGTTGCCCCAGCGAGACGAGGACTCCCGCGATCGCATCCAGGTTCATGGGCCCTCGTCCCCGCACTCCCTTGATCAAAGCAGGCGGGAGTGTCTCCAGGATCAGTTTTTTCGCATCATATAGGGAGATAGGCGAGAGGCGGAAACCCACCATCTTCAGCGCTTCCACGTAAATCCCGCCCATTCCGAACATGACGGTCGGTCCGAAGGAATTGTCTCTGAGCGCCCCCAGCACAAGCTCGGTATTTGAAGGTATCATCTTCTGGACCAGCACCTTCATCGTGGACAGGTTGGGAGCCGCATTCTTTATATTGGCGGCGAGCTGCTCAAACGATCCCTTCAGAGCGCTGTCCGAATCGATTCCGAGCATCACACCACCGGCATCCGTCTTGTGAAGGATCTCCTCGGAGACCACTTTCAGTGCAAGCGGATACCCGATTTCATTGGCTGCTGCAACGGCATCCTCGACGGAATCCACCACCCGGTAAGGAGGCACTTTGATTCCATATTCGTTGCATACCTCGTATGCCTCGGGTTCCAGAAGACTCACACGTTCTCTCGCCAGTGCGTTCGAGATTATTTCTGCGGGCAGATTTTTCGGATTTGATTTGGGGGTTCCGGTTTTCTTGGAATAGGATTTGCGGTAGGCAGCATAGGTTGCCATATTTCCTGCAACCCTGGCGAGCATATCGGAATATTCGTATGTGGGCATGCCCCTGTCCTCGAGTCCTTTTCTGACTTCGTATGCAAATTCTCCGAAAGTCACCGCATTCAGGAATGTCTTGCTGCCCTGCTGCGCCTGGCTGCCTGCAGCAATTTCCTTCACGAGAAGCTTCTGATCGAGGAATGCGCTAGGAGCCAGGATCTGTAATACCATGTCAATGTTCTTATCCTGGAATAAAATCTGCAGGACCTGGTTGTGAAGTTTTTCATAGTGTGCGGCTGTCAGATCGACATATCCGTCGGGATTCCCGATATTCGCCATCGGGGCACAAATGCTCTTGAGGACTTTTTCCGTCTCGGGCGAAAGTTTAGCCAGCTGCAGTTCACGGGTTGCGGAAATTTCATCAATGCAGATTGTCCCCGGCCCGCCCATATGCGTGAGTATGGATACCCGGTTCCCGTCAGGTACGGGCTGTTTCTCGAAAGCCCTGATGGTGTCGTAGAACTCCAGTATGGTTCCGGCGCGAACGATTCCCGCCTGTTTGAAAGCGCCGTCGTATATCGCATCGGATCCTGCAACGGACCCGGTATGCGACAAGGCGGCTTTCGAGCCGATATCGCTTTTGCCGGTTTTCATGACCACAATGGGCTTTACTGCGCTGACTTCGCGGGCGACTTCAAAAAACTCTCTCGGATTAGGAAATCCCTCCATATAAAGGGCAATTACGCGTGTGGATTCATCGTCTTTGAGGTAGTTCAACAGTTCGCCCATGGTTACATCAGCCATGTTGCCGATCGAAGCGAACTTGCTGACGCCCACCAGGTGCAGTCTCTCTGCCCAGAAGAGAAAGGAATTGGCGAATGCGCCACTTTGTGTGAGGATGCTCACTCCGCCTTTCGGATAGGTTCCAATATCGAAATTCGTGTTGAATCCGCTGTACGTATCGAATACTCCAACGCAATTGGGCCCGATAAGCCTGATCGAGGCCGATTTCAACATCTGGACAAGATCCCGCTCCCGCTGTTTTCCCTCGTCGGTGTTCAGTTCTCCGAATCCCGCGGACATGCACACGGCGGCGGTTACATCCTCAAACCGGCTTTTCCTTTGAACGAGTTCGTCCGCAACTTTCATTGTGAGATCCGCAGATACCAGCAGAACGCAAACATCCACCGGTTCGGGGATTTCCAGTGTGTTCTTGTAGCAGTGGAACCCGAGTATGGACTCTTCACGCGGATTGACAGGGAAGACCTTCCCCTGGTAGCCCATGGAAACAAGGTTTTTGAGTGCCGTATGCCCCGGTTTTTTGGGATCGGAGGACGCTCCTACAATGGCCACGCTTTTCGGTTTAAAGAACGCGTCTAACGATGAAATCTTTCCCATACGCCTCTCCCGTTTCTGTCAATCCTTAATACTGTAAAGTATTAAAAAAGCAAACTTTCCATCTCTTAAGCGTATCTCTGGAGTGAAACCCCGATTTGTTCCATGCCATGAAATCGAGTTTTACGTTATCAACATGATCGTTTTGGTGTCAATTGTTTTTGCCCTGTGGATCGTCTACTCCCATAATTTCAATGATATAGTTCCTGAGCATGGCATTTCGCTCTTGACTATGATTCTCCGTCTCTCCTATTCTATTTCACGAAATCTGATTTATTTCTGCGCATCTACGGTTTTATCCAGCGCGCGAGATTTCGAAGAAGTGAACCGATTAAAAGCGGGTAAGGATCAGACTGCAAAGTTGCGAATCCTTCCAAGAAGTGGTCATGGGGGCGAATCCCCATGTTCACCAGCGTGACTTTTTCAGCGGCGGCAGCTTGTCGTGGAACTGCTTTGAGTGTGTCGAGGCTTGGGCGGCGGTTTTGCAGCGATGGTTTCAAACAATGGTGCAAGGGTGAGGGAATAAAATATAATCGTTTTACTGAAAACATACGGCTGATTTCACAGCCCTGAATGCTTTACATTCCTATCTGCATCACCTAAAAGTCCTCAAGGTAAGTTCTTAATAAAAGAGATTAGAGAATCGCGAAATCATGTACTCGAAAGGAGATGGAAATGTTTAAGAATGTATATGTTCCCTTCAAGGGATACTGGAGCTCGCCTTTCTGCAAGTGGCAGGGATCATTTCAAACGCAGCACGCTGTACAACTTGCTGCTGGTACGGCGAAAAAGTTTTTTGAAGTACGCGGAATCACGCCCGATATCTTCGACAGTCTCGTTTTCGGCGCGACCATTCCCCAGAAGATGTGGTTTTATGATGCCCCCTGGTTTGCCACGCTGATAGGTAATCCGTTTCTCGCCGGCCCCCGGGTCGCACAGGCCTGCGCCACCGGCACGGTAGCCATCAAAACTGCCGCGACCTCCATCGAGTCGGGAAGCGACGCCAATGTACTGGTGGCTACCTGTGACCGTGCATCGAACTGCCCCAACATTCTCTGGCCGAACCCTTCCGGCCTCGGCGGGAAGCCGGACTTCGAAAGCTGGATGCTGGACGGTTTCATGTTCGAACCGACCGGCGACACCGGGCCCCTGGGCACGGCTATCAATGTTACTAAACAGCACGGCATCACCCGGGAAGAATCCGATGCCCTGGTTGTAGATCGCTACAATAAGTACCTGATGTCAACGGAGAATGACCGCGAATTCCAGAAGCGCTATATGCTGCCCGTAGAGGTCAAGCTCTCCAGGAAAGAGTCCATCATGGTGGAACAGGATGAAGGGATCACGCCCTGCACCGCCGAAGGCCTGGCAAAACTGAGGACCATGCCGGATTCGATCATTAATGCCGGCTCCCAGACCCACGCGGCTGACGGGAATGCAGGTATGATCGTCACCACAAAAGAGAAAGCGGATGAGCTTTCCGCCGACAAGGGCGTGACCATCCAGATTCTGTCTTACGGAGTTGCGCGCGCCGAAAAGGCGCACATGCCCAATGCACCGGTGCCGGCATCGCAGAAAGCGCTGGAAAGGGCGGGCATAGCGGTGTCCGATCTTTCGGCAGTCAAAACCCATAATCCTTTCTCCGTGAACGATATCATCATGAGAAAAGAGATGGGGATCGACGACAAGATATTCAACAATTACGGAAGCTCCCTGATTTGGGGACACCCCCAGGGTCCTACCGTCACGAGATTGGCTATAGAATTGATCGAGGAGCTTGCTTTAAAAGGCGGCGGTTATGGACTGGTGGCCGGATGCGCGGCAGGCGATACAGGAGCCGCCCTGGTTTTCAAAGTGAATTAATAGCAAGTTGATATTTGAAGGAGACATTATAATGACGACAAAAGACCTGTATCCAAGTTTTCAGAATCCCTACCTGATCCGGCCCACCCGGGGTATCCCTGAGGAAATGGCCGTGCTCGGCGCCGGGCACATCGGTCCCGACATTGCCTATTCTTTCCGGCTTGCCTTTCCGGATAAGAAACTCTACCTGGTGGATGTGGTCGAAGAACCCCTGAAGAGAGCACAGCAACGGTTTGAAGGCTATGCGCAAAAAGGGGTAGAAAGAAAAAAGTTGCGCCCCGAGCAGGTGGAAGGCATCCTGGGCAATATCGAATACACCACCGATTACGATAAGCTTAAAAACTGCGACCTGGTGATTGAAGCGGCAACGGAAGACCTGGAAATTAAAAAGAAAATCCTTTCAATGGTCGAATCGAAAGTCAGAGAGGATGCGATCATCACATCCAACACCAGCGGCATACTGGCGGATCAGATCTTCAGCCATTTGAAATATCCTAAGAGAACTGCGAATACCCACTTTTTCGAACCGGCATGGCGCAGCCTGGGTGTCGAAGTCATCGCCTGGGAAAAGTCGGACAAGGCAGTTATCGATTATCTTCTCTGGCTCATGGCCCTGAACGGGAAAACACCCCTTGCTGCGGCGAATGTCTTTTCCTTCCTTCTGAACCGGCTGTTTGAAAGCTGGGGAAGCGAGACCACGTTTATGCTGGATAAGGCTTCCAGCAAGGAAATCGATTTCATCAGCGAGGAGTTCCTCGGCATGGGACCTTTCGGCATCATGACCAATCCGCTGACGTATGCATCCCAGACCCGGAGAATGGCTGAAAATCCCGCTTATAAGCCGAACAAACTGCTGTTGTCCGTAGGCACATGGACATACAACAAGCCCCGGACCAAGGTCGACGTGGATCCCGAGCTCGCGGAGTGGATCCGGATGCGCTTCCTGGGGTGTGTATTCTCGCAGGCTTTCTATATCGCCGACAAGAGCATCGGCACCAGCTCCGATCTTAATTTCGGCAGCATGGTCGCCCTCGGCTACAAGAAAGGCATATTCGACCTTATGAAGGGTTTTGGCGCCGAAAAGGTCGCCGGTATCATGAAGAAATTCGTTGCCGAGCGCCCCGGTTTCCCGGAGCCCACAAAGCCGATTGAAGAGTACGTCGATTTTCCGCGGGACATCCTGGTCGACGAGATGGACGGGGTGAAAATCCTCACCATCCGCAGGCCTCAGGCGGCCAATGCGCTGAGCGATCACACCTGCAATGAAATCCTCGCCGAGCTGAAAAAGGGTGAAGCGGATAAGTCCGTGAAAGGATTCGTGATCACGGGTTACGGTCCCAAGGCCTTCTGTGCCGGCGCCGATATCGGCGGATTTATCGCCACTTTCGGCGACCACAAAAAGGGCCAGGCCCTGTCGCGCGGAAACTCGAAAGTCCTTGAGTACATCGACCAGATGAACAAGCCGGTCGTTGCGGCTCTTAACGGTCTTGCCATGGGCGGCGGCACGGAGCTGGCCACCCGGTGCCACAGCATGGTGGCGATGGAAAAGGCCTTCATGCAGCTTCCGGAAATCACCCTGGGAATGATCCCGGGCATGGGCGGCGTTGTGATCCCGTATCGCAAATGGCCCCAGGCTGCGGAGAAATTCCACGCGATGATCGGCAAGTCCGAAAGATTGACGGTTAAGGAAGCCGTGGAAATCGGGATCGTAAAGAAAACCGCGACGACCTTCCCTGAGTTGATCGATGCGGCCATCGCCGAGGTGAACCGTCTCCAGGGGA
>DKBB01000004.1 GCA_002451015.1 Acidobacteria bacterium UBA6911
GCGGCGGGGTGGATCCCGAATTTCCTGGCCCGCCGTTTCATCGTCTTCCCGGAACCTGCAAGCGGTGAATGGCGGCCTCAGGCATCCACGCGGAAACTGCAGGACCCTTCGCAAAAAAGGGTATAGAGAATGGTGCCAGGTACCATTTTTTTATCCTTTCAGCTCTTCGAGGGCGTCTGCGGCGGCTTCTGCCACGTCCGGATCAGGATCGCGAGTCAGGAACTCCAACTGCGGGATTACCTGCGGATCTCCGATTTTACCCAACAGATCGGCGATATCCCCTCGAATGCGTGCATCGTCGTGCGACAGCATAGGCAGCAGCGACGGCACCATCGCCCGAACCGCATCCGGATTAATTTCAAGCGCTTTCTCAACAACGACAAGGGCACTCAGTCGTTTGGAAAATTCAACATCCTCTAAAAGATCCAGCAGAACTGCACGACCCGCGTCGCTTCCGAGACGACCGGCCGCCTCCTCAATATTCTGCCTTTCGATCAGCGACCCGATCCTCTCCATTTCAAACTTCGGAGTTCCCCGGCTCCGGACCAGTTCCATTATCCGATCAGCCGACACAGCTCCTATCAGTACTATTTCCCGGTCGAGTACCGTAGCGGGAACCGACCGGATGGCGTATTCTTTTACGAATTCCTGAAACTGCATGACATCGGCGATACAGGTCAAAATGGCCGGATCCGTGCACGCAGACATGCCTGCGGCTTCCACCACCAGCGGACATCGGGGACAACTGTCGGAGATGAGAACCAGCAATTCTGCCCGGGACCCGTCCGGCATGTCCTTACCCCCCGATACGGAGGGTGCCGCAGAGCCAAGTGTTTCAAGGATTTTCAGAAACGGCGGAAACTGATGCCCCGTGGGCAGAGCCCCGTATACGATATTCAATTGTCCCCGCAGGCCCACTTTAAAACACGGGGCAATAGGCGCTTCGGAATCCGGAGCGTTTTTAACGACGACACACTTTCCATCGGAAAGACGGCAGACCTCGGCAACCAGGTTTTCCAGTTTTTGGCCGAATTTATTTTCTTCTGTCCCGTAGAGAGAAAATTCAACCGTTTTTGTGAATCTTTCAAACAGCGCCTGCAGTTTCTTGACCTCATCTTCTTTAAACATAATACNNGCGTTGCTTAGATCATTTTTATGGAATCCCCGGTGCGAACATATGAATTTTGAACGTTAAAACTGCGCCATTGATCTTGTAATATCTATTGTTCATATGCAACAACTAAGACGCAACGTCTTGGGAGCATCGCAAGGCTTTTCGAGAGCCTGCAACAGATACCGTTGTCGGATTGCCTGTAAATCTAAGGACTTCTGCATGCAAGAACAAGTATTGAGTGCTCTTCAACAGGGGGGAACGGTAATCACGGCAACGCGGCGACTTGCCCGCACTCTAAGGCAGGAATTCAATACATTCCAGCAAACAAAGGGATTGAGCGCGTGGGAATCCCCCCGAATACTGACCTGGTCTGACTGGATGGCTGATTTGTGGCAGCAACTGCTCTATAAAAGCGAAAATCCACAAACATTATTAAGTAGCTGGCAGGAACAAATTCTCTGGGAGCGTGTTATTCGAAACTCTCCTGAATCCCGCGAGTTGCTGCAACCCCACAATGCTGCATCGGTCGCACAGGAGGCATGGCTTCTCACCAACCAATGGCAACTGGATCTGTCGCAANNTGGTTGGAGCAAGCCCGGGTTGCCGATGTTTTGAGGGATGCAATACCGCAGTTGCAGCTGCCTGCCGGCATCCTTTTAGCCGGCTTTGATGAATTGACACCCCAACAACAGGATTTCTTAGCGGCATCATCCAAGTCAGGCTTCAGTATTAGAAAACTTGAAAATGAAAAGCCCGAAACCAATACCGGCAGTGTTCGTATTCCCTTTCCTGATTCTGAAAAGGAAATTGAGGCGGCCGCGCGGTGGGCGCGTGCCCTGCTTGAATCCGGAGTGCAGGAAATAATCGGCGTTGTTATCCCCGGCCTCGCTTCACGACGGAACCGGGTGGAACGTATTTTCCGCGGGATTCTTGAACCGGCCGCACAGTTGCCGGGGAAAATTCAGCCGTCCCGATTAATAAATATTTCTGCAGGCAACGCTCTTTCGTCCTATCCCATAATCAAAAGCGCACTCGCTCTTCTGAGCCTTTCCCAAGGGGAGAACGAGTGGAGTGCAATCAGCAACCTTATTCGCAGCTCTTACCTGCTTGGCGCGGATACGGAACACACCGGCAGGGCGTTGCTCGACAAACGCCTCCGGCAGTATTGTGGAAACCGGGTGCCGGTTTCAAACGTCCTTCGACTGTGCAGGCAGAGTGACCCGGCTTGCCCGCGGTTGGAGCAAATTCTTGAAAAATGGCTGGGAGTGGGCGGCAAATCATCGTCGGTTCAAACGGCAGTGTCGTGGAGTCACACATTTTCTGCCGTGCTGGAAGCCTTTGGGTGGCCCGGTGAACGCCCGCTGAACAGTATTGAATTTCAAACGATGCAGGCCTGGACTGAGCTTCTGTCGAACTTCGCCTCGACCGCTTTGACCGGGGAAAAAATGACAGGAGGAGAAGCCGTTTCTGTGGTGAAACGCTTAGCAGGCAATCTGATGTTTCAGCCTGAAACCGGTGAGGCGCCGGTGCAGATTCTCGGAATGCTCGAGGCCTCCGGTCTTTCCTTTGACCATCTCTGGGTTGCGGGTCTCCATGATGAAGACTGGCCGGGACCGTGCAATCCGAACCCGTTCCTCCCGATCAGCCTGCAACGGGAAAAGGGAATCCCGAGGAGTTCGCCGGAGAGAGAGCTGGAGTTCGCTGCCCTGATAACCAGGCGCCTCATTTCAAGCGGAAGCAACGTGGTTCTGAGTTATCCAGTGAGAGCGGAGGACCGCGATCTTGATGCCAGCCCCTTGATTGCAGACATTCCCCGCATTGAAGCCCAAGACCTGAATCTGTTTAGCGGCACGTCGGTTACTGAAGCGATCCGGGAATCGAGGAAAGTTGAAACTTTCGTTGATGAATGGGCCCCGCCTTTAGGTGAAACGGCCCGGCAGCGGGGCGGATCGAGCGTTTTCAGGTACCAGTCCGGATGCCCGTTCCGCGCATTTGCCGAACTTCGATTGGGGGCGGATAAACTCGAGTCTCCGGCCCCGGGACTGGACCCCAGCGAGCGGGGTACTCTCGTCCACGCTGTTCTCGAAGAAGTCTGGAAACAGCTTAAAACACACGAGGCCCTTTGCTCCAGCCGGAACCTGGACGAGATTGTTGACAATTCAGTTGACGCAGCGATAAACCACCTTGAATGGAATCGTGGAAGCGCCCTACCGAAGAGTTTCGCCGCACTGGAGAGAGATAGACTGCGGCAGTTAATAACCGGCTGGCTGGAAATCGAAAAAAAACGGCCGCCTTTCGAGGTCATCCGGCCCGAGGAGGAAAAGTATGCGGAAGTCAGCGGCATCCGCTTCAAGGTCAAGATTGACCGTGTAGACCGGCTGGAGGACGGAAGAGAAATGATCATTGATTACAAGACCGGGGATGTATACCTGAAATTTTGGGATTCGGAACGGCCGGAGGAGCCTCAATTGCCGCTTTACAGTACCATTCACGAAAAGCCCCTGGCGGGTGTTCTGTTTGCCCAGGTAAGGACTGGAGATATGCGTTTTCTGGGGCTTGTGGACAATGACGTGGCTATGCCGCCATGCGCACCGGTGGATCTGGCGGCAAAGGTAAGCGAGTGGCGTACCGTGCTGGAAAAAATCGGGTCCGATTTCAGGGCGGGGCGCGCCAAAGTGGATCCGAGCGATCCCAATAGGCAGTGCCGGTACTGCCACCTGGCCTGCCTCTGCCGCAGGGCCGAACTGAACGTCGCAATCGAAGAGGATGCTGCCCAATGAAGATTCCCGACCTGGAACAAAGAGCGAGGGCCCTCGATCCCACTAAGTCTTTCATCGTGCAGTCTCCTGCCGGTTCGGGAAAAACAGAGCTGCTCATACAGCGATATCTGACTTTACTGGGCATCGCAAGCATTCCGGAAGCGGTGATAGCGATTACGTTCACCCGCAAGGCGGCCGGGGAAATGCGCCGGCGCATCGTGACGGCACTGATAAATTCGGATAAAGAGTGCCCTGCCGAGCCTCACGAAACCCTCACGTGGAATCTGGCCCGCAAGGTCCGGGAAAGAAGCGAAAACCTGGGGTGGGATCTTATGATAAATCCCGGGAGACTCGGCATCCAGACCATCGATGCACTCTGCGCAGCGCTGGTGCGCCGGATGCCGTGGCTTTCCCGGTTGGGCGGAACACCCGAGATTGTCGAAGACGCGGAAGAATTGTACCGGGAGGCAGCTCGTTCTACCGTTGATCTTGTTGAGAAAGACGAATGGTCTGCCGATGTCGGAGCGCTCCTCTCGCACGTGGACAATAATTACCAGGTTTTGGAAAATTTGATCGTGGGCATGCTGGCCAGGAGAGACCAGTGGCTTCGCCACATTGAATCGACCGACCCGGAAAACAGCAGGGCTGCGTTGGCGCGCGCCCTGCGCAACGTCGCACAGGATGCCGTTGAAAATGCCAGGAATGCCATGCCCGAAGACAAGGCCGCGGATATTGTGTCCATAACCGCTGCCGCGGGAGCCAACCTCGTGAACGACAACAGGGAGGGATTGGCCAGGGCGTGCATCGACCTAACGGAGCTTCCGGGCGCAGACAATCTTGACGCCTGGTTGGGTATCATGGATACGTTCCTTGCAAAAACAACTGGGACCTGGCGGAAATCCATCAACGTCAATAACGGTTTCCCTGCTACCGAAAAACTGTTGAAGAAGCAATGCCTTCAATTAATAGAAGATCTTGCAGAAAACGAGGTTTTCCGCTCTTCCCTGGACGAACTGCGGCATCTCCCGGACCTTCAGTTTACCGAAATCCAATGGAACATCCTGGAATCGATGGTGAAGCTCCTGCCGGTGGCGGTTGAGAATCTGAAGGACGTTTTCCGGTCACGGAATGCGGCGGATTTCGTGGAAGTCTCCATTTCCGCCCGACGGTCCCTTGATGATCAAAACGGACCTTCCGGTTCCAATCACGGTATGGATCGCCAAATCGAGCACATTCTGGTTGACGAGTTTCAGGACACCTCGGTCAGTCAGTACTCCTTCCTGGAAGCGCTTACGGCCAAATGGAAAAACGGGGACGGGCGGACGGTTTTTGCCGTGGGGGACCCCATGCAGTCCATCTACCGCTTCCGTGAAGCGGAAGTCGGCCTTTTTCTGAAAACCTGCCGCGGNNTCGTCGATTGGGTGAACGACTCGTTCACCGACGTTATGCCGGAGGTGGAGAATATTACGACCGGTGCCATACCATTTTGCGCTTCGGATTCGATTCGCGCTCCAAAAGCAGATCCTGCCGTCACCTTGCACCCTTTTATTGGTCGCGATGACGAAGCTGAAGCCGCCCGGTTAGTGCAAATTGTCCGTTCCGCTCTGGTAAAAGGGAAAAAAGCAGCCATTCTCGTTCGGGCCCGCACCCATTTGACCTCGATACTTCCCGCTTTGCGTACGGAAGGTTTAAGGTTCCGGGCCGTCGATATCGATCCCCTGGCCGAAGAACCCGTCGTCAGCGATCTCACTGCGTTGACGCGTGCGCTGCTGCACCCCGCCGACCGCGTGGCCTGGCTTTCCCTCCTGAGGGCGCCCTGGTGCGGGATGACCCTGGAGGAACTGCATACAATTGCCTGGGATGATCGTGTGTCGGCGATTTTGGACCTCATGAGGGACGAAGCCAGGATCCAATCGCTGGGTGCCGATGGACGAAAGAGGCTCGACCGTATCCTTCCGATAATGGAAACCGCCCTGGAGAAAAGGCCCGTTTCGCTGCGTTCCCGCATCGAGGGAGTGTGGCTTGCCCTGGGCGGACCGGCGTGCACGAAAAAAGCCGTTGAAATAGAGAACGCCTATGTCTTTTTTGATCTTCTCGAGGAAATGGATGATGGGGGGATGCTGGATCTGGACAAATTCGAGCAGCGCATCCGGGATCTTTACGCCCGTCCCGATTCCGAGGCGGACGACTCTTTGCAGATAATGTCTATCCACAAAGCCAAGGGCCTGGAGTTCGACGTGGTGATCGTGCCCGGCTTGGGCCGCCAACCAAGGGCCGACGAAAAGCGCCTGATGTTGTGGCTGGAGCGCCCCCGTCTCAATAAAGAAACGGACCTTCTGATCGCACCTGTTCACGCAACCGGCGCTGAAGAAGACAAAACCTACAAGTACCTGAAACGTGTGGATTCTTTCAAATCCGCTCACGAAGCGGGACGGCTCCTGTACGTCGCCGCGACGAGGGCCAAATCGGAGCTGCACCTCTTCGGGCATACGGGATGCAGCATTAAGGATGACGAATTTGAATTGAAGAAACCGGCCTCCGGCTCCCTCCTGAACTGCATGTGGGCCGTGGCCGAGCGGGAATTTCAAACCGCCCTTGCTGCGCAGTTGCCATCAACCGAATCCGAACTACCCAGTACGGAGCGCGTACCCCAGGCAATCGGACGCCTTTCGCTTGATTGGAATTTGCCGGATTTGCCTGCAAGTGTTGAGGGGACAGGGAAATCAATTCCGGGTGACAGCGATGAAAGCGCTGTGAGTTTTCATTGGGTCGGCGATACATTAAGGCACATAGGGACTGTTGTACACCAGGCGCTGAAGCACATAGCAGATGACGGCATTTCCCGGTGGAATGAGGATAAGATTCAAAAAAACAGGCGGTCGTATTTGTCTGCGCTTGCATCCTTGGGTGTGCCTGCAAGCGAAATACCGAAAGCTGTGGATCGTGTTGCGGCTGCACTTTCACGTGCAATAAAGGATGAACGTGGAAAATGGCTTCTTGGTACGCACAGTGATTCTGCATGTGAATACTCAATTTGCGGAGTCTTGGAAGGCCGGATAGTTAGTGCAAGAATAGACCGGACACTTGTTGACGATCAGAATGTTCGATGGATCATCGAATATAAATCCAGTTTACACGAAGGTGCTGGAATTGAAGATTTCTTGGACAATGAGTGTGCTCGCTATCGCGAGCAATTGATGAGATATCGATCGCTTGTCGGGTTAATGGAGAGCCGGCCGATACGCACGGCCCTCTATTTCCCGCTCCTGAATGTCTGGCGTGAAGTTGATTAGGATAGAAGCTATGGGATCCTGTTGCTGGTCGAGCGTTTTAACGTTGAACTTGTAACGGCTTTATTTCAGCTTTTCCCCGTACTGGTATCCGCGATCGAAGGCTTTCAGATTCATGACTTCCGTCCCCTGTGGTACGGATGCCTTCACGGCTTCTCTGGCTGATTCGTAACTTACCAGCCCGGTTACTGAGGTAAAAAATCCCACCATGACAATGTTCAGGATCATCTTGCGCCCCAACTCCTCGGCAATCCGCGTAGCCGGGATGCCGTACAGCTTCATCTTCGGCTTCAGCCCCCGGGGCTTGACCAGTTCCTCCTCGATAATGATGGTGGCGTTTTCCGTCGTTTCCGGCAGAAATTTATTGCAGGCTTCCTGCGACATGGCCATCAGAATTTCGGGCTTGGTAACATACGGATACAGCACGCGGTCCTCGGAGACAATCAGTTGGGCACTACAGGCGCTGCCACGGGCCTCCGGGCCGAAACTCTGGGTAAGTGTCGCAAATTTGTTGTCGTAAATGCTGGCGGCGCGCCCGAATATTATTCCGGCAAGTATAACGCCCTGGCCGCCGAATCCGCTGAATTTGATTTCGGTCGCGCTCATAATACCCCCTCGTATGGTTTGTAGGAAGCTCCCAACCGGGCCACCATTTTTGTATTATACCGCTCAAGATAGGTGGGCCTCTCACGATCGATGAATTTCCCGCAAACGATGCCGCCCTTGAAGTCCAGTCCGACCTCGCGGGTATCCGCGCCGTTTTTAACCGTACTTTGTTCCTTGAAAGCCCGCATCATCTCCAAGCCGTCGCCCAGTTTGTTCCTTCTCCCATAAAGAGTCGGGCAGGGGCTGATGATTTCTACGAAACTGAATCCCGATTTCTGGACGGCTTCTTTTATGGCTTTGATCGACTGCCGAACATGGAATGTCGTCCAGCGTGCGACGTAAACGGCGCCGGCGGAATCCGCCAGGTGCGGCAGATTAAAGGGATCCTCGGTGTTCCCGTAGGGGGTGGTGGAGGCAATGGCTTCAATCGGCGTGGTCGGCGTAACCTGCCCGCCTGTCATTCCGTAGGTAAAGTTGTTGACGCAGATGATCGTCATGTCCGTGTTTCTCCGGGCGGCGTGAATGAAATGATTGCCCCCTATAGAGAAAAGGTCTCCATCGCCACTGCATACAATCACTTTTAATTTCGGATTGGCCAGCTTTAGCCCGGTCGCAAAAGGGATCGGACGTCCATGGGTAGTGTGAAAGCTGTCCAGCTTCAGGTATCCTGCCATTCTGCCGGTGCAGCCGATGCCTGACACAACGCTGATCAGATTCCTTTCAATGCCGCAGTTTTTTATCGCACGGACGAAACAGTTCACTACAGTTCCAAGCCCGCAGCCGGGGCACCAGATATGCGGGATACGATCCATCCTGAGGTAATCCAAAACCGGATTCGTTGGCTCCACGATTCTATCTCCCTATGACGATTTATTTTGAACGGCTTCCTTGATTTTTTGGAAGATCACCTCCGGATCATGCACGGTTCCCCCTCCATGAGGAATCAGGTACGATCGGCTTCTGCCCTCCACTACACGCTGCAGTTCAAGAAACACCTGCCCGTAATTGAGCTCCGGTAAAACGAACGCTTTGCCCAGTTCGGCCAGTTGGCGGATACGGGTTTCAGGGAACGGCCATACGGTAATCAGTCTAAGATGACCCACTTTGATCCCTTGCGCCTTTGCCATGGAAATAGCCTTGAGGGCCACTCTGGAAGTAATCCCGTAAGAGACAACCACCACATCCGCGTCCTCTATATCTGTCTCCCTCAGGTGAACAATCGACTCAGCGTTTTCCCTTATCTTGTTCACGATTCGGTGGACGCATTTTTCCTGGGCTTCCGCGTTCATGACCGGGTAGCCCCTCTCGTCATGGGTCAATCCGGTGACATGAAAATAATGACCGTCCCCTGCCTTAACCATGGGAGGCACCCAGTTTCCTTTTGTTTCATACGGCAGGTATTCTCCGGGCTTTGCCGTAGTATACTGTCGATCAACAATATCAATCGTGTCGGCCTCGGGAATGACGACCTTTTCCGTCATATGCCCGACGCATTCATCCAGCATCATCATTACGGGCACACGATACTTTTCGGCCATATTAAAAGCCTCAATTGTCAGGTCGTAGCATTCCTGGGGAGAACTTGGGGAGAATGCGATAATTTCATAATCGCCATGACTGCCCCAGCGCGCCTGCATCATATCCGCCTGGCCCGGCAACGTGGGGAGACCGGTCGAAGGTCCGCCGCGCTGCACATCTACAAAAACGCAGGGCGTTTCCAGCATTACGGCCAGCCCGATGTGCTCCATCATAAGGGAAAATCCGGGCCCCGAGGTGACGGTCATGGCCTTCGCTCCTCCCCAAACGGCGCCCTGAATCGCTATGGATGAAGCGATTTCATCCTCCATCTGAATAAACATGCCCCCCACGGCCGGAAAACGGGCGGCGATTCTCTCTACAACTTCCGTGGACGGCGTTATGGGATATCCCGCGACGAAACGGCACCCTGCGGAAAGAGCGCCTTCGCAACAGGCATGATCTCCGTCCAAAAAGTGAGCTCCCGTCATAACTCCCTTGGGATCGGCTTTCAATGAGCCTCCTTTCAAGCGACTGCTTTTATTAAAACTCCAAAAATTGCAAAATCAGGGCAATAAATTCCGCAAAGGTCGCATCCCGTGCACTTTTCAGGTCTTGCCGCGCTCGGCGGATGATATCCCTTGGCGTTGAATGTATTCGAGAAATCAAGAACATCGGACGGGCAGAATTCAATGCAGAATCCACATCCCTTGCACAATTCCGAATTAATGGTTACTTTTCCACGTGGTTCCTTGGATTTTGTGGACTCTGTCATCCCAATTCCTCCGGTTTTTATTGCCCCATAATCTACGCTTACAATAAAAGCGCCGCAACATATATATTCCCAAAAATGAAGAAATATTTCAGCAAATGGTTCCGGCCGCTCTCTATCCGGTATTTCATACAAACACAATGCTGCATCAAAACGGATCCTGAATGTTTCCATCTCAGGATATCCTTCACTAACAGGCCGGCGCAACCTTATATTCAACCTGTACGTCCACCATAGCACAACATCATCCCGTTATGGATCGAAGCAGGCTTGTAAATTCTCTTCCGTTTTTACCGCAGCGAAGAGCAACGGGGAGAAAATGGAAAAGACAGCCATTCATTAGTATCCCTAATAAAGTGATAAGGCTTCGACCCGGAAGGCTGAAGCACTTTCGTGTGAACGTGTGAGCGTAAAAAGCCCTCATCCAAGAATGAGGGTATTTGATAGATGAATGGAAAATCATGGCAAAGGAAAATGGTGCCAGGTTATTAATTCACAATTTCTATTTTTGTTTCTGCTGTTAAACAGTTGCCGTAAAATTGATGCATTAATAACCGGGTACCATTTTTAACGATTATCAAAAGTACATCTTACCGGGGCGAAGGCTTGTCACGTTAGCACGTTCGCACGTTTCTTCGGTCATACGATGTTTTAATCCTCGTCTTCTTCTCCGCGGAGTGCTTCCAGGCCCTCTCGCACTATGAGGGGAACAAGCACAAGAGCGGCGCCAGGATCGGCCCACCACCATCCGAATGCCGCGTTCAGGGTCAAACCGGCGAGTGTCGTGAGTGAAAGCCAGGCACACGCAACCGTTTCATAGGCGTCGGCGCGCAACGCTTTACTGCCCACCTGCCCGGCCAGCTTCAGTTTCGCCTTCGCCAGGACAGGCATTATGACAAGGGAAATTACGGTCAGGGCTATGCCTACCCGGCTGGGATCCGGCTCCCGGCCAAATCCGAACAAGCGTCTGCCGGAATCGAGCACAAGGTAAATCGCGAGGATAAGCAGGAGAGATCCTGTAATACGTGAGGCCCATAACTCTGCCTTTTCATTTTTCTCCCGGGACCGGCCGCCCATTTCATAGGAAAATCGCCAGCCGACGACAATGCCACTCGTAGACTCGACAAAGGAATCGATGCCGAATCCTACAAGCGCCACTGAACCCGCTAAGAGCCCGGAGACAATGGCGATAATACCCTCAATAACATTCCAGGAAACAGTGAATACGGACAGGTGGAATCCCCGACGTACCAGGCATGATCTTTCATCCATTAATTAATAATAACAAAGGTGGCAGCAAATTATCGATTCATGGTTGGCAAAGAAGGCTATATAGCCTATTCGGCGAGATAATTTTATCTAAACAGGTTAAAAAGGAATCCAACTTGCATTTCTATTTTCACCCCAGCCAGGCGATCTTAGCCCGTCTGTTCGCCATTCATCCATCATCGGCACGAACAACACCAGCGAAAGCGGGTCACGCTCACACGACTCTCAACACTGAGAGCAACATCGACACTTACCGTAAGGGGCTATTCTGGCTTCTGACTTCCGGCTTCTTCACTTCCAGTTTTATACTTTTCCGAGCACCCTCAGCACCCTGTCAGGTGTTGTGGGGTAGTCCATGACCCATTTCCCCGTCGCGTTGTAGATCGCCGAGACCGTGATCCCCGACATGGAAGCGCCGACATTCTCGCCGATCCCGCAGGCTCCGAAAGCAGCGTAGCCGAGATGGCTTTCATTGGTCAGGACCTTCGACGCGGGATAGTCGTTCATCGTACCGATTTTATAGTTGATCATGTCGAAATTCAACGCGACGCCCGTATTCGGGCACCAGACGTGCTCTTCGGTCCCGCTTCGGCCCATGCCCATGTAGACGCCGCCGTATTGCTGCGCCGCCGCGCCCCGGGGATTGAAGAGATGCCCGACGTCGTTGACGCAGACAATGTTCTTCACGTCGACGAAACCGGTTTCCGTATCCACCTCGATCTCGATGAAATGCGCCTGGCGGCTCATGACATACAAAGTGGGATCGGGATGACCGTCCACGGTCAACGAATCGACCCGGCCGACCACAGGATGCGTGATGGCAGGATCGACCTCCCAGAAAATGTCCGCCACTTCCCGGATACTTTTCCTGTTCGAGGGGTTTGCCTTCTCGAAAACATAGCTGTCCCTGATGTCGAGATCTTCAGGCTTCTTGCCGGGGAAAGCTGCGGGCCCCGGGTTATAGAAAAAGTGGCTGGAGTTGTATGCCGGTGTCGGTGTCACGGCATATTCCAGCAGTTTCTTTTTCAACTCCCTGGCCGCCAGCACAAGCTGCGTATTGATAAAAGCGGTCGAAAAGGAACCGCCCGGCTGCCACATATAAAAGCTGCTGTTGTCCGACCGCCGTTGATGTACAACGGTGTCTTCAAATTTCAGCCCGAGCTCGGAAGCCACGATATGGCGCGCCCCCGATTCGGTATCGACCCCGATGTCGCTGCGCACGCCCACGATCGCCACGATACCGTTGCGCAGCATCAAACAGGCAAAGGACGTCGCCGGTTCCGGCGCCTGCCAGGTCCACTCGTTGATCGACACGAATCCCATGCCGTGCATCTTCCCGTTGGGGAGCCTTTTCGTGCCCGGCTGGTGCCATTTTCTGTCCCAGTCGATGGCTGCCTTCCCTTTCTCGACCACTTCTTTCAGGCTCCACCTCTTTGGAAAACCGTTCTCTTCCTGGTAACGCGTGATCCATTCCCAGTCGTGCCCACGGCTGCCGTCGTTGATGAGAGCCACCTCCACCGGGTCCAGGCCGAATTCGGCCGCGACGCGGTCGAACATGACATTGTGCGGAACGGTACTGTGGGAGCCGTGCCGGATACAGATCAGGTGCCCCTTGTTGACCAGGGGCCACTCGTGGGTGCCCAGGATATTGGGAATTTTGGTGCTTTCATGGGTTTTCTCCATGACCGCGTTTCTCGGGCCCACAACGTGCCAGTGGCAGGCCGTGATGGTCCCGTCTTTTTT
>DKBB01000187.1 GCA_002451015.1 Acidobacteria bacterium UBA6911
ATATGGAAGATTCGGCAAAACCGGACGCCCCGAAGATAATGCCCGAAGTGATACGTCAGCCCCGGGGAGCCAAAGAGCCGAATATCGTTGCGATCGATGAACGGGAAATCGGTGACGTCGAAGCGGGTTTCGCCGAAGCGGATACAATCATCGAATACGAGATCAAGCGGGCGATGAACTCCCCGGCCGGGGTCGAAGCCATGGCATGCGTGGCGCAATGGCAGGGGGAGTTTCTTGACCTCTGGGTGCACGATCAGGGAAATCCGCAAGGCACCTTGAGTTCCAACCCGGTTTTGATGGGACAGTACGTGCCTTCCAGGGGAGGGCGTCCGTCGCTTGCATTTGCCCACTGGTCCAAAATCAAAGTGCGATATCCCTATCAGGGTTCGTGGTTCGGGGGCATTTCCTGGCTGGCTTACTCCGCATTGTTTATTCGAATCGCCGCCGTTCTGGCCAGAAGAGCGAACGGGAGGCCGGTAAAGCTGCTGTATGACGAAAGCAGCTTCTATTGCGGCGGCGACGAAGCCGGCACCTATACCTGCAAGGTAGGGACAAAGAAGGACGGTACGATAACCGCGTATCACTGGCATATGGCGGGAGTGAGAAATCCTGCCGTCGATAAAACCTACGAGTGCACGGCAATCCCCAACATTCGCGGAACTCAAACGTGGGCGCTGATCAACCGGGGCCATCAGGCGTGTTTCCGGCACGGCGCCGCCTCCTGTGTGCCCCACAACGTGATGTTCGATCAGGTTGCCGCCGCATGCAATCTGGATCCGACCGAAGTCGCGCTGAAAAATGACGGCTGTCGCGGCCACGACTGGGATTGGGTTACGAACTATCAAAAAGAGAATGGTTTCTCCAGACGGCAAAGCCTTAAAGAGGTCATTGAAAAAGGCAAAAAGGCGATCGACTGGGATCGAAAATGGCATGATCCCGGCAAAAAGAAGCTGGCGAACGGGAAAATGCACGGCCTGGGTTTTACGTCGGTCAACCAGTGGCATTGGGGCGCCGGTACGATGTCCATATTCCCCTCCCAGGCAGGTTTGTTTCTCCGGGACGGGAAGGTCACGATTGTGGGTGCGCGCTGCGACATGGGAGTCGATGCCGAGAGTGCCTTTCGGCAATGCGTCGCGTCCACTCTGGGCTTGAAATACGAGGATACGGTGCTGCAGGAGCGGAGTTCGGACAATGGGGCTTTTTACCTCGCGCAACCGTCCGGATCGAGCGGCACCGTCAATGCCGCACATCAGTTGATAGTCGCCGCGAGAGAATTAAAACAACAAATCCTGCGCGCCGCTGCTTCGCAGCCGCAATCGGGATTTATGTTTGGCTCGAGTTCCCCCTTTGCAAACAGGAAGCCGGAGGACCTCGATATACGGGACAGCCATATTTACGATAAAGCGAATCCCGATAAAATAATGCCGTTACGGGAAATCGGCGGCGGCTTCCTGGATGACAAATCTTTCATCTCCCACCCCAACACCCGCAACCAGATAATGATGCCCGCGTTCGGAAGTCAGGACAATCAGCCGCTGGTTATGGCCAGGCAGGCCCACTTTATCGAAGTGGAAGTGGACACCGAGACCGGCCTGGTTGAAGTGACCGACATTGTCTGTGTGAATGACATCGGTCACATTTTCAATCCCCGCGGTGCCATGGGACAGCAGTACGGCGGGGCCGTCATGGGACTCGGCCGAAGTGCAACCGAAGAAAAAATCTACTGCCCGCAGACCGGAGTGGGGCTGAATTTCGATCACATCCATTACCACCTGGGAACAATGAACGATTACCCGGTTGTTGACTGTATTCTTCACGAAAGCCACCTGGGTTATGCTCCCTACGGCGCCTACGGAATCGGCGAGAATATCGGCGCCAGCCTCTCCGCGATCACTTCTTCGGCTGTCTACAATGCGACCGGTCAATGGGTTCTCGATTTTCCCATTACTCCGGATAAAGTTCTGAGAGCCTTGGGAAAGGCATAGCGGCCTTCTTTCCGAAAACCGTCGATCCATCAAATCATTCAGCTCTGCGTCGTTTGGGGCAAACCCGGCAAGGCGGCAGGGTGGGAAAAGAAGTTATCTCCGGATGGGGAAAATGCACCGGAGATATCGAGATAATGTCTTCATCCTACACAGTTTTCTGAAATCGAAAGCACCGGGTCAGAGCGGGGAGCCGGACAGTTTTACCTCCCTGGTTCGCCTATGCCGATCCCAGTCTGTTGTTGGCATCAAGCAGATCGGCTACATGCTGCATTCCCAGATCTTCCAGGGTTTTTCGCCTTGGGAAACCCGAGTCGGGATCCCATCCTTCAACGTTGTAAAAGGCCGTCTTCCACCTTTCGAACCCCTTTTCGTCCAGGTACAATTCCCGAATACTTTTCCACTCCCATTTCGAGCCGTCATATATCGGGAAGCCCCCCGAAAATCCGCAGTATGAGGCTCCGGGCTTGTACATGTAACCTC
This sequence comes from Acidobacteria bacterium UBA6911, assembly GCA_002451015.1. Lineage (GTDB taxonomy): Bacteria > Acidobacteriota > UBA6911 > UBA6911 > UBA6911 > UBA6911. The sequence continues at coordinate 2,466 of DKBB01000187.1, forward strand.
CGAACTTTTCCTGGTTCCGGTGCCTGCCCTGCATGGTGAAGATGGCTCTTTTCATATTCCAGGCCCGCCGGCCTATTTCAATGCCGTCGGCGAACGTGTGATCTCTTCCGGTGACGGCTCTGAGAAAGCGGGTCTCGGCTTCGGGCGTGTACCCTCTGCCGTCGGGACTGGCCTGATTGAAAAGGTTGGAGAATCCCCAATCGCAGAACAGAACCGATTCCTTATAGTATGTGGCGTAGTGCTGGTGCCATGCCACAAACTGCGCCTTGTGGTCTGAATAGATGCCGGTTTTGTAGGCCTGCTCACCCTGCCAGCTGTAATCGAACCAGAAGGGATCGTGGAAGGGTTCCGTCCTTTCCGCGATCAATTTTACGAACTCTTCACAGGTCAATCCCTCTTTGGGCCCCAGGGACATGTCGTGATTGTTGATATCCCTTGAGTCCATCATGTTGCCGTAAGCCCACTCGACGCCCGGCATCGACAGATGGTCCATATATCCCCAGGCGGTGAGACGCAGCCAGACATCAAAATCTTCCGGCAACCTTCCCAGTTTCTCTGCAAAACGGACGGTGCCTTCCGCCAGAAGGTCCCCGATGCCGATGCGCTTGGCGATGGCGAGCGCGTAAATTTCCGCAAACTCCACCTTTTCATAATCTTCCATCGGGAGCGGGGAGGTATCCACCTCTTTGCCGGGGCCGATGACTCCGAAGTCGTACATCTTTTTCAGATACCAGCCCATTCCGGTGTATGCGGGAAGTGCCGGCTGTATCGGGAATCCTTCCGGGCTGGGAAAACTCATGGGGCCCATGAAGCAGATTTCAAAAGCGTTCAGCCCCAGTTTCTGGGCATAATCGCTGGCTTTCCATTGATCCAGGGTCGGCGTGGGCTTGTGGGGCGGCGCAACGCTGTACCAGGTCGCCTCGGCACAGTTGTCAGAATCCTTTCCGTAAACCTGGTTTCTGTTGCGGCAACCCCGGATACAACCCAGGCAACTGGCGGTCACGGCTCCGGGCAGAAATGGGAAAGTGGGCCCCGGAGGCCAGTTCGTCTCCCACCACTCTTTGGCGCTTTTCACTCCAACCGGATCGGCCACTTTTATGCTGCCGGTGCCGACGACGGCAATGGCTTTCAGGTTTTTGGATCCGAAAACCCCTCCGAACCCTCCCTGCCCGGCGCCGGAGCCTCCCGCGTGAATCAGGGATGCTATCCGGGTTTTGTTCTCGCCTGCCGGGCCGATGGCAACGATAGCGGGTCTTTGCGTGGTATAACTGTCTCCCAGCTTCTGCCATTCGGAACCGTAGCGGACGGGTGCTTTTTTCCATATTTCTTCCTGGGCTTCCCATACCGAAAGACCCCACAGGTCTCCGGCATCTTCGATAGTGACCCTGCTGTCTTCGATATTGATGTAAACGGGAAGGTCCGCTTTGCCGACAACCACGACGCCATCCCAGCCGGCCATTTTAAGCATGGGGGCGAAACTGCCGCCAAAATTGCTGTGGCAGAACCAATTGACGGGCCAGCACTGCGGCGACAGACCCGAAACGCTTGTCCTGCCGGCAAAGGAGATTCCGGTCCCGGCCAGCGGCCCGGTCATGAGGGAGACGGCGTTTCTCGGATCGAACGCATCCTGAAGATCCCAATCGCCCGGTGCAACACAGAGATCCCAGAAAATGGCGGCAGCCGTACCGTGGCCCCCTCCATAGGGTTCATATTTGGCTGAATCCAACGAACGGATCTGTTTGGTGGTCAGATTGACCAGAAGAATTTTACCTGCGAATCCCGGAGTCGCCATTGCATCCATCCTTTCATTTCCGTTTGCGCCAACTGCAAAAAAGGCTCAGGCACAGCAGTGTAGGGATAACCGGAGCCGAAAGCCGCTTCATTGGTTTATCCTCCCTGGCCCGTGTTTCCAACCGGATTTCTGCTGCAGCGACGGTGTAGGGCGTCAGCGGAAGCGGGACACATGGGCCGGAGAATCAGGAGCCGTTTTATACCGAAGCCGATGGGGAAAGTTTAACATTGCCAGCCTCTTTCCCGGCAAGCGTTTTTCCCGTTTATTGTCCCTGACCGGTTTGAAGAATGAATGGAACGGTTCGCCGGTGAAATAAATTGGGCATTCCTGAGCGGTGTTTTTAGGAGCGGTGATTGCACTCACTTTGGAATCGGGTCGGACGATGGCCAAAAGCGCGCGGTCGCCACCGGCAGGCCGCGGAAGAAGGCGTTGATGGCATGAATCTCACCGCCCCACACCTTGAAGGCCTCGAAAGTCACCAGTGCGTTGCCTTCGCCGTAGGAGGAACCGGTGTGCCCGAAATTCATCCACAAAAGCACGACGCCGTTTTCCTCATCCACGGCGGCAACGCTGGCAATGATACTCGGGTGCAGCATGATCCTTTGCGAGGTCATGCCGCAATCGGGGCCGCCGCAGCCTTTCCCGGCGGTAATCACCCCGTTTTCGACACGGTAAGTTTCAGACGCGAAAGGCGTTCCCCCGTCCGTGAAATTGCCGATGCGCAGCCCTTCGGTGTAGGTGAGGGCGGTCTCGATCATCGACTCGCGAGACTGTTTCCTGCCTGCCGGGACCGGATCATTCATGCCCCGGATCGGCGCACCAAGTTCCGTCGGCTGAAAACGGGATTCGGGTGTGACACGCTGCACCAGCGTCTCGATACCCGTGATCTTCCCGTCCTTGACATAAAGCAGCGCGGAATAGAGCACCTGGTTTTCGTCTTCACGCAGCAGTATATGGGTGGCCGCGATCTGCTTTTCCGTATCCAGATAGTCCTGGCGGAATTCCCCTTTCGCCGTCACGGTTTGCCACAACCCTTCGCCGAGCTTCAGGGCTTTTGAGTCCTCGGTAAAGCGGACCTTGTCGGCCAAGGGCAGCTTTGAGGGGTCCTGCGCCACGAGGGCATCGACAAACTGCGTCATCATGCCGGCCAGGCATTCGCGGTCGCAATCTTCCGCGAAGGCCGGTGTCTGCCAAAAAACCGATAGGGCCAATGAAATCGTGACGGCAATGTTCAATGCTTTTTGAGCACAGCGTTGTTGAAACATCCATCTTCCTCCAATGAATTGCATGATACGAGACGCCTCCTAAAGATATCCCCGAAAGAGTATGCATAAATCGTGTAAAGGATTGCCGGGATTTTCATTTGTAAACCGAATTGCCGGATGAGCCGATGAATAATTCTAGAATGCTTTCTTTTTAATACTGCATTTTTGCATAAATTTGGAGAAACAAATGATTCAGTCCTACAAAAAATGCGTCGTATTTTGGGTATTGGCTATGCTTGTGCTGCCGGTTGCTGTCCAGGCACAGCCAAATAATCAAGGTATGGAACGGAAATCGACAGGGATTACCAAGTCCACCCTGGCCTTCGCCTATCGGGTCGGAGGCGGCGCGACTAAAATCGATTTCAAAGGAACGGACTTAATGCCCGTGGCCGGGGGTGAGGCGAAAATCGAAGCCAAGAAAGGCTATTCCCAGGTTGACGCCAAGTTTGAAAATCTTTCCGAGCCCACAAGGTTCGGAGCGGAGTTTCTGACCTTCGTGCTTTGGTCGGTATCTACCGAGGGGCGCGCGGAAAATCTGGGTGAAGTGCAAATGAACAAGGACGGGAAAGGCAAACTGAAAGTACGCACTCAGATGGAAGTTTTTTCACTGATCCTGACCGCGGAACCCTACTTTGCAGTCCGGATTCCGAGCGAACTGGTTGTTCTCGAAAACCAGAAAAGGGACGACACCGTTGCCAAGATTTACAAGGTTGAGTCCTACACCCTGACTGAAAGGGGACGCTACCAGAAGCTCGTAAATCCTCTCGCTCTCAGCCTGGATCTGAAGAAAGCGCCGATCGAAATGTATCAGGCTCGAAATGCCGTAAGCATCGCCCGATCAAATGGTGCCGAAGAGTATGCCGGAGAGGTTTTTTCCAAGGCTGAAGACAGTCTGAAAACCGCTGAAAACGCACTGGACCGCAAAGGAAGCAAGGATTACATCATTTCCACAGCACGACGGACCATACAATTCTCTGAGGATGCGCGCGCGCTTGCCGTACAGCGCCAGAACGAGGAAATGCTGGCCAATGAACGCCGTAAGGCAGAGCAGGAAAAGCTCGAGAGAGCCAGGGCCGAGGCGGAAAGAGCCAACGCCCTCCTGGAACAGGAAAAAGCNNGAGGAGGCCGGCCTGCGCGCAGCAGCGGAAGCGGAAAGACAGCGTGCCCTGGCGGTGGAATTAGAGGCCAGAAAAGCCGCACAGGAGGCGCGAAAAGCCGCCTTGGTATCGGCAAGCGCAGCCAGGGAGGCTGAATTGCAGCGGAAAATGGCCGAGGAAGAAAAAGCCCGCCTTAGAGCCAGACTGCTCAAGCAATTCAGCATGGTCCTGGAAACCCGGGACACCGAAAGAGGCCTGGTGGTCAATATGTCGGATGTTCTTTTTGACACCGGGAGATATACACTGCGTCAGGAGGCACGCGAAAAACTGGCCCGAATTTCAGGAATTCTCTTAAACTATCCGGAACTCATAATCGAATCGGAAGGCCATACGGACAATGTCGGGAGCCTGGAACTCAACCAGGAGCTTTCGCAACGAAGGGCGGATGCTGTGCGGGAATATCTGATTTCCCAGGGAATCCCGGATTCGTCTGTCACCTCTGTGGGTAAAAATTATTCCGTGCCCGTAGCATCGAATGCCAACAGAGAAGGAAGGCAGAAGAACCGCCGTGTAGAACTGATCGTTTCGGGAGAGGTCATCGGAATAGAAATCGGGAGGAACGAATCCAATCCGGCTTCGGTTTCTGCCTCTCTGGACGACAAGGAAGTATTCCGGGATCTGGGAAAAGAGGAATAAATACGGCTATTCTACCTCCCGATAATTCTGCGAATGGTTTCAAATTTTTGAAAGATTGCTGCAGGAGAGTC
>DKBB01000337.1 GCA_002451015.1 Acidobacteria bacterium UBA6911
CGCAGAGAGCGGAAATAGAACAAAGAATCCGGCAATTTAAACCATCCGTCAGGTAGCGACGGGCAACGAAGAAGACAATGACTTCATTAGTTTTTCGAACAGTACTTATCATTCTTACCGTTTGGATCATCTGGCAGCTTTTGACGATCTTCCGGGTAAAAAACAGAAAGGGCACTTCCGGAAAAAGATCGGAATCCGGGAAAAATATGGTTAAAGATCCGGTATGCGGAATGTATATGGATCCCAGGCTGGCGGTGAGACACGAAACAAAAACAGGAGTTTTCTATTTCTGCTCGGAAGAGTGTAAAAAAAGTTTTCTGCAGGTGCAATCCGGAGAAAAATCAGGAGCGCCTTCTTCCAAGGAATAATCCACCTACCGAACATTCCCTTTGGCAAAAAAATGCCGGTCATTTCGAGCCCGGTATCCTCTTAGGCTGCAAACTTTAATTATGGCGCCCGCATGCACAGTAAACACTTGGACTCGGGAATGCCGAATAATAACTATTTCCTTTAATTCTCTATAAAAACAGATTTATTCATCGTATAATTGATCCGCGGTTTTCGGGATATTTGAAAGAATCCAGGCAGGTTAAAAGTGGTGGAAGCAGACAAAACCGGAAAACGGAAAAAGAAATGCTTCTCTGAAGAGATGATACAGGATTGTCTGGAAGTCATAGAATCCGGAGACGTTGAGGAACTGTTCGAAATCATACCCAGAATCGGAGTCTTGTGCGATTCCCGCTTCAAAAAACCGCTTATAAAACTTCTCAGCAGCGGAGACACCAAAAAACGCGAATTCGCCGCCTACTCCATGGGGGCGATGGCGGATCGCTCTTTTCTAGTGCACCTCAGAAAAGCCTTCCTGGAAGCCAGTACGAAGAGAGGCTTTGGATCGAACGAGCTGCAGATTGCCATTATCGAAGCCATTGGAGCCATCGGAGATGATGCCGCTGTTGATTTCTTCCTTCCCACCCTGAAAACCTGCTGCGCCAGAAAAGCCGCTGACGCCCGTAAAGGCGCCGGCAAAATAGCCGCGAGGATGGGCAAATGGATTATTGAATCCCTTGGAACCATCGCCCAGCAGGGAGGGCAGCAATCCCTTCAGGCGCTTGTCGAACTCACAGCGCATCCAGACCCGGAAATTAAGGCTCAGGCTCTTTCGGAAATCTCAGTCGCCTACTGGCACAGGCCGAATGAGGTGGACGATTCAACACTCAACAAGATCTATCAACTGACCACCCATCCCGAATCCATTGTGTCGGAATCCGCTCTGTCCGCCCTGCAAAACCTTGCAGATGTGGGGTGCGGTCGCGCGGAAACTTTTTTCTCGTCATCACAGGAATACGAAGACTAACCGCTTTTCCCCGTCAGCAGGACCCGCCCCTTCAATCCTTCGAGGAAATCAAGAAGCACTGCAGCGATTATTCCCCGCTAATCCGGATTATTAAAAAAGGCGCGGACCTGGTGAAGGTCGTGCGTCAAAGGTGCGGGAGGAAGACTCTGCAGGAACATCCTGCCATACCTTTTGGTCAGGATGCGTTTGTCGAGTAAAGCCAGGACTCCCCGGTCCGTTTTGCTCCGGATCAACCTCCCGAGTCCCTGCTTCAGCAGGATTATGGCGCTGGGAATCTGGTAGTCGTAGAAGGCGTTGCCCCCGGATTCATTCACATACGCTATTCGAGCCGCAGTCACAGGATCGCTGGGCACTGAAAACGGGAGCTTGTCAATCACGACGCAGCTCAACTGCTCTCCCTGTACATCGACTCCCTGCCAGAAACTGCTGGTCGCAAACAGAACGGTATTGGGCGTACTGCGGAACAGCTCCAGCAGTCCGGATTTGCTCCTTTCTCCCTGCATAAGCATAGGGAAAGGAAGACGGTTTTCCAGAGACCGATATACCTGTTCCATCTGGAAATAGCTGGTAAAAAGAACAAAGGCGCGCCCCCGGCTGGATTCCAGGATGGTTTCAAGTTCCCTGCACGCAGTCCGAATCCATCCTTCTTCTCGAGGCTCGGGGATATTCCGCGGCACATAGAAAATGGATTGATGCTCGAAATCGAAATGCGACGGCACAATCAGTTCATCGGTCACTTCCAGGCCGAGCCGGGATCTTACGAACAGGAAATTTCCGGCCGTCGACAGGGTGGCCGAGGTCAAAACGGCCGAATCGACGCAGGCAAAGAGGCGCTCCTTGAGAAGAGGCGCAACATTAATGGGAGACGCCCGGAGAAAAATCCCGCGTCCCCGGATCTCGCACCAGTACACATGTTCATTTGAATCGTTTTCAAGAATCGCGGCCAGTTCGTCACCGATTTCCATGCATCGCCGTATCAAAGCCTCAATGCGGTCGCTCTGAACGGGCACATTCTGCAACCCGCCCCGGACGACATCCAGCTGCAACCGGAGTGCCACATACCTATCGCCCAGGCTGTCGGCAATTTGCGGGCCCCGGCAAATTCCTCCCTCTGCTTCGACAGGCTGCAGGACATAGCGTCCCTCCTGTCCCTGAAAACACGCAAAAAATCCCGTCGCGCGTTCCCCCAGCCTGGCAATCTGACCGGCAAGATAGGCGGTGGAAACCCCGGTTTCCTGGAGAGTCTTCTCCGCATCGCGCGCGAGTTCCTCCAATCTGTAGTTGCTGACCGCAAGACCGAAGTATTGCGTCGCGACATCCTCAATTTCGTGCGCTTCATCGAAAACCAGGACGGCATAATCGGGCAGGATCGACCCAAAATCCTCCTGCCGCAGGGACAGGTCCGCAAAAAACAGGTGGTGATTGACGACGATAATGTCCGATTCCAGCGCCTGTTGCCGGACCTTGGTAATGAAACATATTTCGAAATTCCTGCATTTCTGCCCGGCACATGTCTCCCGGCGCGCATCCAGCCGGTGCCACAGAATCAGGTTGTCCGGCAATTCCGAAAGTTCCGCCCGGTCGCCGGTTGCAGTCTCCTGTGCCCATTTTTTTATGATTTTCAGATACTCGGGATCGTGAGGGGAAAAAAGGTACTGTTCTTTATCAATCGCTTCAAGTTTACTCCAACAAAGATAATTGCTCCGCCCCTTCATATAACAGACGGAAAATTTCCTTCCCAAGGCGTTCTCAAGAAAAGGTATATCCCTGAAAAAAAGCTGCTCCTGGAGGTTCTTTGTGGCTGTGGAAACCACAACCCGTTTATCGGAAAGAATTATAGGAAGAAGATACGCCAGTGTCTTGCCGGTACCGGTACCGGCCTCGACACAGAGGTGGCGTTTCTCCTCTATGGCGTGTCCGACCGCCTGCGCCATGCGGATCTGCCCGGGCCGGTGTTCGTAGAAGGGATGATTCGCGGCGATCTCGCCATCCGGGCCCAGTATCCGGTCAAGCTCTTCCCGTAAAATCATTGTCCAATCCTAAAAAAATACAGCCGTTTACACGCTTGAACGTTGAATGTTAACACGTTCAAACAGGATTATCTCCTCCTTCGAAAATATCCATCGACGGTAGAAACCCAAGTTTGCCTTAGAGCAGTCACAACTTAGGGTTAAGATAAAAGCAGACTCAATCCGGAGACAATTATGGAATTTAAAAATCCCGAAAGCGACATTATCAGGCATCAGGAACCCTACGCGGGCAAAATCATCTCCGTCCACGTCGACACCATACGGCAGGCGTCGGGAGGCACAACCATTCGCGAAGTTGTCCGGCACCCCGGAGGCGTCGCTGCCGTCCCGGTCCTTGACGATTCCCGTATCCTGCTTATCCGGCAGTTCCGATATCCGATCGGTAAATATATTTATGAAATTCCTGCCGGCAAACTGGACAGCGGACAGCCTCCGCTCGAAACCATGATGCGAGAGCTGGAAGAAGAAACCGGTTATAAAGCGGCGGTTCTGAAGCACGAATTCTCTTTCTATACAACACCCGGGATCAGCAATGAGAGAATCCATCTTTACACTGCGCGCGATCTTACCCCGTGCCCCCAGCGACTGGAAGAAGGAGAGCATATAACGCTTGAAGCCCTCTCGATGGAGGCATGCCTTCAGAAAATTAAAGCCGGAGAAATCTGCGACGGCAAAACCGTTTTGGGCATACTATGGCATCAGATGCAAACAGGTCCCGCTTCTCCTTTATAACCTATTCTTATAACTTGTACTTAACACCGGGGACTTTGCTGCCGATACAGTAAGTGGTGCGCGTAAAATGTAAATCAAAATATTTAGGGTGAATGGATGATCTGTCCTAAATGCGGAAAAGAACAGGAAGAACGACTGGATTGCAAAGAATGCGGGATCGTTTTCAGTAAATACATTGCGCTGTTTCAATCGCCCGAATCCCACGGCGCTACAGACGTAGAAGCTTCGACAAAAGGCGAATTCCAGGAACTGCAGATAAAAGTCAGGGAACTGAGTGCAAAAACTATCGATATCGAATTCGAAAAAACCGAACGGAAAAAGCTTCGAATGGATGTGAAAAATCTTGAAGAGCAGATTCAGAAAACCCAGCAACAGGTGGAAGCCCGTTTCCAGCAACTGGAAAACAGACTGCTGAACCCCGGATTGGGGACCGAATCGCAATTCAACCCGGAAATTCAGGAAATCCTGAAAAAGTCGGAGGAAATGGGGCAGAAAACCTCCGAAATGACGGATAATATCAACCAGGCCATTAATCAGCTCCCCGGTCTGTGGGAAAAGACGGTCCAGAATTCATACCAGGTTACGGAATTGCGCGACCAGATGGCTGCCCTTCGCAAGGAAGCCACGTGGATGAAAACCCAGATTGAAAACCTGCAAAAGGGCCAAACAAATGGAGACCGGGAACCCATTGACGTAGATGAATTTAAAGCCATTCGGAGAAATCTGGATGAGCTGGGCCAGTTTATCAGCGGTTTAGGCAGAGGACAGTAGACACGACCCGGGATTCCCGCCGACGACGGCTCCTTCCCGAACCACCCGGAAATGTGGACACCCACTCTCTCTTACGTCGAAATGTGGAC
>DKBB01000351.1 GCA_002451015.1 Acidobacteria bacterium UBA6911
CTGTCCGAGCGCGTTGTTGATCTTATGGGCTCCGGTATGTGTCAAGTCTTCCCTTTTGAGATAAACGCACCCCTTCCCGATATAGGAAGCCAGTCGACGGGCAGGCGTCAACGGAGTCGGACGTCCCGCATACGTTCTTAAAAGGATGTCCAGCTCCTTCCGAAATCCTGGATCCCGGATCGCCTCCTTATAGGCGGCCTCAAGCTCCTCGAGCGGTCCCATCAGGGTCTCCGGTACAAACCTGCCTCCATATTCGCTGAAGCGTCCCCGCTCATCCGGACCGTTGTATGGATCCGCTTTACCTGCTGACATTTCTCACCTCNNACATCGTCTTTGACGTCCAGAAGAAAAGCCCGGACAGGATACTGCGCAAGGTCCTGATCCACCTGCGAATCGCCTATACGCAGAGCCTTGATCAAAGGATAGCCTGCCAGCCGGCGGCAATAAGCGGGATCTTCATCTCCATGCAGCTGAATGACCTGCACTCCCGCGTCCCGGACCGTTTGAACCAGATCGTTCGGGTCGGGAACATTCACAAAAAGCCCGACCGTTACAGCAAAAGGCGGAAGACGGAGAATGATTGAATGGGCGGCCTCGGGATCGACATACCGGGGGCTGGAGGGAAAAAAATTGAATCCCAGTGCATCGGCGCCTTCATCGAGAGCCAGCGCGGCGTCTTCGTAGCTCGTAATTCCGCAAATCTTTACTTTCATAATTATCCCCGCCCGGCAAAGCCCTATCCGGAACGTAATTCTTTCAGTGCCGCTCCGGGAGACGGAGCTCGCATCAATTGCTCCCCGACAAGGAATCCGTTGTAACCGGCATCGGAAAGCCTGCGGATATCCCCGGCGGTTCGAATCCCGCTTTCCGCCACAGCCGGAACCCGCGCCGGAATAATCGGCGCAAGGTTCATGGAGACTTCCAGGGAGACCTCAAAGGTGCGCAGATCGCGATTGTTAACGCCTATTAATCCAGCCCCTGCATCCAGCGCCTTGTGCAATTCCTCCTCGTTATGCACTTCAACGAGAGCTTCCATCCCCCGCCTCTCCACCTCCAGGATCAGCGATTCCAGTGCAGCGGGCTCCAGGAGCGCGGCGATCAGCAGGACCGCATCGGCTCCGGCACGGCGCGCCTCCAGAATCTGGTAGGGATCGATTATAAAATCTTTGCGGAGCAGCGGAAGATCCGTATGCCAGCGAAGAATTGCCAGAATCTCCAGGTTGCCGTGAAAGTGATGCACCTCGGTAATCACCGACAGAGCCGCGGCGCCGGACTGCCGGTATTCCCGGGCAATTCGGACCGGATCGAAATCGCCGCATAGGAGACCGGCGGAAGGGGACGCTTTTTTTATCTCCGATATGACGGCCGGGGGACGCCCCGATACCAGGGCTTTCTTAAGAGAACGCACGGGTTCCGCACGCTCCAGAGCGCTCTCTATGGAAGCCGCGGGAAAGGAAGTCCTCGCGGCCATAATTTCCCGGACTTTGCAGCGTATGATTTTTTCGAGGATAGTGCCTTCGAGGTTTCCGGGAAGCCGAAACTCATTTGCGGTCTGCATCATCTTTTACCCAGACTCGGCCAGGTTTACAAAATTTGAAAGCATTTTTTTGCCGACATCGGTCAGGATCGATTCCGGATGAAACTGGACGCCTTCGACAATCATTTCGCGATGGCGCAGGCCCATAATGATCCCATCCTCGGTCCTGGCACTCACTTCCAATGATTCCGGGACGCTATCGGGAGCCACTACCAGGGAGTGATACCGTGTGGCGCGAAACGGCGTGGGAAGATCCCGGAAAATCGTCCGCCCGTCATGGTGGACATCGCTTGTCTTTCCGTGCATGATCGTCGGTGCGGAAACGATCCGGCCTCCGAAAGCCGCACCGATCGCCTGGTGCCCCAGGCAGACACCGAGTATGGGAATTTTTCCGGCAAATTCCTTTATCGCCGGAATTATGATGCCGGAATCTTCGGGGCGGCCGGGGCCGGGAGAAACGACAATACTGCCGGGCGCCATCTCGGATATTTCCGGAATCGAGATCTCATCGTTGCGAAATACCTTCAACTCCCGACCCATCTCGCCCAGGTACTGGACCAGGTTGAAGGTAAAGGAATCGTAATTATCTATGACTAAAATCATTTGCAGCTCCGCACAGGATTCAATGTTGGACTTTTGAAATTCCGCACCCTCAACCGATTGTTCATTTCAGACCCTCGTGCGCGAATTTGACTGCACGTATTAAGGCGCTAGCCTTGTTGAAGGATTCATCCCGTTCTCTCTCTGGCTGGGAATCGGCCACGATACCTCCACCCGCCTGTATGTACGCGATGCCGTCTTTTGCCACCAGCGTTCGCAGGGCGATACAGGTATCCAGGTTTCCCGAAAAATCGACATACCCGACGGCGCCCCCGTATACGCCGCGCCTGCAGGGTTCGAGATCCTCAATAATCTCCATGGCTCGCACCTTGGGTGCACCGGACACCGTTCCGGCCGGAAGGCACGCCTCCAGGGCATGGTAACAATCGAGATCCTCCCGCAGTTCCCCCTCGACACTGCTTACAAGATGCATCACGTGGCTGTACCTTTCGATACGCATTAAATCGGTGACCTTGACCGAACCGTATTTGCACACGCGACCCAGGTCGTTGCGCCCGAGGTCCACCAGCATAACGTGCTCCGCCCGCTCCTTTTCGTCAGCCAGAAGTTCCCGGTGCAGAGCTGCATCCTCTTCCGGCGTTTCGCCCCTGGGGCGCGTCCCGGCTATCGGGCCGTATTCGACCCGGCCGTCCTGAACCTTTACCAGCATCTCGGGCGAGGCGCCTACCAGATGCAGATTGTCGATACGAAGGAAGAACATGTAGGGCGAAGGGTTGACAAAGCGAAGGGCGCGATAGATGTCAAAAGGATCGCAGGTGATTTTCATGGCGAAGCGCTGGGACAAAACCGCCTGGAAGATATCACCGGCGTAAATGTGATCCTTGGCGATTTCTATATTCCTATTGTATTTTTCGACGCTCAGATTGGATACGGGTTCGGGAATCGCCTCCTTGGGGACCGGGGACGGGAGGGATATCGGAACCGTAAGGCGCTTCTCGGTCTGCTCGATACGCAGAAGGGCGTCCCGGTATTTGTCTTCCAATCCTTGACCGCTGCGATCATTGAAGATATTGGCAATGATGTGGATGCGATGTCTCAGGTGATCAAAAGCAAGCACATTGGAAAAATACATCACCTGGTAGTCGTCGATTCCCAGATCGTCCTCGGCCAGATCCGGCAGCCTTTCGAACTGGCGAATAACATCATAGGCGAAAAAACCCACACCTCCGCCGACAAACGGAGGCAGGTCGGGCATTGGCACCGCTTTGAAATCGCGGGAAATCTGTCTCAGCTTTTCAAAACCGCGTGTTTCCTCACGGACTGTCTTCCCCTGACTTTCCATCCACACAGCATTGCCTTTTCCGCGCACCATAAGGAAGGGATCCCAACCGATGAAGGAGTACCGGGCAAGGCGCTCTCCCCCTTCCACGCTTTCAAGCAGAAAGGCCCTTCGACGGTCGTGGGCAATTCTCAGAAACGCTGCTGCCGGAGTAAGGAGATCCGCGAGAATATCCTTACAAACCGGTATGACGGTCCCCTGCTCTGCTATTCTGTTCATTTCCTGCAACGAAGGCTGAATCATTTTTCGCTCACAAATATCAGGTTTACAACCATTTCTTATACACTCTAGCCGGGAGCACATCTATCCCATACCGCGGTACGAAGAAAGAAATGAAAGGAAAAAAAATGCCGTGAACTCCTCGAGTCGTTCACGGCATGTTCACCCCTTTATTGTTTCAGTTTCAGGAAAACGGCGGCGAATCGACTCGGGCATGTAGGGTCATCCATCGCCAATGCCGAAAATTGAACTGAAACGTCCATAGGTCCTTCATAAATCCACCCACCAGGGAACCCATTATTTCTACCACAACCCCCGGACAACCGCAATTATAAACCCTTTTCCCGTTCAGGGTTCCCCCCGTTCAAGGTTTCCCGTCTTACCGCTTAAACGGGACCCGGTGAAAACAGGGGCGCTTTTACAAAAGAATTGGCTTGTATCATTTTTACCACACCAGAGTGAAACCCCTTTTGTCAATTTGTAGAAATCAACAGGCTAAATTATTGTATATATTTAATTTAAAAGATTTTCACACAACAAATGAATCCTGGTACTTAATTTGCATAAATATAAGTTTCTCAATAATTTTGAATATTTTTACAACATTTTAGGACTAATACATGATCAAACACCAAAGGACCCTGTGCAAAAAGATTCATTTTAAGGGAATCGGACTTCACACCGGCTATTCCGTTAACCTCAGTCTCGTTCCGGCACCCCCGGATACCGGGATCCGTTTTCGCCGTACCGATCTGAAGAATTTCGAAATCGAAGCGATCCGTTCCCATGTCGCCAAGGTCAGCTACGCTACGACACTGATGAAAAAAGGTGTTATGATCTCCACCGTCGAGCACCTCCTCTCCGCTCTTTACGGCCTCGATATCGACAACCTGTACCTGGATGTCGACTCGATGGAAGTTCCCATACTGGACGGCAGCGGCACGTTGTTCATGAAAGAGATCGATAAAATAGGGATCGTCGAACAGAATGCCCTGCGGAAATACCTAGTTGTAGAAAAACCGATCGAGGTGCGCCAGGAAGACAAGGTCGCGGGCGTGTATCCCGACGCGGCGCGCAGGGTTACCTATATCATCGATTTCGAACATAAAGCGATCGGACACCAGGAAATCCATATGGAGTTGACCCCGGAAACCTATTGCCGGGAAATCGGACTGGCCCGCACTTTCGGTTTTGTATCGGATGTGGAATATCTGAAAAGCCTTGGCCTGATTCGCGGGGGTTCCCTGGACAATGCAGTCGTTCTGGACGATTCCGGCATCGTCGACAACGACCTCCGTTATCCGGACGAATTCGTAAGGCATAAACTGCTGGATCTGCTGGGCGACATTTCATTGACCGGCTACCCCATCATCGGCAAACTTTACGCCGAAAGAGCCGGGCACGCGATCCACACAGCCCTGGCAGACCGTATCGTCCGCCATACGGATCATTACCGTATCTGCACCCTCGAGGACCTGGAAGCTCCTATCGCGAATGCAATGTGACGAACAGAGCATGCGCCCGGCCGCACACACAATCACCGGTTATAGGAAATGTCTATTCTTCAGAAATAGCCTTCACAGTGTGAATTCAAGAGTTGCACGATACGCAGCCCTGACCGTAGAATAATTCCGCATACATCAAACCACGGATAACACTGAGAATGGAAACGGGATGAGATCCCTTTTAAGAGCGCATAAGATAATGATTTGCTCTGCACTTGCCGTTGCCGTCTCGATCAGCGGATGCGGAAACCAGGAAAAGGAATCGGACTCAATGGACAAGATCAATGACCAGGTACAGACGCTGATGGAGAAAATGACGCTCGCTGACAAACTCGAACTTATGGATGGCGATACGCCGTTCTGGACCGGTTTCGGGGAAATGGTTAACGGGTACAACGTCCGTCCTTATTCCGCCGGTGCGATCCCCGAGCTTGGGATCCAGGGGATTCAATTTGTCGACGGTCCGCGCGGTATCGTCATGCCGGGGGCGACAACGTTTCCCGTATCCATGGCCCGGGGCGCCACATGGGATGCCGACCTTGAAGAAAAAGTAGGAGAAGCGATCGGACAGGAACTCAGGGCCCTCGGCGGAACGTTTTTCGGCGGCGTCTGCATCAACCTGCTGCGACATCCTGCATGGGGGAGGGCTCAGGAAACTTACGGGGAGGATCCCATCCTGTTGGGGGAAATGGGTGCAGCCCTGACCCGGGGTGTCCAGAAGCACGGCATGGCCTGCGTCAAACACTTCGCACTGAATTCCATGGAAAACTCACGTTTCCAGGTGGATGTCCGTATCGGCAACAGAGCGCTGCACGAAATCTACCTGCCGCATTTTAAACGGGTCATCGACAAGGGCGATGTCGCTGCGGTCATGAGCGCCTATAACAGCGTGAACGGAGAGTGGTGCGGTCAGAACAGAGTCCTGCTTACCGACATTTTAAAAAGCAACTGGGGTTTTGAAGGATTTGTTATCACAGATTTTCTATTCGGCATGGAGGACTCGAAAAAAGCCGCCATTGCGGGACAGGACATAGAAATGCCGTTCCGCATGATTCACGGCCAACACCTGGAAACGCTTGTCGAAAGAGGCGAGGTGCCGATTTCCCGAATCGATGATGCCGTGCGTCGCATACTGACCCAGCAGTTGCAGTGGGTGAAACCGGTCGAGTACGGCATGGAAGTGGTCGGCAGCGAAACCCACCGGGCATTGTCGCGAAAGACGGCTGAAAAATCCATGGTTTTGCTGAAAAACGAAAATAGCCTGCTGCCCCTGAAAAACATAAAAAGGCTGGCGGTCATTGGCAGGCTGGCCGATGCGACAGGCACCGGGGACGCCGGATCGAGCAATACCCGGCCGGAGTATGTCATTACACCGCTTCAGGGCATCCGCGAGAAATTCGGCGAGGATGCGGAAATTATCCATAACGATGCCCGCAATCTCGAAAGCGCCGTAGCCGATGCCAAATCGGCCGATGCGGTGGTTTTGATCGTCGGCTATACATACGAGGACGAAGGCGAGTATGTGCCGCCGGGTATGTTCGAAAAGAAAGCCGGGTTACTGCCTCGGCCGTCCACTCCGGAAGAAGAAAAAACAGCCCGGTCCATGTTGTCGCCTTCCCCGGAAAACGGAACCGATTCCTTTTCCCTGGGCGGAGACAGACAGGATCTGCGTTTAAAATCTTCTGATGTCCAACTGATCCGTGCCGTCGCACAGGCCAATAAAAATACGGTTGTTTCGATCATCGCGGGAAGCGCGGTTCTTATGGAGGAATGGAAAGACCTGCCCCTTGCGATCCTCATGCAGTGGTATTCGGGCATGGAAGGCGGAAACGCCCTGGCCGATATCCTCGCGGGGAACGTAAACCCGGGCGGGAAGCTGCCCTTTGTCATCCCGACTTCGGCGGACCATCTACCCCATTTCGAACTGGACGCCGAAACCGTCACCTACGATCTGTGGCACGGATACAGGAAACTTGAGAAAGACGGCAACAAGCCCGCCTTCCCCTTCGGTTTTGGAATGAGCTATACGAATTATCGGTATGAAAACCTGCATCTTGATAAGAACAGCTACAAGGATACCGACACGATCACCGTTACAGTGGATGTCGCCAATACGGGCGCCAGGGACGGGGAAGAAATCGTGCAGCTCTACATATCCGCAATCGATTCGAAAGTGGAGCGGGCTCCGAAAGAATTGAAGGCATTTGCCAGAACTCCAGTTATGGCCGGAGAAACAAAGACCGTAAAACTGGATGTCCCTGCATCCGATATCGCTTTTTACGACGAAGATGTCGAAGGTTTTGTCGTCGAGCCTATAGAATACGAAGTATTCGTAGGCAGGCATTCCCTGGATGCCGGAGCCCTGAAGTCCCGGTTTAAAATCGAGTAGCCCGTTGCGCCCGATGAAATCCGGATTATATCCCCGGGGTGTTTGCCCGGAACCTTGCCGGCAACCTTTCGTAATTTTCTGTAGGGGGAATGCATGAGTCCTAATCCAGTGTCCCGTGACAAATTCGACGCCGTGCTTTTCGACCTGGACGGCGTTTTGACGGCAACCGCCAAAGTGCACGCCGAGTGCTGGAAAAAGATGTTCGATACCTTTCTGCTGCGCTACGGAAAGCGGATCGGCAAAGAACTGCTTCCTTTTGATATCGCGACCGACTATCGTCTCTATGTGGACGGGAAACCCAGGCTGGACGGGGTGCGCGACTTTTTAAAAGCCAGAAATATCGACCTGCCTGATGGGAACCCCGATGACGGCCGGGATGAAGATACCGTCCACGGACTGGGCAATTATAAAAACGACCTGGTTAACGAAGCCATAGACAGCAGCGGGGTTGAAGTCTACAGCGGTTCGATCGAATGGGCGCGCCATATTAAAGATACAGGATTCAGACTGGCCGTTGTCACATCGAGCCGCAACTGCGATGCGGTCCTGGAGTCGGCCGGCATCGGCGACCTGTTTGAGGTCCGGGTGGACGGCAATGTGATCCACGAACGCAACCTGCGCGGAAAACCGGCGCCTGATTCTTTTCTGTTTGCGGCGCAACAGGTCGGCGTGCCCCCCGGGCGTGCCGTGGTTGTCGAAGATGCCATCTCCGGGATCCAGGCTGGGCGCGCCGGGAGGTTCGGTTTGGTAGTCGGCGTCGACCGCAAGGATAATTCTGACGAGCTGAAGGCCAACGGGGCCGATATTGTAGTGAAGGATTTAGGAGAGTTTCTCGCCTGAAGCATACCGGGAAGGAGGTAGGGAAAAATGATACACCACGAACGCGTGAGGCCGGATCCGAACGTTTATCCTCCCGATGAGTGGAATGTCATAGAAAAAAAGTTCAACCCCCGCGTTATTCCGCAGATAGAGAGCATCATGGCGGTCGCCAACGGGTATCTTGGCCTGCGTGGATGCCTCGAGGAAGGCGGTCCTATAGGCCAGGACGGAACGTTCGTAAACGGTTTTTACGAAACGTGGCCGATCGTCTATGGAGAATACGCATTCGGCTTCGCAAAGACCGGACAAACGATCGTGAATGCGACGGATACGAAAATCATCAAGCTGTTCGTCGACGATGAACCCTTCTGGCTTCCCAATGCCAACTTGCGCAACTACGATCGCCGTTTAAATATGAAGGCGGGAATGCTGGAACGGGATATCCTCTGGGAAACGCCTTCAGGAAAACTGGTGTCCATCCGTTCGAAAAGGCTGGTATCGTTTCCGCACCGGCACCTTGCGGCTATCTCCTTTGATGTTGAAGTGAAGAATGCCGACGCCCCGGTCGTAATTTCCTCTGAAATCGTTGCCATCCACAGGGAAAGCATTACCCCCGAAGGTGATCCGCGGCAGGCCAAAGTTTTCCACGACCGTATCCTGATGCCGCTGACCCAGCTCTCTCAGGGTCAGCGGATCCTGCTGTGCCATGAAACCAAAAGCAGTAAGTTAACCCTGGCCTGCGGTATAGACCATGATTTCGAGACCGAGTGCGCCTATTCGGTTAAAACCAAACATGCCGAGGATTTCGGCCAGGTCCTTTATTCCGTTATCGCCCATCCTGGAATTCCCATTCGCCTGACCAAGTACATGGTCTATCACACAACGGCAACTGCATCCCCGGAGGAAATGTGCGACAGGGTGGAACGCACCCTGGACCGGGTAAAAGGCCATGGATTCATGCCCCTTCAAACAGTCCAGCAGGAATACATGGATGAATTCTGGAACAGTAGCGACGTGCGCATCACGGGCTTGAGCGAATCCCCCAACGGACGCTCGGATACGGAAATTCAGCAGGCGGTGCGATTCAACCTGTTCCATATTTTACAGGCTTCCTCGCGGGTGGAGAATGCCGGAATCCCGGCCAAGGGTCTCACGGGCCGCGCCTACGAAGGCCAGTATTTCTGGGACGCCGAAATCTATATCATGCCCTTCCTGATCTATACGGCCCCGCGGATTGCCAAGAACCTGCTGGCTTTCCGCTACCAGATGCTGGGCAACGCAAAAAGTAGAGCGAAAGAACTCGGCATGAAAGGGGCCATGTTTCCCTGGCGAACTATCAACGGCGAAGAAGCCTCGGCTTACTACGCTGCCGGTACGGCGCAGTATCACATAAACGCCGACATCATGTACGCCATGAGAAAATACGTCAATGCCACGGGGGACGAGAAGTTCCTAGTAGANNCGGGAAATTCTGCATCAACGGCGTTACGGGCCCGGATGAATACAACACGGTTGTGGATAATAATCTCTATACGAACCTGATGGCCCGGGAAAACCTGAGGTATGCGGCCGAGACGATCAACTGGCTTAAAGAGAAAGATATTCGCGCCTTTGAAACACTCTCCCGAAAAGTTCGTCTCGGACCTGAAGAGATAGAAGATTGGAAGAACACCGCAGAAAAAATGTACATTCCTTACGAGGAGTCCCTTGGAATCCATCCCCAGGATGACAGCTTCCTAAGCAAAGAACCGTGGGATTTTGAAAACACGCCACGCGACAAGTATCCTCTCCTGCTGTTTTTTCATCCCCTGACGATATATCGGCACCGGGTCATCAAGCAGGCCGACGTCGTCCTGGCCATGTTTCTGCTGAGAAAAGAATTTTCTTTCGAACAGAAGAAACGTAACTTTCAGTTCTACGACCCGCTCACGACCGGAGATTCCTCGCTGTCCTCCTGTATCCAGAGTATCCTGGCGCTGGAAATCGGAGAATTTGAAAAAGCCAAGCGGTATGCCCGTGCAGCGATTTTGATGGACCTTGCCAATGTCGGAGGCAATGTCCGGGACGGCTGCCATATCGCTTCCATGGGAGGTGGGTGGATGATCCTGGTATACGGCATAGCCGGCATGCAGGATTGCGACGGGATCTTGCATTTCAAGCCCAGACTGATTCCCGACTTGGAAGTGTCCGTTAAGTTCCCCCTGAAATTCAGGGGAAACAGTTTCCTTGTCGAAATCGAAAGCCAAACCACCCGGTACTCCCTGCAGGAAGGGGATAACCTGACTCTTTGCCATTACGATGAAAGTTTCACTCTGACAAAACAAAATCCGGTCGTCACGCGACCGGTAAGATAAAATCCATTCCCGGCATACCCAAGGCATCGACGCCGGCAACTGGAATTCGGGTGAAAGCATTCATGGCGGGAAAAAAGAAGCATACCTCCATAGGATCATTGAATCAGCTTGAAGAGATCGTGCAGAAAGCCGGAATTCGTTTTAAGACTCGGGAGGAGTTGTCCGCTCCGCCAGCCGATAGCCGGATGAACCCGGCTTCTGATCCCCCCAAAACGCAAGTGGAGGCGACGGACGAGGAAATTTTTTCCGAAGCCATGAATGACGTGAGGCGCGCTACCTGGAAGCACACGCCCCATTCGTCCTCGGAACCCGTCCGCAAGCCTGATACCGATCCCGAGGCTGAAGAACGAAAGATGATGCAGGATGCAATGAACGAAGATATCCCCATCCCTATCCTGGAACATCCCGAATACATTGAAGGCTGGATCGGCGTGGCTGGAAAACGATTTCTGCCCAACCTGCGCAACGGGCTCTATTCGATACAGGGACAGATCGATCTTCATGGAATGAACCGGGAGGAAGCGCAGATTGCGGTCGAAGAGTATATCGTCCGGATGTCGCGTTTCCGCTCTTGTTGCATCAAGATCATTCACGGCCGCGGCATCAATTCGCCTGCCGATCGTGCCACCCTCAAAGAGACTCTCCAGCGTTTTCTCTCAACCCGGAGAATGTCGCACTATGTGGTGGCCTATGCCTCGGCGCCCCCCCGCGACGGGGGCGTCGGATGTGTCTATGTCCTCCTCAGCCGCCAGCCGCATTGATTCGTAGCTGTTGAGTGAAGAACTCCGATGCGAAACATTAGGCTAGGGAAAGTCTTCGGGACCGGAGGTCCGCAGCAAAGACGGCAGGACCGCCGCCCCGCACTTGTGCAAAGCCATGGCCGTCGCGGCGCCGATCCCACGGTTTGCGCCGGTGACAGGTGCCACATGGCCCTTTAAATTCTATGGCAGGTGTTCTCCAGGATTGCTCATAGCTAATCTCCAGAGTTAATCAAATCATATTTCGTAAAACAGAGCTGCTTTGAAG
>DKBB01000288.1 GCA_002451015.1 Acidobacteria bacterium UBA6911
GAGACTGTCCTTAAGATCATCGCGGAAAAGACCGGGTATCCGCCCGACATGCTGGACCTCGACCTGGACCTGGAAGCGGACCTTGGGATCGACACGGTGAAACAGGCTGAAATGTTCGCGGCAATCCGTGAATCGTACAACATTCCGCGTGAGGACAATCTGAAACTGAGGGAGTTCCCGACGCTCCAGCATGTCATCCAGTTCGTATACGACCGCAGACCCGATATGGCGCAGGCGGCTGCGGCGCCGGAGGCTGAGCTATCGGCATCAGGAACGATGACGATTCCGGCGTCCGACGCATCGCCCTCTACTGCGGGCGATGCTGCGGCTGCCGATGCGGTTCCCCGGCGCATCCCGGTTCCCAAGCTCCGGCCTGCCATTGGTTTTTGTAAGGCCACCGGAGTTGAGCTGAAAGAGGGAGTACGGGTAGTACTGATGCCGGACCAGGGGGGTATAGGAAAAGCATTAGCCGCCAAGCTGGAGAAAATGGGCGTCGAGCCTCTCATTATCGACGGATCGGCAGATGCGGAAACCGTCATCAAGTCTATAGAAGAATGGAAATCGGAAGGATCCATCCAGGGTGTCTTCTGGCTTGCAGCTCTGGATGCCCAGGGTGACATTGCCGACATGGACCGTGACCAGTGGCGCGAATCTGCACGCATCCGGGTGAAATTACTGTATGCAACAATGCGAACCCTCTATGACCATGTGGGGAATACGGGAACATTTCTGGTTTCAGGAACCCGGCTTGGCGGCCAGCATGGTTATGACGAATCCGGGGCGATTGATCCGCTCGGCGGCATGGTGACCGGATTTACAAAAGCGTTCAAACGCGAACGGAGCGAAGCGACCGTCAAGGCCGTCGATTTCGAACCGAGCCGCAAAACGAGCGCCCTAGCCGACATTCTGATTGAAGAAACGCTTCGGGATCCGGGCGCGGTTGAAATCGGCTACAAAGAAGGCCTGCGCTGGACCGTTGGCCTGGAAGAACAACCGATCGCTGACGAAGGTTCGGGGTCGGCTCTCAACAAGGAAACCGTATTCCTTGTCACCGGCGCTGCCGGGAGTATCGTTTCCGCCATTACACAGGATCTGGCTTCCGCTTCCGGAGGCATATTCTATCTGCTCGATTTGATCCCTGAGCCGGATCCCGCCAACCAGGATCTGGCCAGGCTCGAAACGGATAAGGAAAATCTGAAGAGAGATATTTTCGAACGATTGAATACTGGCGGCAAACGTGTGACTCCCGTAATGGTCGATAAGGAAATAGCATCTATGGAACGATCCAAGGCTGCACTGGATGCGATTCAGTCTGTGACCGGTGCCGGGGGCGTGGTTCATTATCACAGCCTGGATTTAACGGATGCCGATGCCGTAGCTTCCGTTATAAAGGATGTCGCGGACCGATACGGTCGTATCGATGTCCTGATGCACGCTGCTGGTCTCGAAATCAGCCACGGACTGCCGGACAAAAAACCGTCAGAATTCGATCTGGTCTTTGACGTGAAAAGCGACGGCTGGTACAACCTGGTTTCCGCTATCGGCGCTATGCCCCTGGGTGCCGCAGTCGTCTTCAGCTCGGTGGCCGGACGGTTCGGTAATTCCGGGCAGACCGATTACAGCGCAGCCAATGATCTGCTCTGTAAATGTATCTCGAATTTCCGCCATAGGGGATCCAGGACGAAGGGTATTGCCATTGACTGGACCGCGTGGGGCGGTATCGGGATGGCTGCCCGCGGTTCCATCCCCGCTATCATGAAACAGGCCGGCATTGAAATGCTGCCTCCCGAGGCGGGTATCCCGGTCGTGCGCAGGGAATTGACCGGCGGCATGTCCGGCGAAGTCGTCATCGGTAAAAAACTGGGAATTCTCGTGGAAGAATTTGATCCCCAGGGGGGCCTGGAAACCGGCAAGGGAGAAGCGCTTGACGCATCCCTGAAGAATCGCGGCATCATGACCGGGGAGATCACCTCGATGGGCCTGCACAGCGGCTTGACGGTTGAAACGACGCTCGATCCGTCCGTACAACCTTTCCTGTTCGATCACCAGATCAATGGTACGCCGGTTCTGCCGGGTGTTATGGGCATTGAAGCAATGGCTGAAACCGGGAAGCTGCTATTCCCGGATCTATTCATCGGCGCGATCGAGAATGTGGAATTCCTCTCTCCATTCAAATTTTACAGGAACCAACCGCGAACGGTCGTTGTCCGTGCGGATTTCCATAGCGACAAGGGAGACATAGTCGCGGATTGCAGGCTTATAGGGTCTCGCACCCTTCATGGGCAAACGGAACCGGAAGTAACCACTCATTTCACGGGTAGGGTGCGGCTCGTTTCCGGAAAGCCCGAGTCTGTCGGGGAAGACCGGATTCCTGCACCGGCAGGCACCTCTAAAGTCGAAGCCGCGCACATCTACAGCCTGTTCTTCCATGGGCCGGCTTACCAGGTGCTTGACAGTGCCTGGAAGGCAGGGAATGAAATCTTGGGCCTGTTTGCCAAAAGCCTGCCGTCCAACCATGAGCCGGCGGAATCCCCGACGATAGTTTCTCCGCGGTCCATCGAACTCTGTTTCCAGACGGTCAGCCTCGCCAGTCTGGCTCTTCAGGAGCGCCTGGGATTGCCGTACGCTTTCCGGGAAATCCGCTTCGCTTCTCTCCCGGAAAAGGATGCCGGTGATATGTTTTATTCCGTTGTTTCATCCAATGAGGACGGATCCTACGAAGCCAAACTGGTCGACGATAAAGGGAATGTTTACCTGACGCTTCACGGATATCGGATAATGGAACTTCCGGATCCCGTTCCGCCCGATCTGCTCGTTCCACTCAAGGAGGCTTTCAAATCATAAAAAAAGTCCAAGGTCAAAGGTCCCAGACTACCCCTTAGGTATACGGATCTTTGATGACTGAATTGAGGAGGTCAAACCTACGGTTTTCGGAGCTTCGACCTTGGACCTTCGACCTTGGACCTTTTGATGATGGACGAATGCCCTCACTATCTCGTACAAAATCTCGCAGATGTTCCCGTCATTGAGGATTGGCTCAGTGAAAAGGAACGGGCGCTGCTTCCCGGTATGCATTTTCTCAAACGACGCAATGACTGGAGACTGGGGCGCTGGACCGCAAAACGGGCTTACTGCCTCTATCACCCGGACCGGTCGCTGTCGATGCAGGAGATCGATGTGGTAGCGTCTGAAGACGGAAGCCCGGGTATCTTTATCGGGGTTAATCCTGCCCCGAATTTCATCTCAATCAGTCATAGCCATGGCCGGGGTTTTTGCGCCATAGCCCCCGAAAAGCTCTCTGTAGGTTGCGACCTGGAGTGGATAGAATATGAGTCTCCGGGATTCTTCAACGATTACTTCCGTCCGGAGGAGATGCGGTTCTGCCGGGAAGCTCCCGCGCCGATCAAACCTGTTGCCGGATATCTCATTTGGAGTGCAAAGGAGTCCTGCCTGAAAGTTCTCCGCGAAGGACTGCGTCGCGATACGCGGAGCGTCCGCATCGAAGTGGATTTCAAGGGGGAGACAGGGTCCTGGAACGCATGGGTCGGCCATTGTATTGAAACGGCCAGGGTGTTTCATGGGTGGTGGCGGTANNGAAGATAGATTTGTATATACCGTAGCCGCGAACCGGCCCATTCATGCTCCCGAGGAACTTCTGCATTAATCTGATATACTTCACCACAAAGCGTATGAATGTGCAAACTCGTGGATGGGAAAAGCTTATATGCGGTTTGCAGGAAATTTGAAGGACAAATGGGCGCCAGGTTGTTCGTGTGTTAGCATTTCTATGAATATTTTATAGTTAAAGCCTTCGACCTTTGATGCGTTTGCACAAATAAGGGCTTGAGAGTAAAAAAATTCCGGACTCAGTTAAGTCCGTTTGCTGTATGGATGACGATGAGTGGAAAAGCAAAAATCGGCAAGGCCCTGCCAAGAGCCGCGATAGGTTTTCTGCCCGAGTATCTGGATTTCAAGAGAGGGATCCGTGTTGGAAACCTCGAGGACAACCAGCGTATAACCCGTATCCTGAAGCTGGCAATCGAGGATATGTTTCAGGAATCGTTTGTGACGGAACGCTACGGACGGGGTGTCTACTGGCAGTGGATAGGATTTCTGTCACGCGCCAACCGGGTCGCCAAGCCCGTTTCTTCAAATGTCAGTTTCGGGTGTTCCAAGTTCTTCATAACGATGGATCCAGGTGAAAAGCTTTTCAAGTGCGGCTTTTCCGTAGAACGGGGATTTCGAAAACCTCCTCCGGATTTCCCCCAGTGCGAGCTGAAACCCGACTGGGATTGGAACCGATTGCTCAAACAGCTCAAAGCCGGCAGCGATCTGATTCGGGAACTCAACCGCCTTGTGAGGCGGGAAGGTTTTGCCATCGATCTCGGAAACTGGGAGGAGAGGCGCACATTCCGGAAAAACAACCTGCCCGGTCCGGAAAGAATACGGGAGACACTGAAGAATGCCGCCCCCGATTCCTGGGCCGGTTTCCAGGCATACTATCCCATGCAAGAAAACGATATTGCTGCAACCTCCGGTGTCGATATTGTTGAATCGATGCTGGCTATTTTCCGTGAAGTCATGCCTGCGATGAATCTGTGTATGCAAGAGGAATTAATGCTTCGTTGAACGTCGAAGGTTGTAACGTTGCACGTAAAAAAAAGCCGATTCGTTGAAAGTATAAACGGTAGAAGGTCCAATGTCGGAGTTCAAAAGGCCTGCTTCAAGAGGTATGGTAGGTTAATGGATATGGATGCGTATATTTTTGAACGGGAACAGATTAGCGGATTAAGTAATTGGGAATAATTATGCGGACGACTTTAAAGAAACCGAAAAAGATCCCGGGCCGGGCGGCCGGGAAAGGGAAGTTACGCATTCTTCTGCTGGAGGGGATCCACCCTGTTGCCGAAGAAAATTTCCAGAAAAAGGGTTTTTCCGGTATTGAGACAAGGGCCGGATCCCTGTCCGAAGAAGATTTGCTGAAGATTATTCCAGGGGTACATCTTTTAGGTATCCGGTCCAAGACGAAAATCAGGCGTCACGTCCTGGACGCTGCACAGGAACTGCTCGCAATCGGATGCTTCTGCATCGGAACGGACCAGGTCGACCTGGATGCGGCGGCAAAGCGGGGCGTTGCCGTTTTCAACGCCCCATTCAGCAACACCCGCAGTGTCGCCGAGCTGGTAATTGCCGAAGTGGTGATGTTGGCACGGCGGGCGGTACACCGGTCCATGCAGTTGCACCGGGGGGAGTGGGAAAAGTCGGCCAGGGGATGCGTGGAAGTACGGCGAAAAACGATCGGAATCGTCGGATACGGGCATATCGGGCCCCAGGTCGGTGTTCTTGCCGAGGCGATGGGAATGAAAGTGGTCTTTCATGACATCGTCAAGAAGCTGCCCCTGGGCAATGCACGCCAGCTGCCGAATCTCAAGGAATTATTGAAGATTTCCGATTTTGTAACCCTGCATGTTCCCGATACAGACCTGACCCGGGGCATGATCGGCAAGGAAGAATTGAAATTGATGCGGGAGGGGAGCTATCTTCTCAACCTCAGCCGCGGCTTGGTCGTGGATGTCAAGGCTCTTAGAAAAAGCCTGGTTGGCGGGCACCTGGCCGGAGCTGCCCTGGACGTTTATCCCAAGGAGCCGCGATCCAGCGGGGATCCGTTTGTATCGGAAATGCGAGGGCTGGAAAATGTAATCCTGACGCCCCATATTGGAGGCAGCACGGAGGAAGCCCAGAGAAATATCGGCATGGAAGTATCGGAGGCACTGGCCGGATATGCGAAGACAGGAAGCACCGCCGGGTGTACGAACCTGCCTGAGGTGCAGATGGCTGTCCTCAAGGACAGCTATCGGGTGCTGAACATTCACAAGGACATGCCGGGAGTTCTCAGCCAGATCAACGGTCTAATCGGCGGCATGGATGTCAACATTAAAGCCCAGTCCTATAGTACCCGTAACGGCATTGGGTACCTGATGATGGATGTGGAGCGGAGCCTGACCCCCAACATCAAGGACCAGATCGAGTCTCTCGACAGTAACATAAGGACCCGACTCCTCTTTTAAAACATCGCATGAACGTGTGAACGTGAAAGACCTTCATCTCGGTTTAGGTACAAGAGATGGATGAATAGTATAGGTGCTTCTAAAAGGGATATCCCAAAAATAAATGTGGGTACTCAATTCAGATTATTGAGGGTAGGTCCGGTGGAAAAATCCAAGCCCTTTTGCCCATTCGATTGCGAAAAGAACGGGTCTCGTTTTATCCATGTAAGGCAGGATCTTCCCCTGAGCCATTTATCCATTAAGCTTTTCCGCCACAGGAACTGAAGGCTGGTCACGTTCACACGTTAGCACGTTCCCGCGTTGTTTATTGGATTAGATTCCCTGTTTTGCTGGTGTCGTAGCCGCCCAGAGCTTCCAGTTCCTTCCGCAGGGAGGCACGGTTGAGGGCGTCCATCAGCGCCTGCACGGGGGGAAGGTTCCAGTGCCTTTCGGGGATCACCAGGTCGAACCGTTCGCTGACCAGGGGGATGAAATGGAGACCGAAGACGCGGGCCGATGCTTCGGTGGCGATGCAGCAATCGGCAAGTCCGGTATGGATATGCCAGGCTGCCAGTATGTGTCCCTTGGCGATCTGCCTGTACCCCCGCACTTCTGTCGGTGTTATGCCGCTTTTCTTCAAAAGTGAGTCCAGCAGAATTCGGCTGCCCGCACCCTGTTCCCGATTTATCAAGGCTACGTTTTTTCTTCCCAGGTCTCCGATGCCAGATATGCCCTTGGGGTTTCCACGGGCTGTGACAAGACCCTCCTCCCAGGACGCGAAAGTAGCTACGCGGCAGCCGCCTTTCGGAAAGAATCGATGAATCACCTGGAGATTGTTTTCCTTGTTTGATGTGCCGCTCAGGTGCGTTCCCCCGATATGGATTTTTCGTTCCTGAAGCAGCTTCATGGCGCGGGTGCTGGAACAACCCATGGTGACGACCTCGATGTTGCCGTGTTTGAGAAGATAGCGTGCCAGGGCGGGGATGGCCGGATCGCAACCGGCAACCAACAGTCTGTTTTCGGGATAGGATTCGTCCCGAAAGAGTCGGACTACCGTCGATCCTGGTTTCCCGGCATCGACAATTACCGCGTCCGCCGCCGGTATTTCCCCATGGATTGGAGGCGTGGGTACGCCGATCTTCCTGCTGCCGACCTGGCAAATTCTCAGCGGCTGGTTCGGCAGGCAGGGTGCGGAAGGATCTTCGATCAAATCCACGGTCATTTGCCTTCCGGCCCGGCCCGCTTCTTCCTCTATGGCAAAAATCTGTTCGACCGAAACTTCCAGTATTTCCGAGAGACGGAGTGCGACGAGTGTGTTTGGAACATATTTATGCGCTTCGATAGCGTAAATCGTCTGGCGGGTCACTCCGACCCTGGCTGCCAGCTCCGACGCCGAGATGCCTCGGAGCTGACGTATTTCGGACAATCTGTTTTGAACCTGCATAGGAAGGTTATCCCCGATAAAATGCTTTTGACGCTCCCACTAATAATAGCGGTCAGGTGTCTGCGATGTCATGTATAAAAGACAAAACAACTTAAAACATCGTTGCAGGTCGAACTTAAGCCAGTGGAACGTTAGAAATAAAAAACTCGTTAACCGTTTTACGCTGATGCATTGAAGCCAGGCTGTTTTTAAGGTGCAACAAAACTATATTTTTTATCCGACAAGACGTATCCGCAAGTTGACGGAACGTTTCTGGCCCCCGGCAAATTTCAGGAAATTAGGCGAATCTATGTTGTTGACAACGGCGTTCGGATTTTCCCGGCTGATCAGGTTGATGACAGTAAACCGAACCGCCCATTCCCTCGTAAGAAACCGGAAGCGTTTCTCAGCTCCTGCATTCAGACTGGCGTAATCCGGGTATCGAAGCCCGTTTGCCGGTCCTACAACCTGCTGCCGTTCATCGACCACCGAGAAGGGGAAGCCGGTCCTGTATTCGAAATGGTAGCTTAGCAGGAGATTCCAGAAAGGTGCCGGAGCCCAGCCGGACGATACAAAACGATGCGGTGCGTCCCAGACGGGGGCAGCGGATTCCTGAGGAGAAAAAACAAGCGTGTCGAGGCTGTAGTCGAATACCCTGTTGGTCAATGTACTGGAAAGCGTGTAATTCGCTGTCAAAGAAGCTTTGTCGCTGAACAAATGCTGAAACGACACCTGGAAGGACCGGTAGCGGTCCCGACGGTTGTTCTGCAGGACGAATACGTTTTCGGAAGGGTTCGTTTCCACCTTATCGTATGCAAAACCCAGACGGCCTTGTCTTTGCGTGAAATTGATTCCGAAACTGGAACTGCTGCCCAGTTTCTGTTCCCAGCCTGCACTGGTCGTATAGAACCGGGATTGGTTCAGAGGCATGTCGGGGAAAAGAAAATGGCTGTATACGGGATAAGGGTCCACCGGGAGGCCGGAGGAGTCATAAAAAATATCGGAACGGCGCTGGTCGTAGGCTGGACCCAACACATCCAGCGGCAACGGCTGCGGGAACACTCCCCACGCAATAGTGAATTTAGTACGGTCTTTGTTGAAAGGAAGGAGATTCGCGGCGAACCGTGGGGAAATCATATGCCTTTGAAGAAGGCGGTTCCAGTCTTCCCTTAACCCCAATTGAAGGACCAGTCCGTCAGCAATATTCCATGTGTCGTGCAGGTAGAGGCCAAGGAATGTGTTTCCGATACGGAATTCCGGAGACCCGAAAAACAGGGTGCGCTGCGCCAAAGTGTTGTCTTCTCTCAGGACCAGAATCTCATTTCGTACTGCACCGTGTGTCCAGGATACTGTGGATGCACTAAAGCCGAGCTGCAGATCGTGGGATCCGTGCCACTGACGATTGGGAAAAGTTGCGCTTCCGAAACCCTGCCATCGCCGATTTTTCTGACGCAACGATTCATAATGGTTTCCGGCTGATCCGTCGGGTGTGACCAGGTAGGGCAGGGACCCGTGCGGCAGTATTTGATCATGGTTGAAATCCGCTGCGATCCCCAGTTCATAGAATGCGCGGTTGGTCCATATCTGTTGTTTCAGGGAGAAAAACGAGCGATACGCTTTCAAATTGCGCGTTGTAGATATCGGGGAATTGGGATTCAGTCCCAGGTTGGATGCGCTTATTTGATTGTAGAGAAAATTCCCCTGGATGACATAGTTTGGTGTCACTTTAAACTGCGTCCGCAACATGTTGTCGCCCGCCCACTGGCTGATAGAGTCCGCCTCTGCGGGGAGATCGTCCACGATGCTCAGGGTGCGTTGCACGGAGAGGGCATCGGAGAACCATGCCCTGCCTTTTTTAATCGGACCTGAGAGAGTGAACCGGGGATACCAGCTGGTGAACTGAATGCCGCGCTGCAGGCTGAGGCCCGGCAGAAAATCCGTAGCGCCAGCTCGCCAGCGGTCGTCCCCCGAAGATGTATCGATTGCCAGTACTCCCGCGCCTCCGTTTCCATAGCGGGTGCTGTAGCGCCCGGATTCCACCTCGACATATTCTAGGCTGTCCACGTTGACTCGAACGGAAAGGTCTCCGGTAACCGGATCGCCGATATCGAATCCGTCCAGGAGGTACTGTGTTTCCTGAGTGCGTCCTCCCGCAACGTGAAGTTGTCCTTCGTTGTCGCTAACGACTTCAGGCAGCACCCGCAGGCTGCTTCTAAGGTCATAAGTAGATTTTACCGGGATATCCCGGATTTCCCGTGCAATCAGCGTATGTGAATGGGTGGTTTCATCGGGTTTGATGCTCTCGGAAGAGGAGTAAACGTCGGTCTGCTCGTGGAGCTCGATTTCGTGATTCACAGTGAAGGAAAATTCATTCTCCCCTTGCCGCAATACGATCTTCCTGTCCTCCAAACGGAAAAAACCGATTTTATTCAGGCTGAACCGATATTCACCTGCCATCTGCAGCTCTATTTCGAATATTCCTGCTACATCTGTCCGGATTCTGTATATTGGCCCTGAATCGGACCGGATTGTGACGTCGAGGTTCGGAACCGGCACGCCGTATTCGTCTAAAACCGTTCCAAGGAGCTTTACCTGATCCGGCACGCTTGCATGCAAACCGGGCCGGAAATTCGGAGCGAGCAGGAGTATCAGTACCGTCATTAGAAGCAGCAGGCCGATAGCATTTCCAGGATGTGCCGGAACATGCTGATGCCGTTTAAAGTTCAAAAACTCCTCCTGGATGCCGGTGGGTTTTCCGTATATCGAGTCCAGATTTTAAGTCTCACTGGAAAATATTTATTCCGACAGCGATCTTCCCGAAATGGGACGCTGAAAAATTTCATTTCGGGTATGGAGAGTATACCAGAAAGAACGTGGTTTGCTTATCTTCACTTGATCGCATTTATCCGTGAAATCGCTTCGATGGGTGGAAAGACGCCTTCCAATTCATCGGGTTGGCGCTGAACAGAAACGGCATAATTCGGATGTTTCTATTTATGGGAAGACCGGTTTGCGGGAAAAAGGAAGAATGCCCCAGCCTTTCAGCTCAATAATTAAAAAATCCTTGAACAATCCGCATCTAATTATGTTTAATACAAACCATACGTTTCATTTTGTT
This sequence comes from Acidobacteria bacterium UBA6911, assembly GCA_002451015.1. Taxonomy (GTDB): domain Bacteria; phylum Acidobacteriota; class UBA6911; order UBA6911; family UBA6911; genus UBA6911. Next base: position 10,589 of record DKBB01000288.1, read on the forward strand.
TAAGTTTAGAGCTCCATTAAGTTCCACTCGGCGGTGCCCATCCGGTGCCCGAGATTCAGATAGGTTTACAGGATAAGTAGTGCTTCTCCGGAGGGCGCCCATATGCGGTCCGGGGCAGGAATATTTTCCATAAGTAAACGTAAGTATTGCCCTGCTCGGAGAATTAAACTTTTGAATTTTGGGTAATCGGGAATTGTGGGGAAACTGCTTTCAGAAAGAGGAGTGCCGATGAACCGTGCGGGGAAAGCTTGTCTCTTATGTGCAGTAGTGTTCATTATTGGTCTCATATTGGTACTCACAGGGGGGCGCGAAGCGGTTGAGGAACTCCCCGGGAAAAAACAAAGTAAATCCGGATTTGCGCAGATCCAGGTTCCCTTTATAGAAAATCAGGGGCAGGCTCCCGAGGAGGTGGCGTATTACGCTCAAACCCATGGGGGATCTTTCTATGTTACCGGCGATGGAGCTATGGTACTTGCCCTGCCCGGAAACAAGGATGGATCCGCGGGCACAACCATAACTGAACGGATACTGGGAAATGACAATATTGCTCCCCGGGGCCAAAGCCGTGCCGAGACTGTTGTTAACATTTATGCGGGATCTCAACCTGAGGAGTGGCGAAAGAACCTTCCCTCCTATCGCTCCCTGGTCCTTGATGGTGTTGACGAGGGATTCGGTCTGGAACTGAAAGCTTACGGAAAGAATATCGAGAAGATATTCCGAGTCCATTCCCAACAAGACCCTTCTCTTATCCGCATCGGCATTGAGGGCGCCCTTGAAATCGATACCGGCGAAAAGGGCGATCTGGCTGTGCACACTCCCTATGGTCCTGTTACCTATTCACCTCCCGTTGCATACCAGGAGGTGGATGGCGACAGGCGGGCAGTGAAGGTCGCCTATGTTGTCCAGGGAACTTCCTATGGGTTTCAGGTTGGAGAGTACGATCGGAACCTGGATCTGGTCATCGACCCTCTCATTCAATCTACCTATGTAGGGGGAATGGGAAACGATTCCATCGCGGCGGTGCAAATCCATCCGACATCGGGCAAGGTTTACCTCTGCGGTTCCACCAATTCCACCGGTTTCGGTCCCACGTACCTGAGCCAGACGGATAGCGATGCCTATGTAGCCCGGTTAAATGCTGCCCTGACATCCTTCGAACAGATCACGCGCCTGGAAGGATCGGGAAACGAATCCTGCCAGGACCTGCGGATCGATGGGACAACTGACAGAGTTTTTCTCATGGGAGACACGGATTCCACCGACTTTCCAGTTGTAAACGCCGCCCAGAGTGCCCCCGGCGGAGGCGACGATACCTTTATAGCCTACCTGGACGCCGATCTCACCCTGGGATCGGCCACCTATCTTGGGGGGAGTAACAGGGACGACGCAGTAGACATGGCCCTGGACGGGACGACGGGCGATCTTTACATCGTCGGGGATACCGAATCGGACAATTTCCCCACCACAGCGGGGGCTCCTCAGCCGAACCTGAGCGGCGTCAGTATAGGCCTCAGGGACGGCTTCGTGGTGCGCTACAACAGTGGACTGGCTGTGCAGATGGCCACCTATCTGGGCGGATCCCTGTATGAAGACATGGGAGCTGTATCCGTCCACCCCTCCTCGGGGGATATCTACGTCGCGGGAAGCACCAACTCCTTCAACCTTCCCGGCAGCAGCGGCGGAGCCCAGCCTTCCAATCACGGGGTGTACGATGCCTTTGTCGCCCGGTACAACAGCACCCTCACCACTCTTTTACAGACGAGTTATCTTGGAGGGGCCTCGGGCAGTGAAACCGATGTGAGCATGGAGATCCACCCCTCCACAGGAAAGATTTTTCTTATCGGGATAACTAACTCCTGGCTGAACAGCGATTTCCCCACAGTCAATGCCGTTCAGAGCACCTTCGGGGGATTGCCTACAGATCTTTTTGCCGCTGTTTTTAATGAAACCTTAACCACTATAGAAGTAGCAACCTACCTGGGCGGTGACGACCTGGAGGATGTCTTTCCGGGAAATATGGTCCTGACAGCAGGGGGTGTGTACCTCGCGGGTAATTCATCTTCCTCAGATCTGGCCTCCACTGATTTTGCCACAGGCGGCTTGTTCGTAGCCTCCTTCTCGGCTTCTCTCGACACTCTTAACCGGAACGTCTACCTTGGGGGGTATAGTGGATCCGGCATCCAGATGCACTCCAATGGGGACCTGTATTTCGCAGGAGATGCGGGAGATGGTCTGCCCGGAACTACCGGGGGTGCCCAGGACCCTTTCGGCGGAGGGACGTATGATGCCTTCCTTATGTGTCTGAGCCCGGACCTTAACACTATAGTGCAGTCTACCTATCTTGGAGGGGCGGACAACGACCGATCCGCTCATATTGCCAAACCTCATATTGCCATCCACCCTCTGACGGGCAACCTTTACATTGTAGGAAGCACCGGACCGGTGGGGCTGAATTCCTACGTGGAAGATTTCCCGGGCACCGATGGTGGGGCCCAACCCTCTTATGGAGGGACCGGGGACGGCTTCGTAGCCTATTTTGATCCTACGCTGGCCGCTACTTCAGTAACCTGTACGGACAGTGACGGCGATGGTTATAGTCTTGAAGGCGGAGACTGCGGGCCCGTGGACTGCGACGACACCGATCCGGACAACTATCCGGGGAACTCCGAGGTCTGTGACGGTCAGGACAACGACTGTGACACGTCCGTTGACGAAGGCTTGACCTTTGACGGAGACGGAGACGGCTACACATCCATTGGCTCCTGCGGGGGATTCGCCAATGACTGTGACGATGGCAACGCGGCAATAAATCCGGGCGCCACCGAGGCGTGCAACGCGATAGATGATGATTGCAATGGCGTCGTTGACGATGGACTCCCCCTCAACATGTTCTATGCCGACAACGATTCAGACGGTTACGGGGATGCCGGCACCTCGACCCAGGTGTGTCTCAGCACTCCGCCCTCGGGTTTTGTCACCGACGATACCGATTGCGACGATCACAACAGCGCCATTCACCCCGGCGCCACTGAGGCCTGTAACGGACTCGACGACGACTGCGACACCTCCGTTGACGAGGACCTTCCCCTCAATACCTACTATGCCGACGCTGACGGAGATGGCTACGGTGATTTGCTTGCACCTCACGAAGTGTGCAACGATGCGGCACCTTTCGGCTATACCACCGACGATACTGACTGCGACGACGGAAACGGCGCGGTGAATCCCGGCGGCACAGAGGTGTGCAACGACCTCATCGACCAGGATTGCGATACACTGATCGACTGCGACGATCCCGACTGCTCCGAAGACTTTGCCTGCGAGCAAGCCTCCGGTTGCTGGGATATCTTTGAAGTGGACGATGCTATCTACAGTGTGGATATCGCCCTAGACAGCAGCGACAACGTTCATATGTGCTATTTTGCGCCTAATACGGGTGGCTCGGGGGGGATCCTGCGATATGCCACGGGAGCGGCGGAAACACCGGTAGGATCCTGGTACCGCGAGGATGTCGGCTTTGTGAACGTGGATCCAGGTGCCCAATGCGCCATTGCCGCGGGTACGGACGGCAGTGTCCACATTGCTTACGTCCTGAAGAGTTTAGAAAGGCTCCTATACGCTTCCCGTGATACTTCAACGTGGGATGTACAGATTATAGAGGAGTCGGGTGTTGACGGTGAATGCGCCATTACCCTGGATTTGGACGACCACCCCCACATCAGCTACCGTAAGAACCTGGGAGACACAGTGGAAGTCAGACATGCCTCTTATTTCCAAGACACATTGGCCTTTATTACCGAAACGGTTTTCAGTACCACAGAAGGTGTTTCTATGGGGATCTGGAACGATATAGCCGTTAGCTCTTCTAATACAATTTATATATCCTATAATGATGATTCCTTCGAATGGGATTTCTATCAAGGCAGGAACAACAATCCTTTCGTTTTAAGGAAAATCGATGGAGTATGGGAAGAGTACACTTATCTGCGGTTCGGTAGTGTTCCCTCTATTCTTGGCTTTCCAAAACAGTTGGATTATGGTTATGGCAACCGTTTGAAACTGGATAGCTCCGGAGGCATCCACCAGTCATCAATTTTGCGAGGATTTGTTGATGAAGATATTGATCGTTATACCGTCAATAGAATTGTTTATGGTTACCTGGATAATCTGGCTGATCCTGATCCAGATTCAGAAAGACACCAGAACATTGATGAGGTAGCCTCCGCTGAAGCCTCTATAGCCACAGAAGATATTTATCATGATCTTGCTGTCGATGATGAGGAAAACGCTCATATCGCATATTATGATAAAACCAGTGGTTCTTTAAGATACGTTAAAGCCTATGGTAGTGAGTACTGGGACCCACCCTACAGCCAATACAGACCAGCCCATACTGAGATTATTGATGATTCCGGGGACGCCGGCAGAAGTGCCACCATCGCAGTGGATTCAAATGGGGGAACACATATCGCCTATATTGTCGATGGAACGAAGGTCCGATATGCAAAAAAGAACGGGTGTGTTGGCCCCGTTCTAGCCCTATCTCCTTTGAGATGGCATTTTAATTTATTCCTGCGTAATGAGAAATATTTAAAAGCTCGACAAAAAGAATTTTATGTAAAGAATTTGGGAGACCAAAGTGTCAATTTGACAGGACTGAACCTTTCCGGCATCGGGATGGATTTTGGTAGTGAATCTTGCCTAAGTTCCGTCAGCTGCAAACAGCCAGAAGATGTGTCATCTTCAAATCCTCAAACACTTCAACCCGGCGAGGTTTATAGTTTCTATCTAGTTTATGCTCCGGATTCAATAGGTGCTACCGATGGACAATTAGAGGTACAGTATAACTCTGATACCATCATATCAGAACTAAGCGGAACTGGACTGATATCGGGCCCGGACAACTCTGGCTGCTGTGCACTTTCCAGCCCCGGTGAAAAGTTCGGGAAGGCTCCGGTCCTGGCTCTCGTCACTCTGGTGTTCGGCCTTTTATGGTGGAGACGGAAGCGCCTGGACTGATATATTCGCAGAATGGTTGAAGTACAGAATCAAAAGGGAGCTGTCAGCGCAACCTATTCGTGTCTGCTGGTTTTTATTATTGTGACAACTACTGCGGCATTCCTCCGTCTGGGTAAATTCACACAGGCCTCCGTTCTTATCCCGGCCCTGTGGGGACTGGGGGCAGTGCTCCCACTGCGGGCCGGGGAGGGGCGGCTACTCACCTTCGGGCTTAAAACGCCTGGACTTCAAAAAAACATCCTGTATTTCCTTCTGTCTTCACTGATCGTTTTCCCTCTGTACTCCGCGGGCTTTTGGCTTTACATCCACTGGGGTTTCTTTCTGCCCGTCACCACGCCCTTTGAGGGTGTCTCCATTCCCCAATGGCTTCTCTATAATTTCCTGGCTGTGGCCCTCTTCGAGGAGCTTTTCTTCCGCGGATTCATCCAGGGGCGCTTCGAGAGTTTTGCAAGGGCACGCTTTCAGAAAGCCCTCGCCATTTTCTGGGTGCCCGTGGTCCTTTCGGCCTTTCTATTTGCCCTGGCTCATGTGGCGGTTTATTGGGACCCGCTGCGTCTGGCCGTTTTCTTTCCAGGCATATTCTTCGGATGGCTGCGTGCGAAGACGGGTTCGCTGCTTGCCTCCATCCTCTCCCACGGAACCTCCAATCTGGTCTCCATGCTGCTCATAGGATCGGTGTCATGAACAACATCATCTTCGGAGGGCTGGTCATCGGTGCGGTGTTTCTCGGGTGCGAACTGGCCTATTGGCGCGGCAAGAGGATGGGCCTGAACACCCGCTATGTCGTGGATGCCTCCCTGTGGGCTATTTTGGGGGGATTTGCCCTGTCTCACTTGGTGATGGTGGCAGTCTACCACCCGGATCTCCTGGTGAAAAACCCCATGTCACTTTTCATGGTGTGGGGCGGGATGTCTTCTTTTGGAGGGTTTTTCGGAGGGATTGCCGGGATCTATATCTATTTGAAGCGCAAACAGGTGCCTATGCTCCCCTATTGCGAAGCCATTATGTTCGGCTTCGTGCCGGTTTGGATCCTGGGAAGGCTGGGCTGCACAATCACCTTCGATCACCCCGGGATACGCACCAACTTTTTTCTGGGCATGGCCGACAGCGCCGGCGTGGTGCGCCACAATCTGGGCTTTTACGAGATGCTCTGGACCGTAGTTATCACCGTCATCCTCTACAGCCTCCGGAATTACCGCCCTTTCCCCGGTTTCCACTCCGTCCTGGTCATCTTCCTGTACGCTCCGGTGCGTTTCTATCTCGACACCCTGCGCGTTGCCGATCCCCTCTACTTCGGCATGACCCCGGGGCAATACTTTTCCATCGCCCTGTTCCTGCTCGGCGCCATTCTTCTTTTCCGGGGATTACAGTCCTTAAGGAACCATATCTTGTGACGGATGCAAGCATTGATTACAGGAGAACCTGCTGAAGGCTGAATCCGGAAAAACTAAAAAACAGTGTGATTTCCACTTAGCCCGCATTCCGGGATCAGAAACGCTCAGGACTCGTGGCCGGAATAAGGATGAACAAAGGCCACCCATCTGAACTTCAGAACAGCCTTTGAAACCGCGCGTCGAAATGCTAAATTAAAGGGCGTAACACCGCATGTTTTACGGAATACTTTTGCAAGTAGGCTGGTGATGAGGGGAGCCGATCTTCGGACGGTTCAGGATCTTGGAGGCTGGAAGGGCTTGAATATGGTTCAGAGATATGGACATTTCAGCCAGGAACATAAGCGGCAGACGATTGCACTGTTTGCAGAAAATTCCCCTTCGATTTTCACTACACACAAAGGAAACGCCGAACGCATTAAGCCGTAAACATAAGAAAATAAAAGAGTGCGCCCATAGCTCAGGTGGATAGAGCATCTGCCTTCTAAGCAGAGGGTCGCAGGTTCGAGTCCTGCCGGTCCTACCATCTCTTCAACCCACTCCACTGGCTCTCCGCAGAAAATGGGGGGGCAGACCGAATCCCACCTCAGTTAATCACAGAATCCCACCTCAGTTAAGCACATAGAACCTTCACGCGCATTCTGTAGTTGTCGAAGTTCCGGAAGCCGTAGGCTTGCCGGTTGATGAGTTCCATTTTGTTGTGGAAGCCTTCGGTGATGCCGTTGTTGCGGGAGAAGCGCCACATGCAGGCGATTTCCGAAGACCACGAGTGCAGCGTTTCTCCCAGCGCTACCAACTGCGGCAGGCCGGCCTGACGCAGTTGGTAGATGGCCCGCAGGAAGCGCGGGGCCAGTTTCTCGCACTGCTTGCGGGTCTGGCTTTTGAGCAGCAGCAGGTGGGTCAGCCGCTGTTTGAAGCGGTAGATCACCTCCAGCGGCTCGTTCTGGTGGAGGTAAGTCAGCAGCCGTTGGAGTTGTTCCGGACTCAGGTTGTGGCGGTGGCGGCGCATCAGCGACAGCAGGCCGCGGTTCTTGCTGCCGACCGGGTCCAGTGCCCGCCAGCAGGCCAGGAAGTGGTGGTTGATGAGGCGGATGACGTGGAAGCGGTCGGCCACGATGCGGGCGTTGGGGAAGTGTTTGCGCACCAGAGCGCGGTAAACCGAGGCCAGATCCATGCACACTACTTTGACTTCTTCCCGTCCCTCCAGACCCCGCAAATAGGCCTCCAAAGAGGCTTCCGACCGCCCCAGCACCACATCGTAGACCTTGTGGCGGCGCAGATCGCAGATCGTCGTCGCATAGCCCAACCGGCGCGTGAAGAAGTGCTCGTCCAGGCCCAGCACCGGCGGACAGCGTCCCGGATGCCATTCTTTGAACTGCCGCGCCAGGCCGCGCTCGAAATACCGCTCCACTGTCGCCGGCGCCAGATGGCGGCGCGCGCCCAGCCGGCTCCGATTGATCCCATCCAGGTGCAGTTCGAAGATCAGCCGCTGGAAGGCTTCGCTGGACCGCTGCCACGGCTGAATGCCCGGGAAGCGTTGCCGGAACTGCCGCCCGCACCCCAGACAGAACCACTTCCGCGCTTCCAACACCAGCACACAAGGCCGCCGCCCCATGTCCTCGTGCCGCACCTCGCGCTCATAGCGCCCTTTGCTGTGATGATGGCGCCCCTGGCAATGCGGACAGATCACTGGGCCCACACTACGGACCCCGATCCGGATCACTCCACCTCGCCGTTCGATCCCGGTAATCTGGTAGCCGGGC
>DKBB01000233.1 GCA_002451015.1 Acidobacteria bacterium UBA6911
CCCCGATCCGTCGCTTTCGTCCAGTGTGCCGGATCGAGGGACGAAAACCACCTTCCTTATTGTTCCGCCGTTTGCTGCGCGGCATCCTTCAAACAGGCGAATTACATCCGCGTACAGTATCCGGAAACCGAGGTTACAGTTTTCTATATCGACCGCAGAGTCCCGGGCCGCCTGGAGGACTTTCTCCAGAAGCTCGGCGAAGATGAAAAAACCAAATTCAACAAGGGAAAAGTCGCCAACGTGGAGGAAGACAAGGCGACCGGCAACCTGAAAGTCACGGCGGAAGATATATACGGCGGCAACAGGACGGAACATACATTCGATCTCGTCGTTCTTGCCACCGGCCTTGTACCGCAGACAGACGGTTTGCCCTCCGGTTTCGAGCCGGATGAATTCCAATTTATCAACAATGGTTCGGAAAAGCCTGGTTTATACGCCGCCGGATGTGTGAGGCGGCCCGGGGAAGTCTCCACTGCACTTCAAGACGCTACCGGCGCAGCGCTCAAGGCTTTTCAGTGTGCGGCAAGGAGCGCTCGCCATGGATAAGAAATTAGGCGTTTATATCTGCAGCGGATGTTCGATCGGGGATTCCCTGGATACGGAAAGTCTGGCTAAAGTTGCCACGGGCGAGGGGAAAGCGGCCTCCTGCCAGGTGCATCCATTTCTTTGCAGCGAGGAAGGCGTCCGTTTGATCCGAAAGGATCTTGCAGGCGAGGCGGTGAACGCCGTTACGATCGCAGCCTGTTCGCCGCGTGTTAAAACAGAGGCCTTTTCCTTCGATCCATCCATGGTCCTGGAACGGGTAAATATCCGGGAACATGTCGCCTGGTGCCAACCTCCCAAAGACGAAGATACACAAATGATGGCCGAAGATTACCTGCGTATGGGAATAGCCAAGGCGCAGAGGATGGAAAAGCTCGAACCGGTTTCGGATACGATCTCGAAAAAACTCCTGGTTGTCGGCGGCGGCATTACCGGACTGACGGCCGCACTTGAATCCGCCGACGCCGGGTACGAGGTTGTCCTGGTCGAACGCGAGAATGCATTGGGCGGATATGTTGCAGGAGTCAAATCGCGCTTTCCAGGACATCCCCCCTATGCCGAGACGCTACAGCAAGGAATCCAGCACAAGATAGACGCGGTACAGTATCACCCGAAAATCCAGGTCTTGACTTCCGCCCGCATCGAAAAAATCGAAGGGCAGCCCGGTATGTTTGACGTGGAAATTGAGGCTGGAGGATCGGTTATCACCGACCGGATTGGAGCGATTATTCAGGCCACCGGTTGGAAATCCTACGATCCTTCAAATCTCGGGCATCTCGGCTATGGAACCAGTCCCGACGTCCTGACGAATATCGAATTCGAGGAAATGGCGGCGAAGGGCAAAATTTTCCGCCCCTCGGACGGGAAACCCGTTCGGAGCGTTCTGTTTATTCAATGCGCCGGCTCCAGGGACAAGGACCATCTGCCCTATTGCTCGTCCGTGTGCTGCATGACGACCCTCAAGCAGGCAGGCTACATCCGCGAACAGAACCCAGATGCAAAGATATACATCGTTTACAAAGATATTCGGACTCCCGGGCAGCATGAAAAGTATTACAAAAATGCCCAGGAAGATCCGCTGACATTCTTCACCAAGGGAGAAGTGGTGTCCGTAGGAAAAAAATCTCCGATTGAGCTCGCAGCCACGGTAGCGGACACCCTCCTTGGTGGGGATATTGAAATAAAAGCGGATCTGATTGTTCTGGCCGCCGGCATGGTTCCCAACAGCGCCGATGGAGAAGCCATTCGCGCGCTGGAAGATGCGGAACTGAAGGCCCGGACCAGCGACTCGGAAAAGCAGAGGGCGGAAGCCGCTCAGAAAGTGGAAGAGCTTCGGTGCCATAAAGGGACCGAGATACTGAATCTTACTTATCGCCAGGGGCCGGATCTTCCTTCATTCCGCTACGGATTTCCGGATTCCCATTTCGTCTGCTTTCCCTACGAAACACGCCGGACAGCCATTTACGCGGCGGGCGCGGTTCGGGCTCCTATGGATTCAACCCATGCGATGGAAGATGCGCTCGGCGCGACAATGAAATCGATCCAGAGCATGGAACTTGCCGCACAGGGCCAGGCTGTGCATCCCAGAGCAGGCGACATGTCTTTCCCGGACTTTTTCCTGCAGCGTTGTACCCAGTGTAAGCGCTGTACTGAGGAATGCCCCTTCGGTACTCTGGATGAAGATGCAAAAGGAACGCCGAAACCGAATCCCTATCGCTGCAGAAGATGCGGCGTCTGCCTGGGAGCCTGTCCCGAAAGGATCATTTCTTTCAAGAATTACTCGGTCGATATGATCGCCTCCATGATCAAGTCGATCGAGATGCCGGATGAAGAGGAAGAAAAACCGAGAATCCTCGTTTTCATGTGCGAAAACGATGCTTATCCCGCACTTGACATTGCGGGACTGCGTCGGTTGAAATATGATGCGAGCGTACGAGTAATCCCTTTAAGGTGTCTGGGATCCATGAACATCGTCTGGATAGCGGATGCGTTATCCGGTGGATTTGACGGGATCCTCCTCATCGGCTGCAAGTTCGGCGANNTCCCTACAAGGATATGTAAGGTTGATGTATCAGTTTGTAATACGTTTGAATTATTAATAAAACTTCAGGAGAAAACATGGCCGACAACGGAAACAGAAAGACCGAATTACTCGACCAGCTCGAAAGCGGGCCATGGCCGAGTTTCGTAAGAGAGATCAAGAAGGCCAAGGAGACAAGCCCGATGTGTGACGATCTTCTTGGTCAGCTCGAGCTTTCCTACAATCAGAAGATAGGGCATTGGAAGCACGGTGGAATCGTAGGCGTCATGGGGTACGGCGGGGGCGTTATCGGCCGGTACAGCGATGTTCCCGAAGATTTCCCCAATGTGGCGCACTTCCATACGATGCGTATCAACCAGCCTGCAGGATGGTTCTATACCAGCGACTCCCTGCGGACTCTGTGCGATATCTGGGAAAAGCACGGATCCGGTTTGACCAACATGCATGGATCCACCGGAGATATCGTATTCCTGGGAACCAGAACCAATGAACTGGAACCCGCATTTGCGGAACTGACGAAAGCGGGATTCGACCTGGGCGGGTCCGGATCCTGTATGAGAACACCCTCCTGCTGTCTTGGACAGGCACGCTGTGAATGGGCGAATTACGATACGATGAAGGTGTGCGACGATATCACACACGAATATCAGGATGAACTGCACCGTCCGCCCTTTCCGTACAAGTTCAAGGTTAAATGCTCCGGGTGTCCCAACGACTGTACGGCGTCCATTGCCCGGGCGGACCTATCCATCATCGGAACATGGAAGGACGATATCCAGCAGGATGACGCCGCTGTCGCCAAATATGCAGCCGGCAGCCTGGACATTCAAAAGGATGTCTGTGACAAGTGTCCTACAAAATGCATGTCCTGGGACGGATCCAAACTTACGATCAACAACCGGGAATGCGTACGCTGCATGCATTGCATCAATGCAATGCCGAAAGCCCTAAGGCCCGGAAAGGAAAAAGGCGCGACTTTCCTGCTAGGCGCTAAAGCCCCGATTCTCCAGGGCGCCCTGCTGTCTTCGGTACTGGTGCCGTTCGTACCTGCGGATGAGGTGTTCGAAACGGCCAAAGAGCTCATCAGCCGTGTTTGGGATTTCTGGGATGAATACGGCAACAACCGCGAACGGGTGGGAGAACTGATCCAGCGTGTGGGAATGTCAAACTTCCTCGACGCGATCGGTCTCGATCCTATTCCGGAAATGATTACCGCTCCTAGAGACAACCCGTACATATTCTTCAAAGAAGAAGAATAGTCAAGCAAACGAAAAGGAGATAAGAAACTGTTCGTAGTTCGGCGGCCCAATGTCGGTAATTCTTTTGCTAACTTCAGCCATGTTCTTATCTCCTTTTCGTTTGCTTGACTATTCTTCTTCTTTGAAGAATATGTA
>DKBB01000116.1 GCA_002451015.1 Acidobacteria bacterium UBA6911
TGATTCCGGCCAACGGAATCAGGTTGTGCATTCCCCGCTCTTCGGAGGGGAGAAAATTTCCCCCGAAAGTCCTGCGGGCGAATCTGTTCCAGGGGCAGGCTTCCTGACAATCGTCACAGCCGAATATCCTGTTCCCTATAAGAGGCCGGAGGTGACGGGGGACGATACCTCGGTATTCAATAGTCAGGTAGGAAATGCACCGTCTTGCATCCAAAACATAGGGTGCGACGAGAGCCCCGGTCGGGCATGCATCGATACAACTGCGACATGTACCGCAAAAATTCCCTCCACCAGGATCCGGCCGAAGAGGAATATTCAACAGAATCACACCGAGAAAAAACCACGAACCCCGATCTTTTGAGATCAGATTCGTGTGTTTACCAATCCAGCCAAGGGTCGTAGAAGCCCCCCAGGCCTTCTCCATAACGGGTCCCGTATCGACATAGCACAATCCATCGGTGGCAGGCTTCTCGTCTCGGATAAATTGAAGCAATGCTTCCAGACGCATCCTTAGAACCCGATGGTAGTCTTCTCCCCACGCATAACGGCTGACCCTTCCTTTCAAGGGGGAATCGGTGCGCCGGTGTCCCGAAAAGTAGTTCATCCCCAGGACTAACAAGGATCTGGCGTCGGAAAATACCAGACGGGGATCCTGGCGTTTCCGAGCCTGGCGAGCCAGGTAGGTCATGCCTCCGTGGTACCCGTCGGCAAGCCAGCGCCTGTAGAAGTCATAATTCGGCGCGGTTCCGGCCGGCGCTATACCGACACGAAAAAAACCCAACCGGTGCGCTTCTCTTCTGATTTTTGAAATTAAATCCGGTTGATCCTTCAGAGAGAGCTCCATTTGCAACCTACTACGTCCGGAAAGTGCTCGATGAGGCCGGACCCGGCAAAATAGTTGTGGATGGCATTCGTAAATCTCCTGTTTCCCGTTCCGGACTTCGCTCGACTTACCCGTGAGAAAGAAGGGTGAAGGGAAACCTTGGAGGAGCTGCCGGCTTTCCGACGCGATGCAGCGTGAAACGGTCGAGAGTGCGAATTATTTCTCAAAGGTCCGGCAAAGAAATGGCAGGGTTTCATCCAGGTGGGCCGCAACGAGAGCCCATCCATGAGGTTCCCCCTCGTGGATCTTGAATTCATGAGGAACACGAGTCTCCGTTAGTATCCGATCCAGCGCACGGCTGCCTTCGTCAAGGCGAACCATACCGATATAGCGATCGTCGGTTCCATAATCGAAATAGATCCTGAGGGAATTCAGTTCGGGATTCTTCGCCAGTTTCAGGGGATTATTCGCGTCCCAGACATCCTGTTGGAGCGGATCGCCGAATATCGGTTTCAGCATGCCCGTAAAGAAAGAGTAAAACCGGGAGGTCTTCATTTCTTCAGGGATCTGCAGCGGATTTTCGTCCGGGAACAGGATGGGGGACTGTCCGACTACGGCCGCGTACCGGTCCGGGAACTTCATGGCAATTTTCAAGGCTCCGTAGCCGCCCATAGAGGTTCCGGCAATGGCCCGGTTCGCCCTTTCTTTACGTGCCCGGTAATTCTTTTCGATGTACTGCGTAAGTTCCTGTACGATGAAGTCCTCATAGCGCCTGGATCCATCCAGAAAATTGCAGTAAAATCCGTTGTCCCCGCGCGGATGCACCATAAGAAATTCCGGAAGAGTCCCGGCTGTCATCATCTTTTCAATCCTGTCCTGCATACGGCCGTAGCGCTCCACCGTCCAGCTGGTTTCATCATTGTTGAGGCCGTGCAGAAAATAAACGACGGGATATGTACGCTCCGGAATCCGGGCATAGGAAGGAGGAAGAAAAATACTGTAGCGCGCCTGCATTCCCAGGCACTGCGAATCGAAAGATTCAAACTCCACAGACGATCCGCCCGGCAATGCTATCGGATCCGGAGCCGCACGGCGTCGATCTCCTGGATACTGCGCATATGCCTGTTGAAACAGGAACAGTCCCAGAGCAAAAAAAATCCCAATCTTACCAATCCCGGTTCCCCGAGCCAATCTGTTCATTTTTTCCCTTCAACTGCCCGTGTTACGGACCTGAAAAAGCAGGAACGGGTTCTGGAACACACCTGTAATGCCGGCAGCAAAAGAAACCTACGGCTTGATATCTGTATCCACCTCAATCCGGATGTTTCCTTCGGGATCGGCTAATTTCAGATGACGGATCATCCCCCGAATCGTACTGTTTACAATAATTTTCGAAAAACCGCTGTTTAAATCCATAGGCACCGGCTCCCGGTTGACCTCAATACGAACATCTTGCCCATTGAGCTCATACTTCAGAGACAGGATGGGGCGCGGTGTTTTCAACGATGTTGTAATACCGAAACAAACATTCCCGATAAAATCCCCGATAAATGCTGTAAGCGGCGCTTCTATTTCATTGCTATATATCCGTGTTTTCATATTGGCCAATTCTATCACAGCCCTACACGGCTGCTTATACCCTGCAGCCGGTTGTCGTCCCAAAAGTTAAAATATTTAATATTCCCCGCTCTCTTATACATACGTGATAGTAAAATCACAACTGTTGCGCATTATAATTCTATTGTAAGCAGACAGATCCGATTTATTTGGGATATGGGCTTTAAGGAAAGAAAAATATCAGAAGAAGAATCCACCCGTGAGAGAGTAATCCCCGAAATGGAAGAATTGTGCCATACTCTTCTGGAAAAATCGAAAACGTCACCAGGAAACACCTATGCTTAAGCAGATCCAGGCCTATTTTCAAACAACTTTCCGGAACAACGCCGAAAGAACAGCATTCATAGGACTCGCCGGGAGCGTTTCCCTGGTCATGGCTTCCATTGCGGTCTCCCAGATCCTGCTTGCACCCACATTGATCGCTGCAGCCTGGATTATCTCCTATAGCAGGAAATTATTTTCTTCCATGAAGTGGATCCTGCTACCGCTGATTATCTTCTGCATCTGGATTACAGTGACCGCCCTGCTGGCGCCGAATGTAATGCTGGCACTCACCTTTACCAAGAAGTTCTATCTGTTTCTCCTTGTTCCCCTCGTCCCCCTTATTGTGCGGGGACCTAACAGGATCCTGTGGATATACAAAGCGATCATAGTCGTGGCCCTTTTATCTTCATTTGTCGGCATCGGCCAATATCTCGCAAAGCCGGACAACACCAATCTGATGGACAGGATAACCGGATTTATGGGCCATTGGATGACCTACGCCGGCCTGCTGATGCTGGCCCTGGTGTCCCTGGTCGCCTACGGACTGCGTGCCGGTTGGAAATGGCTCTTCCTGTGGGTTCCGCTCGCTTCAACAATGGCTCTGGCGATTCTATTGTCGCAGACCCGCAGCGTGGCCATGGGAGCGTATTTGGGAGTAGTTATTATGTTGGTCGCGGCTTTGTTCCTGGAAAGGAAGCGGCGTTTCATCGTTTTACTCATCTGTATCATAATTTTCCCGGTAATTTTATATTTCGCCGTGCCGGCCTCCATACAGAAAAGATTCCGGTCAGGGCTTGATCTCAACGACCCCAATACCCGCCCCCGACTCATTATTTATGATACATCCCTTCGAATGATCCGGGACAATCCCTGGTTCGGGGTCGGACCGAAAAATGCCGGAATCGAAGCATTGAAATATCGGAATGAGCATGAATATCCCGACTGGGCTTATCAGCACATGCACAACAATATCCTGCAGATAGCCTCGGAAACGGGGATTCCCGGTCTCGCCATCTGGCTTTGGCTAATGATTCGACTGGCCTGGGACGCCCTGAGAACTTACCGGTTCGCCGGATCCAGCGCCTTCCCCTACGGGGAGGAAGCCCGCTGGGAAGCCACGATTATTTCCTCCGCCGCGCTCGGCAGCTGGGCTGCGTTAGTGATAGCCGGATTGCTTGAATACAATTTCGGGGATTCGGAAGTTCTAACACTTTTTCTGTTTGTCATGAGTGCACCTTATGCCTATTCCCCGGTTAATGTTTCGAAAGATTTCATTCCCGATTCTTAAAAATTTTTGGGGTTCTCGTTGAAAATCGCAATTCTCGGAACGCGCGGCATCCCGGCCAACTACGGCGGATTCGAAACCTTCGCCGAGGAATGCTCCGCCGGACTTGTCGCCCGGGGGCACAGGGTAACCGTCTACGGGCGCTCGCATTATACCCCGCGAGGATTAAAAGCACACCGCGGGGTGCAACTTGTGGTTCTCCCGACACTGGCATGGAAATATACCGACACGGTTTTTCATACATTTCTATCCGTCCTGCACTCTCTCTTCCGGAAATATGACGCTATTCTGATATGCAATGCGGCAAACAGCATTTTCTCCTGTTTACCCCGGCTTTTCGGCATACCTGTGGCCCTTAACGTCGACGGCATCGAAAGAATGCGAAGAAAATGGGGGCGTCTGGGAAAGGCCTATTATCGGCTGGGCGAGTACTTTTCGACCCTGTTTCCCAGTATTCTCGTCGCCGATGCGCGTGTGATACAGAGCTATTACAGGGATCGATACGGGGCGGAATCCGTATTCATTCCCTACGGTGCAGCAATTGAAAAGCCCACCGAGAGGGATACGCTGGAGAGGCTTCAATTGAACCCGGGAGAATATTTTCTTTACGTAAGTCGCCTTGAGCCGGAAAACAATGCGCACCTGGTGATCCGGGCTTTTGAAAAAACGAGCACCTCCAAACAACTCGTCATTGTCGGCGACGCCCCCTACGCCGAGGAATACATCCGGGAACTCCATACAACGGAGGATCCCAGGATCCTGTTTCCGGGCGCCATATACGGATCCGGGTACCGTCAGCTTCAGGCAAACGCGTTCTGTTACATCCACGCCACCGATGTAGGGGGCACGCACCCGGCGCTCATCGAAGCAATGGGACAGGGGAACATCGTCGTCGCTAACGAAACCCCGGAAAACCTTGAAGTTGTCGGTAGTACCGGGGTTCTTTATTCAAAAAACGACGTTGAATCGCTGCGAGAATGCTTACAGGACATTGCCGATCATCCTCAAAAGTATGAAGCCCTGAAAGCCGCCGCTTCCGACCGAATCCGGACGAACTATTCGTGGGACAGCGTCATCGAACAGTACGAAAAGCTGTTCCTCCAAATGGCTCAAGACTGAATGGAGTGTTGTCTACCGCTATGATTTCCGTTGTCATCGTTAACTGGAACTCCGGTCGGTTTCTTGAACGCTGCGTTCAGTCCCTGCGGGAGCATGCCCGGGAATGCCAGGTCATTATCGTGGACAACGCCTCAACCGATATCAGCCTTCAACTGGCCACTGAACTGGATTCGACCCTTACCGTACTGCGCAACAAATCCAACACCGGTTTCGCCGCCGCGTGCAACCGGGGATGGCGAACAGCAAAGGGCGAAACCATACTTTTTTTAAACCCGGACACGGAATGTTTTCCGGGATCCATCCGTTGTATGGAACAAACACTGTCCCGGAACCGGACGGTATGGGCTGTTGGAGGATGTCTCGTTTCCCCGGACGGAAAACCGCAGGCGGGCTTCAACGTACGCCGGTTCCCCACAATAGGAAGCGTGGCCGCGGAAATGTTTTTCATTGACGAGTTGCGTCGGGTGTACCGCCGGAAACATCTAGACACGGTCCTTCCACCCGATGCCGTGGACGTCGACCAACCGGCGGCCGCATGCCTCATGGCGACCAGAACCGCGCTCTCATCGATCGGGGGATTCGACGAAGCTTTCTACCCGGCGTGGTTCGAAGATGTCGACCTCTGCCTGAGAATGCATAAAAGAGGAGGCAGAATTCAGTTCCAACCACAGGCCCGTTTCCTGCATCACGGCGGCTACAGCCTGGACCGGATGGCCAGACAGGATTTTCTGAAATACTTCCATACAAATCAAATCCGGTATTATCGCAAACACCGCGGATTAATGGCCGCCCTGCATGTACAGAAATTGATTACACTGGGATTGCTGCTCCGCTGCGCGATATCGCTCGCATACCCGCTGATAAAAAACACTTCCCGGAAAAAATCGGCAGGCATATTCTGGGGAGCAATGAAAAATATTGTAACATCCCGCGAGATATGGACATGAGTCCCAGGGCCCTTGTCAGCATCGTCACCTACAACTCCGCGCAGCATCTGAAGGCCTGTCTACAGAGCTTACGGGAACAATCCTGTTCCGATTTCGATATCCACATCCTCGACAACGCATCCTCGGACGCCACCGCCGAAATCATTGAAGATTTCAAATACCTGGTGCAATCGGCCCACCACTCTGAAGTGAATCTGGGATTCTGTGCCGCCCACAATCGGATTATTGAATCCGTACCATCCGATTATGTACTGGTACTGAATCCGGATGTCGTTCTTGACACGCGATTCGTTGAAATCATGATTCGTGAATTGGACCGGGATCCGCGAGCAGGATCCGCGACCGGAAAGCTTTATCGCTGGAACAGAACATCTTCAAAAGGTGAAACACTGTCATCGATCTGGGCGGGCAAGGAGCTAGACAGTACCGGGATTTTTTTCACCCGGAACCAGCGCCATCTAGATCGGGGATCCGGCGAAACGGATGCCGGGCAGTACGACCGTAAAGAGTACGTCTTCGGCGCATCGGGAGCCGCCGCCTTTTACCGGCGCAGTATGCTGGAAGATGTCCGCAACGGGAAGGAATACTTCGACGAAAGCTTCTTCGCATACCGTGAAGACGCGGACCTGGCCTGGAGGGCTCGCTGGATGGGGTGGGAGTGTCTCTACGTGCCTGAAGCGATCGCGTTTCACGAAAGGCGGGTGCTGCCCGAACGCCGATCCTCTCTGCCCGACGCCATCAACATGCATTCCTTTAAAAACCGCTTCCTGCTGCGCATCAAGAACATGGACACGGGAACTTATGTACGCAACTTTGTTCCCGTTACATTTCGGGACATCGCAGCAATTTCATACGTGATTGTCAGGGAATGGGGTTCCCTTCCGGGCATTCCGCGTCTCATCCGGGCCGTTCCGAAAGCCCTGACGGAACGCCGGATCCTGAAAAAGCGGCGACGGACTCCCCCTCCGGAAATCCGTCGATGGTTTACCGGTATGAAGTCGAAACCGGTGTCACCGAATTAAAGAAGTCAGAAGAACGTTCTAACGTTGCACGTAATACGTTGAACGTGAGAATGATATCCTCGCTCCTTGCTCCTTACTATTACGGCCGGTATCCGAATACTTCAGCGCAATGCATCAGAGACAGTTTGTTTCCGGTCGTCGACGTTTCCGTCCGCCCTATAATTTGAGCATCGATATTGAAACTCTCCGCGACCGCAATGACGGTATCAGCCCGGCCGGCTTCGCAGTAAACTTCCATACGGTGCCCCATATTGAAGACCTTGTACATCTCTTTCCAGTCGGTTTTGGAGACTTTCTGGATGGCCTTGAAAACTGCGGGAGTCGGGAAAAGATTGTCTTTAATAAAATGCACGTCCTGCCCGAATTTCAGGCACTTGGTCTGGCCGCCGCCCGAACAGTGAATCAGGCCTTTTATCAGTCCAGGGTATTCCTCCAGCAGCCTGTATATAACGGGAGCATAGGTACGGGTTGGGCTGAGGATCGCCTGCCCCACCGTCATACCGGAACCGGGGAGCGGATCCTCCAGTCGATAGGGGCCGCAGTACATCANNTTCAACATGTCGTGCCGGGCGCTGGTCAGGCCGTTGCTCCCCATGCCGCTGTTGTCCGCGGATTCATACACAGCCTGCCCTGTTGACGACAATCCGACAATGGCAAGCCCGGGTTTTATGAGATCGCCCGTAATGACGTCCTTTTTCTTCATGACAGCCACCGCGCAGCTGTCTACGACTACGGTCCCGGTCAGATCACCGACGTCCGCGGTTTCTCCGCCCCCGCTATATATCCGGACGCCGACCTCCCGGAGTCTGCTCAGGAAATTTTCGCTTCCTTCTATCAGCGCGGCAACGACTTCGCCGGGGCAGTTCAGGGCGTTTCGGTTTACAGTATTGGAGATCAGTATCCGGCCGTTCACCCCAATACATAAAAGATCATCGAGATTCATTACGATGGAATCCTGCGATATGCCGTGAAATACCGAAGGATCCCCGGTTTCCTTGTAGTGGAGGTAGGCGATGATCGACTTGGTACCGCAGCCGTCGGCGTGAATAACATTGCACTGTTCCGGGTTACCGGTCAGGTAGTCTTCGGTGATTTTACAGAAGGCATTGGCAAACAGTCCCCTTTCGAGGCCGTCTACCACGGAATGAACCTCCGACTTGTCCGAAGAGACCCCACGCGACTGGTAGCGGCCTGCACCCGCGGCGCCGCCGGTTACCATGAAGCCGCTTCTGTCCTGAGCCTGGATCAATCCCCGAAATTCCAGCTGCCGCATGGCCTTGGCAACCGTATTGGCCGCGAGACCGCACTCTTCGGCGATCTGTCGAATGCTCGGCAGTTTTTCACCCGATTTTATCTCGCCCGTATTTATCAGGAAATGGATCTGGGTCACAAGCTGCTGAAACGCAGGGGAAGCGCTTTCCTGATCGATTCTCAATTTCATAATAGCAATCCGCATTTTAAAAGCGTCTGTATCACTACAATAATACAGATGTATCCTGACGCTAACAAGATAATTCTGCCTGTCCAAGGGAATGGCGCACACGATAAAAAACGGGCATCGGGATTTTTAGACTCGTACGTTCCCCAAGTTTATTGGTTTATAGGTTTATACGTTCAACTATTTTATTTAACAGAGCCGGAGGCCGGCATATGCATTCAACTCCCGGTCCAGCGACAGATTCTGGTCAAACTGGTGTGTGCCCGCCACGGCAATCATGGCGGCGTTGTCCGTCGTATAAGCCGGGCTGGGATAGTAGACGGGAACCGGCACAGCGTCTTGCCGCGATTTCCGCTTCTCTTCGAACGTATATTTGAAAGCTTTTCGCAGGTGGCTGTTACAGGCTACGCCTCCTACAAGGAGAATACAGCGGGGATGCAGCCGTCTTTCGGCTTTCTTGGTTTGGGATATGAGAGTGTCCACAATAGCTTTCTGGTAACTTGTCACCAGATCCAGGATGACCCGGGATACTCTGCCTCCGGAGCGGCGAGGTTTGATCCCGGATTCCCGTATATGCCGCAAGGCCGCGGTTTTGAATCCGCTGAAACTGAAATCCAGGCTGCCATCGCTGATTTTGGGGATTGAAAATGCAAACCGCCCGGGATCCCCCTCATTGGCCAGTCGATCGATAACCGGACCGCCGGGATACCCCAAGCCCAGGAACTTGGAAAGCTTGTCCAGGGCTTCTCCTGCGGCATCGTCCCGCGCCCTGCCGATAGACTTATACTGACCCGGTTCCTGAGAAAATATTAGGGACGTATGCCCGCCGGAAACGACCAGGGCGAGAAAGGGGTATTCGATATCCGGATGTTCTATGAATGCTGAATATATATGCCCCTCGATATGATTCACCGGAACCAGCGGTTTATTGTTCGAAAAGGCCATCGCCTTGGCGAACGAAAGGCCAACGAGGAGCGATCCGATCAGCCCCGGACCCTGGGTGACGGCAATTCCGTGGATATCGTCGTAACTTTTTCCGGCATCGTCAAAAGCCTTACGGACCACATACCCGATATTCCGGATATGCTCCCGGCTGGCAAGTTCCGGGACGACACCGCCGAAGTTGCGATGGGTTTCAATTTGTGACGCCACAACGTTGGACAGAACCTTGCGCCCATCCTCGACCAGGGCAGCAGCGGTTTCATCGCAGGATGATTCTATTCCCAGTATAAGCATCGTGTATGCAAAGCCCGAAATATAAACACAGATTGTCCCCACAAAGAGAGTAAGTGTAGCGCACTTTTAAACGGATTCGCAGGGCAACTTGGCATGAAAGGCCGGATTTGATCCCAATTTTCTGCCCCGGGCACCTGATTGAAGCTTCAAAATCGCTGCGAAGTAAGTTAGACTCACTCATTTTTGAGGGCTGCCATGATACGAACCATCGAATGGACGGAATCCGGGATCGTGATGCTGGACCAGCGTATCCTTCCCGGAGAAGAAACCTATCTAACCTTTACTGATTATCGCGATGTCGCGGAGGCTATACGCTCCCTGGTCATCCGGGGCGCCCCGGCGATAGGGGTCGCGGCGGCCATGGGCGCCGCACTGGGCGTTAAACACTCAACGGCGCAAACCGTCGAAGAACTCGATGCAGAATTCAAGTCAATATGCGATACCATCACGGGCACCCGCCCCACTGCGGTAAATCTGTTCTGGGCGATTGAACGGATGAAATCCCTTTACGAACGGACAAAAAGCCTTGGTATAGACGCCGTCCGCCGTGCCCTCATCGATGAAGCCCAAACGATGCATCGGGAGGACGTTGAAGCCAACAAGGCGATGGGACGCTTCGGACAGTCGCTTTTCCCCGATGAAGGATGCATCCTGACCCATTGCAACGCAGGAGCCCTGGCTACCGCAGGCTACGGCACAGCCCTGGGCGTTATTCGAGCCGCCGTGGAAGCCGGCAAGAAGATACGGGTGCTTGCCGACGAAACCCGCCCGTTTCTGCAAGGTGCCCGCCTTACAGCCTGGGAGCTGGCCCACGACGGCATTCCGGTTACGGTCATCACCGACAATATGGCCGGGTATTTCATGAAAAAAGGGGAGATCGACGGAATTATCGTCGGAGCCGACCGGATTGCGGCCAACGGGGATGTGGCGAACAAGATCGGCACCTATTCCGTCGCGGTCCTGGCCAGGGAACACGGAATTCCCTTCTGGGTTGCGGCCCCCCTGTCCACAATAGACCGGGCTATGCCCTCGGGAAACGGGATTGAAATCGAACAGCGGAATCCGGAAGAAGTCAGGAGAATAGGGAACACACTGATCGCGCCGGAAAATGTGGCGGTCGCCCATCCGGCTTTCGATGTGACTCCCTCCAGATATGTCCACGCGATCATAACGGATCACGGCGTCGCGCTCCCGCCCTACACCGAATCCATTAAGACACTGTTTCAAAAGGCAGGCTTGTAGGGCGAAACTTGTGTTCGCCCGTCATGATCAAAATAGGAGTTTTTTTAAAGATCAACCCCGGTCCGTCCTAACCCCACAATTTCCGTCAGTTTCGGCATATCCAGATATTGTCTGAAATGTTCCGCAAGAAGATCGTACTGGCGTTCCTTGTATGCCGCTTCGTGCTCTTCCAATTGATTGTCCGCTTCCAACTTAAATCCCGGCTTCAGATCCCGAAGGAAGGAATGCCGGGAAACGGGATGATCAAAAAGCCCGTGAAAGTAGGTGCCCCATACCCGGCCGTCCCGTGATCTGGCCCCGTCGTATTCGTCGACGGCAACGCCGTTGCGCTCTTTAACCCGTATAGCATAGGGCACATCTCCCGTACGCTCGGTAATTCCCATGTGTATCTCATACCCTTCCACGGTTTTTTCGTTGTCCAGCCAGATACCGACGGAACGGGCCAGCACTTTTTCTTTTTCCAGGGTGGTCTTGAGATCCAAAAAGCCGAGACCTTTCGTTTCCCCTGGAGCGCCTTCAATTCCGTGCGGATCCAGGATGACATGGCCGAACATCTGGTATCCCCCGCAGATGCCGGCAAGGCGGCCTCCACGGTTGAAGTGCTGCATCAGGATTTCGTCCCATCCCACCTTCCGGATCCATTCCAAATCGGCCCGGACATTCTTGGAGCCGGGCAGAAATACGATATCGTACCCTGCAAGAGGCTTTGGTTTGGACAGGTAGTGCAGGGAAACCTCCGGAATACGGGACAGGGGAGCGAAATCGGTAAAATTGGAAATGTGGGGAAGCCGGATGACAGCGATATTGGGCTGATCCGACCGCAGCACGGCAGGAGGATCGATGACGACATCCAGGGGCATCCCGTCTTCGGAATCAATCTCAATATGCCTATAAAAGTGCACCAGACCCAGAACAGGGATTCCGGTTTTCGCTTCAATGTATTGGATCCCGTCCCGGAACAGATCGGGATCCCCGCGAAACCGGTTGATGATAAATCCACGAACACGCTGCCGGTCCTCGGGCGGGATCACTGCCAGCGAACCGATCAACTGGGCGAAAACGCCCCCCCGGTCGATATCGGCGACCAGGATGACCGGGGCATCCGCCGCGTGAGCCATCCGGAAGTTTACAAAGTCACGGCTTCTCAGGTTGACTTCCGCACAGGAACCGGCGCCTTCCATAACGATCAGTTCGTGATCTGCACGCAGTCTTGCAAGACTCTCTTTTGCTTTACCGAAAAGGTACTCCGTATCAGCAAAGTATGTGGATGCCTCGCTGTTGCCTATCGGCTTGCCGTGTACAACAACCTGGGATCCGGTGTCGGAGGACGGTTTTAAAAGGACGGGATTCATATCTACATGAACCGGCACCCGAGCCGCTTCCGCCTGAACGACCTGCGCTCTGCCGACTTCTCCACCCAAGGCGGTCACGTAGGAGTTATTTGACATGTTCTGAGCCTTGAAGGGCGCCACGCGAATTCCCATATTAGCGAAGATACGGCACAAGGCCGCCACCACGACACTCTTGCCGACATCGGAACCGGTTCCCAGAACGGACAAACACCGGGCCGGCATTGTTGGACTGAAACCCATTAGAAATCAACTTTCATTCAATAATTTCCATCATGCAGCAGCTCTGGCTGCAGCGGGGATAATATTATGATCGCATCCACATAATTTCACGCCGGCGTCGATCGTACTCAAATCAGCGCCCATCCTATTCTAACAGACTAACCGGAATCCCAGCTCCCGATGCTGGCAAAATACTTTAAAATCTTACAGTCAATACTACCGGCTTCCCAGCCCGTGGTAAAAATACAAGCAGGGGACATTTCCCTGCAGCCCTCTCTTCCCGGCTTATCCCGAACCTTCAACCGCTGTCTTTTCCGCTTTGAGGCTGCTAAATAATTCCTTACAATCGAAAACCATGAAACTCTTCAACCAGATAATTTATTGCATTCTGACATCGGCACTTTTCATCTCGTCCGGAATTGCGGACGACCAAAGCTTATGGCTAGAATCGCCGGATGGGAAACTGAAGATCGGCGTCAACCTGGGAGAGAGCATTCAATGGAGCATTCAGCACGAATACGATATCGTCCTTGACTGGTCCGCCATTTCGCTGTCAATTAAAAACGGCAGCGTGCTGGGACAAAATCCCCGTCTCCTGGGGTCCGAAAAGGAATCGGTCGATGAGTTCCTTCCCTCGCCGCTGTACAAGAAAAGAGAGGTAACCGACCGGTACAATGCCCTTACTCTCAGTTTTGCCGGCAACTTCAGCTTGATTTTCCGGGCTTACAACGAAGGTGCGGCTTACCGGTTCGTCACCTCGATACCGGGCGATATTCACGTGGCATGGGAGAGCTGCAATTTCAACCTGGCGGAAAATCACCGGATCATAGCACCCTACCTGGAGCCGCATGCTCAGGACATCTACTCCAGCTCGTTCGAAAGCCTGTACCAGTACATCCGCATTTCCGATTTCGATATGGAGAAACTCTCCTATATGCCCGTGGTGATCGATCTGGGCAACGGAAAGAAGGCGGCCATTATGGAAGCGGACCTGGAGGATTACCCCGGATTATTCCTGAAGCTCAACAGTGAGACACGCCGGGGATTCGTTTCGGATTTCGCCCGCTATCCACTGGAAGAGAAACAGGGGGGACACAATAACCTGCAGGCTTTCGTCACAGAGAGGGCGGACTACATCGCCCGCTCCCGTGGCACCAGGACGTTCCCGTGGCGTGCCGTCGTGGTCAGCACCCAGGACAGTCAGCTTGCCGACAACGACATGGCTTACAAACTGGCGGCACCCACCAGGATCGATACTTCCTGGATAAAGCCCGGCAAGCTGGCATGGGACTGGTGGAACGACTGGAACATTTCAAGGGTGGATTTCCCTGCCGGCATCAACAATTCCACCTACAAGTATTACATCGATTTTGCCTCGACTAACGGCATTGAATATATCCTGCTGGATGAGGGATGGAGCGAAAGCACCGATCTTATGAAGCAGATCCCTGAAATCGATTTGAAAGAGTTGGTGGCATACGCAGAGGAACGGAATGTCGGCATAATTCTCTGGGCCGGATGGCTTCCCCTGAACAGGCGCATGGACGAAGTCATGAGTCATTACGCTGCCCTGGGCATTAAGGGTTTCAAGGTGGATTTCATGGACCGGAACGACCAGGAGATGGTGCGGTTCTACTATCGCACGGCGGAAACAGCGGCCCGCCACAAACTACTGATCGACTACCACGGGGCGTATCCCCCCACCGGCTGGATGCGTACCCTGCCGAACATCATCACCAGCGAAGGGGTGCGCGGGCTGGAATACCAGAAGTGGGAAAGTGTGGATGCTCCCCGGCACAATGTATCGATCCCGTTTATCCGGATGCTGGCAGGTCCGATGGATTACACGCCGGGAGCCATGAAGAACGCCAACAGACAGAATTTTCGCCCGATTTTTTCAGCTCCTATGAGCCAGGGGACACGCTGCCACCAAATAGCCATGTACGTAGTCTATGAATCTCCCCTGGTGATGCTTGCAGACAATCCCACCAATTACCTCAGGGAGCAGGAAAGCGTGAACTTCATTACTGCTATCCCAACGGTTTTTGATCAGACGATCGCGCTCGACGGGAAAATAGGGGAGTACGTAGCGATCGCGCGGCGTAAAGGCGACAATTGGTATGTGGGAGTCATGACTGACTGGACAGCGCGCGAAATGAAACTGGATTTTTCTTTTCTGCCTGAAGGAGAATACGACGCGGTCATATTCGAAGACGGCGTCAATGCCTACAGAGAAGGAAGCGACTACGCCCGCCGCACCCTGGCCGTTGATAAAGGCGTGATCCTGCCCGTCAGGCTGGCTCCAGGAGGCGGCTGGGCCGCCATTATTCAGCCTGCACGATAGGCTTGGCATGATGTCGGAAGGATCGATCCGACGAGCCGATCGAATTCAGTCGAAAATCCAGGATCTCGCGCAGGAAGCACCGTTTCGACTCCAGCTCCAGCGGGCAGCAGAATCACGAGAACAGAATTTCAGGTCGAAATGGATGGGTTTTTTCAGTTGATACGGGCGAACCTATAAAATGAACAAAGAAAAGGCAGCGGTCACAACCGCGGAATCGGGCTTTTCCACCTACATATCCCACCTTGCAGTCCTACTTCTTCTATCCGTTATGCTTTTATTTTCAAACCTTCATATTGGCGGATTATCAGGATTAGACGACGCCCTCTACGCCCACGAAGGAGAACAGATGCTCAAAACCGGAGATTGGTGGAGCATCCGGTTCAACGGTGGATTTCACTTCGAGTATCCTCCAATGTTTTTCTGGCTGGAAGCGCTTTCGATGTCTGTATGGGGCATTACGGATTTCGCTGCAAAGTTTCCCGCCGCACTGGCCGGCACGGCGACCATTATCCTGGTTTTCCTTATAGGGTACAGATTCCAAAGAAATTTTTTATACCCGATATGTGCGGCATGGATCCTGATGCTGTCACAATATTTCCTAAAATATTCCATGCACGCAATGACGGACGTTCCGTACACCTGCTTTTTTACCCTGGCGATTCTTCTTTACGTCATGAGCATCGAAAAGCCAGGGAGGATCATCCTGTGCGGATTGGCTATCGCCAGCGCTGTGTTGACCCGCTCGGTTCTCGGATTCATTCCCTGGATTATTATCGTTTTTCATGTTTTATTCACCCGCCGTTTCCGATTTTTAAGTTCGCCCTTGTTTCTGGCTGCCATACTTCTCTCCCTGGCACTGCCTTCTGTCTGGTATGTTTCGCAGTACGGCTTGCACGGTCGGCCGTTCCTGGACCAGCAACTGGGCGTCCTTACCAACAAGATATCCACAGGAAACCGGTTGGACCTCTGGCATTATCTGTGGGAGCTGACAAAATATCCCCAGCTTCTATTAAAACACTACTGGCCATGGCTTCCGTTCATGCTGATCGGTTTCTGGAGCCAGATGAAAAAAACCCTGAACCATAAATGCTCTTCGGCGGCCCTGCTGGTGATTTGGGCTGTTGTTGTCGTTGGATTGCTGAGCTTGGCTGAAGCCAAGTTTCTGCGCTACATCATGCCGGCTTTCCCCGTATTCGCCCTGCTGGCCGCCGTCCCGATCAGCGAATGGCTGATGCGGTTTCGACGCAATCCCTTTCTTCGTGCCGGATATATCCTCCTCTGCCTTTTCATCGTCGGGATTGTGGTTTTTACGCGCCCCTATCCGCGCGCCGAAGAGATTTCCGCGATCGGATCAGTAGTGGAGGCACAGACGGAAGACTCGGACCGCATTGCCTTGTATACCAACGGGGAGGCCAGATACGACTTCAGCAACCAATTCCGGTGGTATTCCAAACGGTATTGGGATTACCTAATGGATCCGACTGCGTTAAGCGCGCACCTGAATACTGATGAGGAGAGATTCTTCGTCGTCGACCGGTTTTCTTATCAGAACCTCGTCCTTCCTTCGGGAGTGGAAGTAAGAAAATTGATCGAAACCGCCAATTGGGTGTTCTTTAAGAAATTATGAAGCCGATCAACTTTCGATGCCATCCCGGGCCTGCACGCCTTCGGTGTAGTAATGCTTCACCTCGCACATCTCGGTGACAAGATCGGCCCTGTCGATAATGACAGGATCCGCGTTGCGCCCGGTTATAACCAGTTCCATCTCCTCCGGCTTGGCATCTATCAAGGCCGCCAGATCGTCCACCGAAATCAGCTCGAAGAAAGTTGCGATATTCGCCTCGTCCAGAATCACGACTTTGTATCGACCGGAATTGAGCACATCCCGGATCTCGGAGAGTGCGTTTTGCGCCGCCCGTATATCCTCCTCCGCAGGCGCCCCGTGGATAAAACATCCGCGCCCGTACTGCTTCACCGTTATCAGATCGTCGAATCTCCTGAAGGCATGGAGTTCGCTGTAATCCATGCCTTTTGCAAACTGGGCGATAAAAACGCGCAACCCGGCACCGGCCGCTCTCAGTGCAAGTCCGAATGCCGCCGTGGTTTTGCCCTTTCCGTTTCCGGTATAGACTTGCACGTACCCTTTTCTCCAGGATTTCCTTTCTTTTTTCGGTTCGTCTGCCATCACATCATTCCCATCTTTGAAGAAGACCTGCCGAGAAGGAGCCATAAAAAGAACGGTCCCCCCAGCAACGCGGTAATAATTCCCACGGGCATTTCGGCGGGAGCAATAAGCGTTCTGGCCAGCATATCACACAAGGTCAGGAAAGCGCCGCCGAACAACAGGGTGGCCGGCGTCAGGTACCGGTGGTCGGCCCCGATCAGCAAACGGCAGATATGCGGAACCATCATGCCGACGAATCCGATCGGCCCGCACATGGCGACCACTCCCCCGACCATCAGGGATGTGGCGAAAAACAGGACATTCTTGATCTTGCCGACATTCGCCCCCCTGCTGATAGCAAGCTCTTCCCCCGTCATCAGCAGATTCAGTTCGTGAGTCAGAAAGAGAATAATAGCGGCTCCGCTGATGACAAACGGAGCCATGTTCAGGACCGCTTCGTACCCCATAATTTCCAGTCCGCCCATGGTCCATCGCAGGATCCGGTTCGTATCCGTATAATCGCTCATGTACTGGGTAAAAAGAATGGCGCTGGAAAAGAAGAAGTTCAGCGCCACACCGGCCAGCAGCATGGTGCCGATCGAAAAACCCGATTTTATCCGGGTCAGCCCGTAGACCAGCAGAATAGAAAGGATCGCGCCGCCGAACGCAAAAGCGGAGACGCCCGAAATGCCGAATACGCTGATCGCCAGGCCGAGCCTTACGTATACGGCGGCCCCCAGCGACGCTCCGCTCGCTACTCCCAGAGTGAACGGCGTGGCCAGCGGATTGCGAAATATTGCCTGAAAAGCCATCCCGCTTATCGCAAGCGCTGCGCCCGCGAGAAAAGCGACAAAGACCCTCGGGACCCGAATCTTCCAGAAGATATCGGCATCCCGGCTTCTCTCGGCGGGATGCAGCATGGAGTGCAGGGAAAGGCTTTTCATTCCGATCATCGGAGCGCCGACGATCACCACAACAGCAAAAACAAGGATAACAACGAGCAGTATCCTCTTGTATTTCGCGCCCTTTCCCATTACGGCACCTCCGGAGCGATAATCGTCCTGCCGTATCGGGGGTGCTGCATGAGAGAAAAAGACTTTTCGTAGAT
Organism: Acidobacteria bacterium UBA6911; assembly: GCA_002451015.1. GTDB lineage: Bacteria > Acidobacteriota > UBA6911 > UBA6911 > UBA6911 > UBA6911. The sequence goes on from DKBB01000116.1 coordinate 18,181, forward strand.
ATTTCTCAGGACTTCCTCGTCCATGAATTCTTCCGCGGGTCCGCAAAAAGCCACTGCGCCGTTCTTGAGCGCCAGCACGATCCGGCTCGTCAGGACCGCGCTGTTGATGTCGTGGGTCACAGACACTATCGTGACGCCCCGATCGCGATTGATTTCGGCAAGTAACCGATAAATGTCCGACTCGTGCTTGGGATCCAGGAAAGTGGTCGGCTCGTCCAGAAGGAGAACCTGGGCCTCCTGGGCCAGTGCGGCAGCGATATAGACCTTTTGCCGCTCTCCACCGCTCAGGGTGCCGAGAAAGCGTTCCGAGAATTCCGATATCCCGGTCACTTCCATCGCTTCCTGAACCGCGTCCATATCTGAAGACCGGGGTGGAGAGAAAGGACTGAGATACGGGTAGCGGCCCATCAGGACAAATTCACGGACCGTAAAAGGCGCATGCCGTCCGTCGGCCTGGGGAACGTAGCTGACCTTTAAAGCAAATTCCTTCTGGCTGTATTCTTCAATCCGCCTGCCAGCGACGGCTATTCTCCCTCGCCCGCCTCTAAGGATCCTGCTGATACACTTCAGGAGAGTGGTCTTCCCGGCTCCGTTCGGCCCGACGATGGATACATAATCCCCTTCGCATACCGACATGGAGACATCCTTCAGAATCTCCTTATCCCCGACGCTGAAGGAGAAAGATTCTATGTCGATAATTACGTTATCCATTATTTCCATCGCAGTCGGAGGTCTTAGTTCATACAATTCTGAAAGTTTAAGCGATTATCGTTTCTCGTTTCCGGTTCCCCGTTATCGTTCTAAATCCTGAACGGGAACCGAATCATCACATCTTCAGGATTATTCACCGCAGCAAATATCATTCCTTCCCGGAAATTAATCCCAGCTGATTTCCGGATACATCACCCGCGCCATTTTCTCCATAATGGCGATAAAACGCGGCCCGGGAACTGCGACATAATCCTCGCCGAAAACATGAACACGGCCGTTTTTTACCGCATCCACCTGGGGCAAGGCGGCCCACTCCCTGTGTATCATTTCCGGGCTCCAGCCGTTTTCCTCGAGGTCCGGGACCATATCGATAATCACTTCCGGATTCATCGTAATAATGCCTTCGCTGGAAACCACAGGGAATGCCACACCGCCGCTGTAGGCATTCACCCCTCCGATCATCTCGATCATTTCGTCGTAGAAACCCTCTTTACCCGAAATGTAGACATCCTTGAGCTTGCCGGATCCCATATTGCGTCCGATGGAAACCATGACGCGGGGAGACCGCAATCCCGCAGTCTTCTCGCGGATACGTTCCATCCTTGTTCTGATGTCTTCCGTAATGGACTTTGCCTTCTCCGAAGCGCCGCAGGCTTCTCCGACAGACTCAATCGACCGGAGAATTCCGGAAATGCTTTTATGATTTACAACGACAATGTCATAACCGAGATCGGCAAGATGCTCCCTTGGTGCTTCATGCTCGGCCAGCATAACGATCAGATCCGGTTCGAGCATGACGATCGCCTCGTAATTCGGATCGTAATACCCGCCGATTTTGGTTTTCGTCAATGCTTCCGGAGGATAATCGCAATACCGGGTGACACCGACCACCCGGTCCATCTGGCCTAATGCATACAGGTTTTCGGTGATACTGGGGGCCAGGGAAATAATGCGCTGCGGCAATGCCGGAGATCCCGTTGCAGAAGGGGGGGCAGCGCCGGGACCACCGGTGTCTTCATTCTGAAGCATTCTCTTTGCAAGGAAACTGACCGCAAAGACGACGACAACGATGGCACCCAGCACCAGTTTCCTGGACATTCGCGCTACTCCCCCCAATCCTCGAGGTCGAATTTGATGGAGATACGCTTCACTGAGGCGACCTTCCGGCCGTCCTTCACGGCTGCAACAAGTTCAGCCGTCTGCATTCCCATTAAAGCCGCCCGGTCGAGGCGCCTATACCCGCTGGATTGGACGACCTCCACATTTCCCAGTTTTCCGTCGGGAAGGATTTCCACCGAAAGCACCGTCGTGCCTTCCTCCTTGTGCAGTCTTGAATACCGGGGATATTTCGGCTTCGACGGCAGGGTGATTATTGCCGCACTTGTTTTACCGTTTCCGCTGCCGCTCACGCCCGGTTCTATTGGGACAAGAGAAGGAAGGGAGGCAAGCAAGGCGGCACAGTCGCCGCATGCATCCGCCTCATAGTCCGAACCTTGGGAAAAAACAGGACGACGGTCGGTCCGTTCTTCCGGAAACTCCTCAACGGAGACAGTCTCGGCAACCGGCGGAGGGTCCGGAGGGCCGGGCTGTTCCCGGTAAACGGGCAACCGGACGGCGGTCGGCATTTCAGTCAAGACCACCTCGGGAGATTTCAATTCCGGGATATCGGGTGCGGGAACCACAGGGCGTTCCGGTTGAATGGTCTCGCGGACTTCCGATTGCACCGGTGGGGACTGTTCCGTAATTTCCACCGGCGACTCACGAACCGATGGAGCCACGATATGAAGCTTCACAGTCCGGTCCCTGACATCCGGAAGGCTTTCCGCATTGACGTGGAGGAGATTCGATGTCAGGGCGCCGACGTGAATCGCCGTCGAGACTATGAATGCCAGCATGAAAGCAGACAGTTTCATGGTACCTCCTCGGCGCACTCAATGGAGACTTCCCGGATCCCGGCGCTCTTTAGAAGGTCGAGAACCCTTACCGCCATCCCCAGGTCGGACCTTCGATCGCCGTTTATAAATACCGGGAGATCCCAGGCGCCCCTCATGCGTTCCCTTACTGCGTCAACCAGCGCGTCCAATTCCACCCGCTCCTCCCCTACGAACAGAGTGTTGTCCTGCGTGATGGTGATGCCGACATATTCGTAGCGATCCACCTCCGCCGTCGCGGCGCTGGGCAGTTCGACCCTGAGCCCGCGATGCACCACCATCGACAGCATGGCGTAGATAAAGAAAACCAGGAGCAAAAAAACCACATCCATAAACGGAGCCATTTCGATACGGACTTTTCTGTTCTCGTATCCGCTAGTGATCATCGCCGTTCTTCCTGCAGGCAGCTTCAAAACGAGCCGCAATTTTATTCATGTCTCTGGCCGCCCGGCTCACCTTCGCCACGAGGTAATTGAACGGAACCAGCGTCATGATGGCCACGGAGAGGCCGGCGGCCGTGGTGATCAGCGCCTGGGCTATGCCGCCGGTTACGGCCTTGGGATCCTCGATTCCGCTGCTCCCCAGCAGATCGAAGGACTGGATGATTCCGAGTACCGTTCCCAGGATTCCGAGCATTGGCGCCATCGTAATAATGGTATCGAGGATATTAAGCCCCTGCTTCATGCGTCCCATTTCTTCTTCGGCCGCAATTTCAATGCTCTCGTGAAGCCCCTGGCTGCGATGGGCAAGTCCGGCGACAAGTATCCTGGAAACATGATCCAGAGATTTGAGTGTGTCGCCTTCCCTGTCGCCAAGAGCGAGAACGCCCTGGAAATCTCCCGTCTCGATCCGGTTGAATAACTGTTCATGCATGCGCCGGTCCTGCCGTCGCCTTTCCATCCACCAGTAAAACAGCCTCTCGATGGTTATGGCCAGGGACAGTATCGAGCATATTAGGAGGGGCCACATAAGCGGCCCTCCCTTCAGAAACATCTCTTTCATAGCGAAACCTCCCGAAAACAGCCGGTTGGCTCAGGCGCCCGCATCGCCGGCAAATCGCGCGGAGCCCTCGGGATTACATACCCTTGAAATTGAATCTTAGCCCTCCATAGGCCGAGATCCCCACGGTTCCGTACCCGCTGATCGCTTCGTAATCCCGGTTGAAGAGGTTGTCGACCCTGAAGAACATCTGAACGGCATCGGTTATCTGATAGGAGACAGCCGGATTGACCAGGGTATAGCCTTCCAGCCGCACCAGGACCGACTCGTAGGTAAAGGGATCGAACACCAGGTCGTCTCTTTCGCCTATGTAGACGATCTCCAGGTGGATGTTCCCTTTTTCCATGAAGCCGTAATCGAGGTTGAAACCGAACTTGTTATCCGCACGCCTAATGAGTTTCTCTGCGGTATCGAGATCCTTGCCATTCGTGTAGGTGTAGCTGAAACGCACGTCCAGGTTCCCGGCAGGCCGCGCCGATGCATACAGTTCTGCCCCTTTTATGACGGCACGACCGACATTGTTGTACCCGCTGCTATCAAATTGGATCAGGTTTTCGATCTCATTGTAAAACCAGGTCGCGCCCACGGAGGCCCTGTTGCCGTAGAGCGACTGCTCCAATCCAAAGTCCCACCCGGTGCTTTCTTCCGGGCCCAGGTTCTCGTTGCCCCAGTAGGAATAGAGCTGCAGAAGAGTAGGCGCCTTGAAACCTGTGCCGTAGCTCCCCTTTATCTTTGTTCCGGTCTGATGAACGAGATATGCGGTTGCAATCCGGTAGGTCGTTTCCGTTCCAAACCTGTCATGGTCGTCGAACCGGACACCCACGGTCGTAAACCAGGCATTCCACAGTTTGATCTGGTCCTGGAGGTAATAGGCCGTGGTCCGGGCGGTCTTGTTTTCAAAGTCGTTAATATAGGGTCCGTATATCGTTTCTTCGTAATAGCTGGATTCCCCCTGATCTTCCTCCGTTTCTATGCCGAAAGTCGCGATATTGGTGTCGTGAATGTAAAAATTGTTCTGCCAGTCGAACTTGAATATCCGACCCTTGTAGGAACTCCGGAGAAAGCTGTCCGGAGTCTCGGGATCGGTATCGTCGTAATCGTTGTTGGTATTCTGATCGTGATCCGTGAAGGAAAATCCAACCGTCTGCTCCCAGAGGTCGTCGAAAAGAAACAACCGGCCCTGCGTACGAAACAGCAGCTGCTGGGACAGGGTCCTGTAGTTGGGATCGTCGCTGCCGACGCCGGCGCCGATGTCCCCGTTGGTGTCCGCGTCGATATAGCGCAGAGAAAAATCCAGATCGAAATAGTCGGTCGGCTTTAATCCCATCGTCCCGTAAACGGTGGAGTTTTTGTATGCGTCCCGCTCGACATTTCCGTCCCTTTCACTGGCCGCCGAAATTCCGTCCGTTTTCGAGTGGCTGAAACCCATGTTGTACTGAATCCATTCGTTGCCGCCACCGCCGCCCGCGGCTCCCCTGAAGGAACCGTAAGAACCGCCCTCGAGAGATGCGAAACCGTTCGGCGCCCCTTTGCCTCTCTTGGTGATAATGTTTATGACTCCACCGATGGCATCGGAACCGTAAAGTGTGCTCTGCGGGCCGCGAAGAATCTCGATGCGCTCGATGTTATCCACGGACAAGTGCGCGAAATTAAACGTACGGCCCGGGGTGATGGGATCGTTTGCCTCGATTCCATCGATCATAACCAGCGTGTGCTCCGATTTCGCGCCGCGTATAAGTATGGAGGCGGCCGCACCCGGTCCGCCGCTCTGGTTGATGTCCAAAGCCGGCGCAGTTTTTAAAACGTCGACAACGGAAGTTTTCTGCATCTTCTCGATCTGCTCGCTGGTAATAACCGTTATGGAGCTTCCCACTTCCCTCGTCGGGGTTTCCAGCCTGGTGGCAGTCACGACCACTTCCTGGGTTTTTTCGCCTTCCGCACTTTCACTTTCCGCAAAAGCGGGATTCGTCATGGTGCATAGGACTGAAAACAGCGCTGCTGCAATAAACCGATTCTTCATTCTCTCGATCTCCTTTGTCCTCCCTAGAGGCGTCATGGATCCGGCCCTTGCTTTTCGAAGGGCTACATTCTTCGGAGCAGGTCTCCTGGCTCTCGTTCGTCCTACCGGTCGCGCCTTCCCATCCTTCAATGAAAGCTGGACAGTGGCATGTGTGCGACGTTCGTCCCGATCACAGTCGCTGGGCGGCGGGGGATTTCAACCCCCTTCCCTCTTTCCGAAGCAACCCCAAATTCTCTACTCAGTAAATTGCTACAGGGTTCGGGTGCGCGCCAGGTCCGGCCGCGCGCAAAAAAAAACCCGGACCCAATCATCTGGTCCGGGGATTCCGTTTTTAATCCTCGATCGTAATAGCATCGCCCCAGGGTCCACGAGGGGCGCACTATCTGTTTTTCGAGCAGGTCTTCCGACTTCCGGATCGTCCTACTCACCGCGCCTTCCCATCCTGAGACAGTGGCATGTGTTCGGCTTTCGTACCCGGTTACGGCGGCGGGTCCGCGACGGGATTTCACCGTCTTCCCTATTAAGGCTCTAAGGCCGCTCAAAGAGCTTTAATAGTATGATCATAGCAAACCGGCGTCAAGAGGATTCCATAACAACCGATATCAAGAATTCTGACCTGTGATTTCAGAACGTGGGCAAGTTTGCAGGTTTGAAGGTACTGTTCATAGGTTACAAGTTACAGGTTTCTGCATACCTTCACCCCATGCATTTGAAAACTATTAACCCATAGTTCATCAATCTTCCGCTTTTCTCTGAGCTCGGCTTTAAAACTTGAACTTCAAACCTGGAACTTGTTACCAGAGCTTGGCAACCTGTGAACTGTGAATAATCTCCCCATTTCAAGTATTTTACATCGGATAGTATAAATAGTTGCGAAGACGCCGGGGTCCATATTACGGTAGAATCCGGTGCTTAGACAGGTACCCGGCATGGGCTGCCCGATTACGGATGCCATCCTACATTTCCCGCCGGACGGAAGGACAGGGCCAGAGACAAACCATGAACACGGACAATGTTTTATTCGCTTTGGGAGTAACGTTTTTTGCCGGGCTGTCCACCGGCATCGGCAGCGTCATGTCTTTTATGTCGACAAAGTTCAATCCGAAATTCCTGGCCGGGTCCCTGGGCTTTTCAGCCGGAGTGATGATCTACGTTTCACTGGTTGAAATATTCGCGAAGGCCAAGGATTCATTGACGATGGCATACGATGTCAGAGTCGGATACACCTATACGGTGATCTCTTTTTTCGCGGGCATCGCCCTGATCGCCCTGATAGACAAACTGATTCCCTCATTCGAAAACCCGCACGAGATCAGGAATATCGACATCAAGAATATCGGTCCGGATAATGACAGAAGGCTGCTGCGCATGGGCCTTTTTTCCGCGCTCGCCATTGCGATCCACAATTTCCCGGAAGGGCTGGCCACTTTCATGGGCGCCCTGTCGGACCCGGCACTAGGCGTCAGCATAGCCGTGGCAATTGCCATCCACAATATACCGGAAGGTATCGCTGTCTCCGTCCCGGTCTACTACGCTACGAAGAACCGCAACAAGGCCTTCTGGTTGTCCTTTCTTTCAGGATTGGCGGAACCCGTAGGCGCAATCCTCGGGTACTTCATATTGCGGAACATCTTCAGTAACGCCACTTTCGGGATGATCTTTGCATCCGTTGCAGGAATTATGGTTTATATCTCGCTCGACGAGCTGCTTCCCACTGCCGAAGAATACGGGGAACACCACATCGCCATCAGCGGGTTGATCGGCGGCATGGCGGTGATGGCCGTAAGCCTGCTGCTTTTTGTTTAAATAAAAACAAACCTTGTTTCAGAAATCTCTCACGCGCTCTTAGGCACTCCCGGTGACACAAATAACGGTGTTGCCGAAAAATGACCGTATACGGTTTGGCGGATTCGCAAATCTGCTGGATTCGTTCTGGGGCTAAAGTTGAAAGTTAAAAAGCCGTCCACAGTCGAACGTCTGAAGTCAAAGCCCTTTCCATAAGATAAGGTTTTTAAACTCAGATCTTGGACTTTCGGCCTTTTATTAAGGAACAAAAGCACTGAAGTCGTTTTCTCTACCGAAGCCTGATCAAACCCATCTTTAATAGCTTGTCGAGAGCCTGCAGGATTTCCAGCTCTCTTAAAGGAGAAAGCATCACAATCGATTTCGTATCCCAAGTCCCGTTGATTCTGGAGGCGACAAACCCTTCTTCGTGGGAAAGGTTGTGGTGGGTGAGCGTTGAAACGGGAACAAGGAAATACGGCACTTTTTTCGAGGGTATCGTGCTTTTGTAGTATTCCTGGCACAGAGCTTTCTCGGCCTGTTCGAGCTGCTCGGAAGCCCATGCGTTCTGGGGATCGCGGCGAACCACCTCCTGAAACACCGTGATGGCCTCTTTGTAACGGTTTTCCTTCAGAAGATTCTGGCCCTTGTTGAACAATGAAGCGGGGCTCTCATCCTCTTCTATGATGGTTTTCTGCACATTGGCTATTTCTACGATTTCCTTTTCATAGAGCTGGAAAAGCTCAAAACAGACCATAAAATCGGAGCCGTGCAGTTCCAGTATGATTTCCGATATCGGCTTATTAAGGGTCAAAAGAAACAGCAGTTTCTTCTGCATCGGCGTGAGATTATGACTCTTCAGGTTCGCATCGTTGCGCAAAGACAGAACAATGTCATTGCTGGGGAGAACCTTACGGATACGGGTCCATTCGTCCTTGCGCCGGACCCCCTCAAAAAGAATCGCATTTATTTCGGCATTGATCAGGATTAAGTCCTTATTCTGATAGGGTTTGTCGGAAAAGTGGAAATACCCGTCCTCCCAGAGAAACAGTTCGTAGATAACCTCCTCGGTCCTCTTGACCAGGGCATTTTCAACATCCTTCTTAGAAACGAATTTCTGTTGAACGATGATATTAACCAGATTCTCCCCTGTTTTCAGGTGCAACTCCAATACCTTCTTAAGCTGGGCTTCGGTTAATATGCCTTGAAAAATCAGAAATTGTCCCAGTTGCTTGGTCGGATCATTCGACAGGGAAGAAATGATTCTCCCGTTCTTCAAGTAAATGTAAACCTTGGTTTTATCCAGAACGAAAGCCAGGGAACCGGTTTTTCTTCCAATGGTTACCCATTGGAGAACCTCCGCCAGATCCATGGTTTTCAGCCTTCCCGACAATGACATACGGCTCTTTGACCCTTCCTCACTTTTTCCGGTTGAGGATACAACCCCAGTATGCTTATCGGAACCAGTGCGGGCATCAATTAACAATCGAAACTCCGTTTGGAGAAAAATACCGTTGAGGATAAACAGGATGCCCGCGATAATGCCCGCCTGCATATTCTTTTGTCGGGGAATTTGTTTTGCAGAGAGGATCTTTTTGTCGTTTTAGTGTATAAATCAGGGGGGTTATATAAAAGGGGAAATCCTTGATTCTTACATATGCAAACCAATTGACAATCCTACGGATGCTTTTTGTTCCGTGTTTTGTCCTTCTAATGATTTACGAACACCCAAAAGCTGCGACCGTACTGTTTCTGATAGCAGCGGTTACGGATGGCCTGGACGGCCTGATTGCCCGGAAACTGCAGCAGAAAACCGTCCTGGGATCCTTTCTAGACCCCATGGCGGACAAGCTATTACTGACAGCCGCGTTTATAACACTCACCGTCCCTTCCGTACCCGTGGTTCTGCATATTCCAACATGGCTGACCGTCTGGACAATCAGCCGGGATGTTCTTATCGCGCTTTCCGCTCTGATTATTCATCTACAGACCCAGCATTCCCAGTTCCCGCCCAGTTTCCTGGGCAAGTGCACCACGGCGCTGCAGCTCGTTACGGTGGGCGTATGCATGCTGGCGAACTTCTATGCCAACTTTGCAATGGCTATATTCGATTTCGTCACTTACACCACACTCGTCCTGACTTTCGCTTCAGGGCTGCACTACGCCTACAGGTCCATAAAAATCATTGCCTCATACCAGGAAGCCGGGAATGTCTCATCAGGGGATTAAAATTCTTGAGGTGGAAAAAGGATCGGCGGCAGAAAAGGCAGGCCTTATTCCCGGAGAGAGAGTACTGGAAGCGGACGGCCATGAAATCACTGACGAGCTTGCTCTCCGTTTCTACCTTGCCGATGAAACCGTCGATCTTTTGGTTCGCCGGGCGGACGGTCGGCATGAACATCTGAACGTTGATTTATCTGAAGGGGAGACTCTGGGTATCCGCGTTGAGGAGTTTAAAACCCGCACATGCAACAACGCCTGTCTTTTCTGCTTTGTCGACCAGCTCCCTGCAAGAGTTCGCCCGACTCTACGGATTAAGGATGATGACTATCGCCTCTCTTTTCTCCACGGAAATTACATCACTTTGACCAACCTGAACGCCAAGGACATCGCCCGCATTATCGAGCTGCGGCTATCCCCCCTGTATGTATCCGTCCACGCCATCGAGCCGGATCTGCGGACCCGGATTCTCGGAAGGAAAAAAAAGGATGATCTCACCGGCAAGATTGCAAGGCTGACGGATCACCGGATCAGGCTCCACGCCCAAATTGTTGTAATGCCCGGAATAAACGACGGCAAGCACCTGGAAAAAACCGTTGCGGACCTTCATGGTTTTTACCCAGGCCTTCAGTCGGTCGCCGTCGTACCCGTGGGGCTGTCTGACCACGGATTTCCAAGAAAACGCTTAAAACCGGTGACGCCGGCATACTGCAGGAAAACCGTCCGGCTGATCGCACCGTGGCAGGAGCGCTTCCGCAAGAAGAATGACGAGACGTTCGTGTATCTAGCCGATGAATTTTACATCCAGGGCGGCATCCCCCTGCCGTCATCCGAGCATTATGACGACTTCGCTCAAATCGAGGACGGCGTGGGCATGGTCCGCGCGTTCCTGGACGCGTTCGAAATCCAACGGAAACATCGAAAAAAGCCGTGCAATGCCCTGCGGGGGACGCTGGTTACCGGAAAACTCTTCTATCCGTTCCTCCGGAACTGCATAGACCGTTTCAACCGGAAATTCGGCTCACACCTCGAGGTCTGCAGTGCAAAAAATACCTTTCTGGGGAAAAACATTACAGTTGCAGGTCTCTTGTCAGGACAGGATATTCAATCTGCCTTACGGGGAAAGCGTCTCGGAAATTTTGTGATAATCCCTCAGGATGCCCTCTCTGCAACAGACGAGATTCTGCTGGACGATTTGTCTCTTTGCGATCTTTCCGTTTCCCTTGGGAAACCTGTCTATTCGAGCGGACGAACGGTTCGGGAATTCTTCGAGCTTCTTTTTAAACTTGCGAAATAACCTTCGACCTTTTCTTACTGCTGACTGCTTGCGATGAGCGCAGTCGAAAATCCACCGACCGCCGGCTCATTTTCTCTTCATTTTGAACAGGGCGAACCCTGTGTTCGCCCCTGCGATCGTCCGGCGCCTTTTTTAGGGATTCCGAATCCCGATCAGAGTACTGCGGACTGCTTTTTACGATGCATGAAACGGGGCGCCGCGGGCTTCGGCATGCTGTTCGGGCGTGTAGGCGACCGGCACCAGGAACATCATGGCGACATAGACCAAAGCAAATGCCCCGACCGAGAAAATGGCAAGCAGAACAAATATCGTGCGGACTATATCAACGTCCAGATCCGCATAAGCCGCCAAACCTGTGCAGACACCCGCAATCTTCTGTCCCTCCCTGATGCGGTAAAGCCTCTTGGCCCCGCGCCCGGACGCACCGGAAGCTTCGGATTCCCCTCCAGGCTCCCCTTCCCCAGCATCCACCATTCCAACTTCCTTTAATACTTCTTCCACTTCTTCGGAACTGATAACGCTTTTGTGGGAACACAGGCATCCTGTGAACTTCTCGCCGATCGATTGCTCCAGATCTCTTATGATATCCGTCCGATCCGGATTGGTCTTCAAACGCGCTTCCGCCCGTTCCATATATCGGAACAGGCTATCGTATCCGGGCTCTTCCACATGGTATGCCATGCCGTTCAGGCTGACGGTAATAACTTTTTTCATGATTGTCGCCCCAATTGCTGTATTTGGTCGGAAAGGTGTTTCCAGTACTCCCCAAACACCACCAGTTGCTTTCTACCGTTGCCGGTCAACATATAGTACTTGCGCGGAGGCCCGGCATCCGATTCCTGCCATTCGTAGCTCAAAACATCCTCGCGGCACATCCGGCTCAAAAGCGGGTATAACGTGCCTTCCTGAGTGGCGAATTCCGTGTTTCTCAACCGCTGCAGTATATCCGCGGCATAGACCTTGTCGGCGGAGACGACTTTGAGAATCGCATATTCCAACAATCCCTTGCGAATGGCGCTGTATTTATTACTATTCATATTCATCCATAATACCTTTTTAAGAAAAGGTAGTGTTTTATAAAAAGAATGTCAAGAAATAATGAAAGAGGGTCGAGGTTCCGCGTTGAAAATAAGCAAAGCGGATGAATTAATCGCGGGCTTTTCGAATCATTCCTGCCAGGTCGAACCGGGTGAAAAAAAAGAGGGTATTGTACTCGTAGGAAACACTCCGGCTGTAACCGAACGAAAGAGCGACGTTTGGCGAGGGATAGATATCCATCCAGGCGGAAAAGCCATGATCCCTGAGGTCGTCGGCTTCGGCAACGGTGTAGGCAAAATCTTCATACATCCATCCTCTGCGATTTCCGCTGCCGGATTCTCCCGATGTCGGAGCTCCCTGTCGGAACTTTCTGCTGAAGATTTCCTGATCCCCACTGGGCGTGACGGCATAACCGGAGGCCCCGAAACCGAGCCACCGGACGGGATCGAACAACAGGCCCCCTTCAAATTGACCGACAAGTCCGAGCGAGGAAAAAGGACGGGAGAGAAAGTGCGTATCGGAAATTGAATTGGCAATGCCCGCGCTTCCAAAGGGCGTCCAGTCACCCAGACTGTATTCGAAATAATTATTCCAATCGTATGTTACCTTTCCGGTGCTAAAACCTTCGTCTTTGTCGCCTGTTGGAGCCGCGACCCGGACACTGCTGCTGAAATACCAGTTGGGATGGGGAGTCATCACGGTCAGATCGAAATATAGATTCCCGATACCGGCCTTTGAAGTCATTCCTTCTTCATCGTTTTCATCAATCAGACGGACAAAATATACGGGCAATCCGGCGGTGATTTCAAAGTGACGATTGAACTGATAGCCGCCGGTTGTATTCAGTTTGAACTGCCAGCCCGGATCGTAGTAGGAACCGGAAAATCCCATAAAAAAAATGGAACCCCGTTCTCCTCCGGCAGCAAGAGAGAATCCAGGAAAAAACACCAGCATCGTGATCATGGAGATACAAATTGCGAAAAACTTCACATACTGCGCGCCAGGCATACGAATTCCCCCGATCCAGTTCATATTATAAAATTACCCTCCGTATCGGTATAACACCAAATCCATCCGAGGGTTCCGATAAAATTTCCAAATTATAGCATTCCGGGCCACCGACCGCGGCCTGCAGAGTGCAGACTACACTAGAAAAGCCTTGTAATGCGCTTCCTACTCTTGCAGAATTTATCCCCNNGGAGCCGCTTCAGACGACATCAGCATCGTCTGGGTTCCGGGGAGCTTTGAAATCCCCCCCATCGCAAAAAGACTGACATTGTCCAAGGATTACGATGCGATCCTCTGCCTAGGCGTGCTCATAAGGGGCGAAACACCACATTTCGAATACCTGTCCTCAACAGTAACCAAAGAACTCGGCGCAATTGCGATCGAATCCGGCATTCCCGTCATAAACGGGATTCTCACATGCAACACAATGGAACAGGCGGTCGATCGGGCCGGCCTGAAAACTGGCAACAAAGGATTCGACGCAGCCACAACAGCCATCGAAATGGTCGAAGTAATCAAGCAG
>DKBB01000261.1 GCA_002451015.1 Acidobacteria bacterium UBA6911
GAGCACATGATGTTCCGCGGAACCGACCGGTATCCCAATTACGACAGGGTTCCCAGCGAAATCGGGGCCATGACGAATGCGTCCACAAGCAACGATTTTACACAATATTATCTTGTCTCTTCCAACGATGCACTTGAGCAGATCATGGATCTTGAATCCGATCGGTTCAGGAATCTTCGCTACTCCGAAGCCGAGTTTCGGACCGAGGCAGGAGCGATTCTGGGCGAGTTCAGCCAGGGGAGAAGCAATCCCTACTACCATCTNNCCGGAACCGCCGCAGACATCCCCGAGAAAAACAACCGTTCATTTTCCCGGGCGCACCCTTCCTATTCTGAGTATCGTTTATAAAAGCCCGGCCTGGAGCGCAACGGATAAAATGTCTGTGGCAACCGAAGTGCTGGGAAGGGTGGCGTTCGGCCCCAACTCGGATATCTATAAGAAGCTGATTATTCAGGAACAGAAAGTGCAGTCGTTCTCGGCCGATTTCGGGCTGATGCGCGATCCGGGCCTGGTAGGAGTGTTTACGCTGGTAACGAATCCCGCGGACCTTGCGATTGTTGAAGCTGAAATAGAAAAAACTGTGGAAAAATTCCGCGGTGAATTGTGCGACGAAACACTGCTCGAAGAAACAAAGAGTGCGATGAAATACGGCTTTTTGATGAGCCTGGAAACGGCACAGGGAGTGTCCTTCGCACTGCGCCCAATGGTAGCGTTTACCGGGGAAATCGGGCCCGCCGAAGATTACTATCGAACGCTGGATTCCATTATCCCTGAAGATATTTTGGCGGCGGCCAAACGATATCTGGTGGAGCAGGGCAGGACTACAGTCACCCTCCTGCCGGCGAAGGAGGACAAAAGATGATGGCGCGAAGGGTATTGCCGGTAGTGATCTCTGCAGTTTTGTTATTCGCCTGTTCCATTAAAAAGCCTGAGGGTGCCCCGGGCGGATCCATCGGATTGAAAGAATCCGAATCTCCTTTCATAGCGTTCAATATCTGGATTCGCTCAGGATCGCAGAACGATCCAGCCGGAAAGGAAGGTTTGGCTTCGCTTACCGCGACATACCTTGCCGACAGCGGGACGGAGAATAATTCCTACGAAGAGATATTGAGTAAACTGTATCCTATGGCCACAGGCTATTCCGCCGCTGTTGACAAGGAGATGACCAATTTTACCGGGCGGGTTCATAAGGATAACCTGGAAGCCTACTACAGTATTTTTAAGGACGCCATCCTGGCCCCGGCTTTCGATCCGGAGGATTTTCAGAGGGTAAAAACGCAAACCATGAATTACCTCAAGCAAACCCGCCGGTTTTCCAACGACGAGGAACTCACAAAGGAACTGTTTTTTCATGAGGTATTTCGCAACACACCCTACGCGCATCCGGAGGAAGGCTACGTCACGACGGTGGAGTCCATCACACTGGAAGATGTGAAATCCTTTTATAAGAAATATTATACGAAGGATAATATAACCGTTGCCGTTGGGGGCGGCTTTCCACCCGGATTCAAGCGAAAAGTTCGCGATGATTTTGACGCCCTGCCGTCCGGGGAGATAGTTGTCGTGCCGAAGCCTGTACCCTCATCGATTGAAGGGATTCACATGTTGCTGGTTGAAAAAGACACCGGCAGCAGTCCGGTGTCCTTCGGATTTCCCATAAAGCTGCTTCGCGGCGACAGTGATTTCTACGCCATGATGCTGTTCAACTCGGCCATGGGCGAACACAGGAATTCCTTCGGAAGACTGTACCAGGTCATTCGAGAGACGCGGGGGATTAATTACGGGGACTATTGCTACATTGAGGCGTATCCCGAGGGTTACTCCACCCAGGTGCCGCCCGTAAATGTCAGCCGGCGCTCCCAAATCTTCGAAGTCTGGTTGCGTCCGATTGCCGCGACCGCACCGGGTACTCTCCATGACCGAACCCTGTTTACAATCCGGACTGCGATGAGAGAATTCCAAAAAGTTATTGATGAAGGCATGAGCCCCGAAAGTTTTGAGGCGACACGGCGCTTCCTGAAGAACTATATAGTGAACTTCGGAGCGACATTGAGTCGCAGACTTGCCTATAGTGTAGACGATGCATTCTATGGGATGCCGGATCCGGGATTCCTCGCTTCCATCCGCTCCGGACTGGATGCACTTTCGCTGGACCAGGTGAACTCTGCCATAAAGCGACACCTGCAACTGCAGGACCTCAGGATTGTCGTGATTACCAAAAATGCCGAAGGATTCAAGCAGCGGTTGCTATCGGCCGAACCGACAACGATCGATTATGCGGGGCCACAGCCCGAGGAAGTCCTCGAGGAAGACAAGCTTATCGCAGCCTATCCGATCCCCGTGAAGGAAGAAAATATCAGGATCATCGATATCAACGACGTGTTCGAAGCGCCGGAATTCTGAAAATACATCGCTTTGACGTTCAAACGTTAAAACCTCAAACATTGAACCTCAAACNNCTCAAACCTATAACGTGGAACCGAATTTTGATGTTCAACTGATTTATTGCGCCGTTACACGTTCATACGAAGCTTCAATTGTATTCCCCGTATTCACGGGTGAAGTCGATCATAGCCTTCAGGTTCTCCGACTTGACTTCGTCGACGACCGATCTAGGACCCACAATAAGACCCCCGTCACGACCGGCGACATCGATCAGCCATTTGCAGTATTCTTTCACTTCCTCGACGCTTCCTGTCTGCAGCAGGGAAGCCGGGACATTTCCTGAAAGACAGACGTGGCCTCCCAGAACTTCCTTGGCTTTGGCCATGNNGCCAGTAGAATTTTTCAAACTGCTCGAGCGACATGAACCCGTCGGCGCCCCGGTGCAGGGCCATGAAGGTGGTCGTGAATCCTTCGGGTTCCGGTGCGGCCGCGATCGTTTCGAGCATTTGGCCGGAGATTTTTTCAATTGCGGCGAGCAGCGTATCCGGCCTCCGGTACATGTCGAGCATGGAACCCCGCATGCCCCGCAACAGGTCGGAAATCATGTCGAACGGAACCAAGCCCCCGACCATGGTCATCCGACAGGGGAAACCGTTTTCATTCAAAGCGGCAAACATTTCCCGGGTCTGCTGCATCCACTGCACCGCTTCATTGGCAATCGAAGACAGTTTTTGGATCATCTCGACAAATTCCGGGACGGCAAAAAGATGCACGGGAACCATTATTTGCATGGAATGAAGGGGCGGTAAAGCCTGTAGCGGCGCCAGTGTGCCGTACATTCTCGGCATAAGGGTCCGGATGTTGAAATCGGACTGGTCTTTCAGGAAATCCTCGTACTCCTCCGCTTTCATGTACTCGGCTTCAACAAACTGGT
>DKBB01000355.1 GCA_002451015.1 Acidobacteria bacterium UBA6911
ACCTGCCCCTGTTGTGTCGGTAACATTCCCCGCGTGTTGCTGATGCTGCCGACCTGGACCTATGTCAAGGACAACGCGGATCTGTACGTCAACCTCTATGTCGGCAGCAAGGTAACGGTGCCGGACATCGCCGGAACAGACGTCGAGATGATCCAGGAAACCGATTATCCGTGGAACGGCGATGTGGCGATCACGGTCAATCCCGGTGCCGGTAAGAACTTTTCCATCCTTTTACGGGTTCCCAACCGGGAAGTCAGCGACATCTATCATAATGAGCCCGGGGCTGACGGCATCCTGTCCGTCAAGGTCAACGGGCAAGCCATCCAACCTCCGGTGGAAAGAGGTTATGCGATAATCGAACGGGCATGGAAGACCGGCGACCGAATCGAGCTGGAGCTGCCCATGCAGGCGCAGAGGATCTATGCCATCGATAAGGTCGAAGCAACCCGAGGGCAGGTCGCACTCCGCTATGGTCCCCTGATTTACAGCGTGGAAGCTGCCGACCAGACCATGGATAAGGCTTTGTCGCCCGATGCGCCCTTAACCACTGAATGGAAGCCTGATCTGCTGCAGGGTGTCCTTGCCATCAGAGGCCAATGGGCCGACGGCTCAGATTTGCTCGCCATCCCCAACTATGCCCGGGCCAACCGCTTCGAGGAGACCAACGATGAGGGCAGCGGTCGCGGCCGCGATATCACCTCCAGGGTCTGGATCAAGGAAGTTCGGGATTAAAATTTAAAAAGGGAGATACACCAGGGAATATGACAATGGAAGAACCTGTAAATACCCTGTGAGAATTGCGGATCAATCCTCAAACTGACCAACTGCATTTGCCGCCTTGACCGAATACAGATTTGAGAAAGTCAGAATAATAATAAGAATTATCATAAAAACGGGAATGGCTTCGAGCGAAAAACGTTTTGCCATAATCCCGCAGAGGGAGGGAATGGTTGCGCCTCCGGCACCCATGGCCGCGATCTGTATCCCTATGGTATTTGCCGCGAATCGGGGACCCACCCGATCGGCCGTTCCGGATATCAGCGCCGGAAGGACGGGGGCGATCGCGAGGCCGATGAGGATGATGGCTGCCAGGCTCGCGGCATTATTTATGTTCAGGGCCAGGATAATGGTAGCGAAAAGCGCGGCAAGAAAGCTGCCCGTAATCAGTTTCATTCTGCTGATGCGGGACGTGTATATTCCTGCGGCAATCCTGCCTACTGTAAATATGCCCCAGAAACTGCCGACCCAGTATCCGGCCAGTTTCGTCGATACCTCGCGGGATTCGGTTAGGAGGCTGTAGGTCCAGGCACCAAAGGCGACCTCAATCCCCATATAAATGAAGAACAGAAATATGCTCAGCCATACCCTCGGATGGCGGAGTGTGGTTTTCATGGATGTGTCATGGCTGTTTAAATGATTTGTTTTTTGTGATGTCGCGGAGCTTTTGTCCTGATTTTCCCACGTGGAAATCGTGAACAGGAAAGAAAACATGAGTGCCAGCTGAAGCAAACCCACAAGGAGATAGCCGGCGCGCCAGCGGCCGGTCAGAGTAATGGCCGTGGTCATTATGACCGGCCCCATGGTGGCTCCTATCCCATAGCTCGCATGCAGCCACTGCATCAGGTTGTCGCCGTGGTTGGACGCTACATAGTTGTTGAGGGTCACGTCAATGCCACCGCCGCCCAGCCCCGCGGCCACCGCCGCGATGACGATCATCCACCAGAGCGGCGCGACCGAATATCCGAGCAGCGCAATGGCGGCAGAGAAGGTACTGGCTGTCAGGAGGGTTCCAAGTTTGAAGCGCGCCATCAGGCGGCCTCCGAAGAAACTGGAGGTCAGATACCCGGCGGTGATTGCGATCATCAGGGCGCCGAAGGAGTCGTGATTCAGGGAAAAATCGTGCCGCATGGACGGCCATGCCACGCCCAGGAGACCGTCCGGCAACCCCAGCGAGATATAGGCTGTAAAAGCCAGCACCATAAGACCCGCACGCATCTTCACTCAGGGCCTCTCCGGTGCAATATAGGGGGCCATGATCAGGTCCCAATAATTTCGATAGCGGCCCTCGTCAAAATCTTTAAGGAAGACAGAGGCTTTTTGCAACACGTTGCAAAGCTGGTATCCGGGCAGTCGCGCCGGGTGCCCATAATAGGAGAAGGTGGAACGCAGAAGCAGACTCTTTTCATCCATCGGCATTTTCTTTACGTTCTGTACAAAATCGGAAAATTGCTCGAAGGAACCCCATTCAAGCAAAACGATCTCAACATTGGATACGTAAAAAACCGATACGGTCAATTTGCGTTTGCGCAGATAGTCTCCTACGGCAGCCAGGGCCTTTTTGCCTGAAAAATCGCCTACTACGGGGACAATAAGATTCCTGCGCTGCATGTCGCGCACATAATCGTAATCCCTCTTGCCGGCGAGAAAGCTCTCCTGTTTTCCTTTCAAATCTCTCATCGCAAGAAGGTCTCTCAGTCTCGGAAAACGACTGAACCTGCGTCCCCGACGGCCGCCGACATCGAATCCGACATCGAAACCCCATACGCGGAAGCTCCTGTAAACATACTCCAGGCTCGCCTGGTCCTCGGATGAAAGGGGGAACCGAAAATCGCCCTGAATTGCCTTGCGGATGGCGTCCAGGTTTGCCGAGTAGGTGCCGTCATCGGCGGAAATATTCTCGAAGAAGCTGAGTATGTCGTCCAATGGAGCGTCATCGGCCGGTATTTTGCCCGCCGGAATCGGCCTGCTCAGCAGATAGGACAGGAAATGGGCGCGAGTGGGTGAGAGATGAAAGATGGCCTTGTACATCAGGTGCTGAATCATCGCCTGGCGCCGGATGTCCACGATAAAAGCGATGCGCGGGCGAATTTTGGCGATGTACGTGAAATTCTGCTCCGGCCCGACGCCGATATAGGCGCCACCGGTGACGGCAAGCTCCTGCATCTTGTCGACTATTGTCAGGTAGGAATCCTCGCTGGAGGTGAAATTGTCCGACATGAAGTATCCGCCTTCCTCTGAGAAATCACGAATTATGCGCGAAAATTCCTCGGCGGATAAACTTTCGTTTTCGAACAGAGCCGGCATTCCCAGGAAGGCCGTCATCAGGACAATAACGAGGCCAAAGAAAAGCAAATGTACTCTGTGTTTTCTCATGGAGGTCCTGATCCGCATGTTTATCCCATTAAAATGGTTTACAGCAATACCCCTATTCTACCACTGAAGACCGGAATCGTTATCTCGAACTTACTCAGAATTCCGGCCGGAGCCATTTTCCTCCGCACAATAAAGTAACAATCCATTACGATAATCCGTAAGATAAGTGGCAGTCCCGCATATGCATTTGTCGGAACGTAGTCAGTCCGGGGCTTATCTGCTATACTGACTTCATATTGGATAGATGTCGTATTGTTTAGCAAACACGGAATTTCTTGCAGTATTGGAATCAGTATCGTCATCCTGCTGTTTCTGCTCGGGTGGTCGGGCATATTTGCACAACCTCCCATCGATTTGCCCCCTCCTTTTG
Source organism: Acidobacteria bacterium UBA6911 (assembly GCA_002451015.1). Lineage (GTDB taxonomy): Bacteria > Acidobacteriota > UBA6911 > UBA6911 > UBA6911 > UBA6911. The sequence continues at coordinate 3,524 of DKBB01000355.1, forward strand.
TTCCCGTCCAGATAGGGCAACCATTGCAGTCCGGCGATCCGGAATTCACATTTGCGCGCATGGTCTATACCGGATTGCGGCCCTGGGGATACGGCAAGAACTGGAACACGGACTGGCCCAAATCGGATCGCCAGTTTATTCTGGGAGTGCAGAGACTGACGAATATTCGCATCGCGCAGGAAGGGGTAGCGATAGAACTCACGGATCCGGCTCTGTTTCAATATCCTTTTCTGTATTCCGTTGAGTGCGGGCAGTGGGATCTGACCGAAGCCGAAATAGCCGGTTTGAGAGAATACCTGAGAAGAGGCGGTTTCCTGTTCTGCGATGACTTCTGGGGAAGCTATGAGTGGGAAAATTTCAGGCGTAACATGCTGCGGGTATTGCCTGAGGCGAGAATATCGGACATCCCGCTCGACCACCAGGTGTTTCATTGCTATTACGACATTGAGGAACTGGTCCAAATACCTTATTACCAGCAGGCTATTTATTCCTCCTACACTCACGAGCAGGACGGATACGTTCCCTACTGCAGGGGCATCTTTGACGAGAATGACAGGCTGATGGTGATCATAAACCTGAATACCGACTTGGGAGACGCCTGGGAATGGGCCGACCTTCCCGAATTCCCGACACGTTTTTCAACCTATGCCTACCAGATCGGAATCAACGCAATCGTATATGCCATGAGCCACTGATATTAATTCTTTGAGTTTATCTGGATAATTTCGTTTGCTATACCCATGACCGCAATCTTTGAATGGCTTTTCAAATACCGGCCGCTTCTTTACGAGAGAGGGACTATTGATTTTCAACCTCTGTGGCCTGCCTATGTAACCTGGATCCTGCTGATTGCCGCGATTCTGCTTCCATTTTTCCTTTACCGCCGCTCGGCTGGATTGATACCCGATTCCTGGCGCTATGGATTTACAGCGCTCCGGGCTTCCGCCTTTGCATTGGTACTCCTGATTTTTCTGCAACCGGTTCTTCGTCTCCAGTCCATAGTTCCGCAGCAGAACTTCGTGGCGATAGCCTACGATTTCAGTAAAAGTATGGAAATCAGGGATGAATCCGGCGGCCGGTCGCGCCTCGAGGCCGAGGAACAAATTCTCCGCCCGGTTGACAACCCTGTGATCGAAGCGCTTGAATCCAAATTCAAGCTGCGCTATTTCCGTTTTTCCGGTTCGGCGGAACGATCCGAATCGTTTTCCGGCGAATTACGGCGGGGGGATATAACCGATCTGGAACGCAGCCTCTATCAGGTATCGGACGAATTGGCGACCGTGCCGGTTGCGGGGATTGTACTGATAACGGACGGCGCAGACAACCATTCGGATGATCTGGACGGACTCATTTCCAAATTCCGGGCGCGCGGTATTCCGATCTATACCGTAGGCGTCGGTTCCGAACGTTTTTCCAGAGACGCGGAAATCCTGAGGGTCACCGCACCCAGAACGGTTTTGAAAGATACTGTTGTGGAAGCCGAAGTGGCGGTGCGTTCGATCGGCTATTCCGGACGGCGCACAAAACTGGTTGTGACGGACCAGGGCAAGGTGCTGCAAAGCCAGGAAATAGCGCTTGGCAGCGACGGGGAGGTCAAAACCTACAAGGTGAATCTTAGCGGGGAGATAGAAGGACCGAGGATTTTTCAATTTCGTATGGAGCCTCTGCAGGGAGAAATTGTCGAGCAGAATAACGATTATGAGGTCCTGGTTCGGGTTGAAGACGCACAGCCGAAAATCCTCTATGTAGAGGGAGAACCCCGCTGGGAGTACGGCTTTTTACGGCGGGCGATTTTCGCGGACAAGAATCTTCAGGTGGAAACGCTGCTGCGCCAGGCGGACGGCAAATTCCTGCGTCAGGGAATTGAGTCCCCAGGCACTCTGAAGGGAGGCTTCCCTTTAGACAAGGAGGAACTCTTCAAATACAAGGCCTTGGTCCTGGGGAGTGCGGAGGCAAGCTTTTTTACCTTCGATCAGCTGCGAATGATTTCCGATTTCGTCGGCCAGCGTGGCGGTGGATTTCTTATGCTGGGCGGAAGAAGCTCCTATGCTCTGGGGGGATATATCCATACCCCGATCGAAGATGTCCTTCCGCTTTATCTGGGCCGGAATCCCGGGATTGTCCCGGAATTTAAGAATTCGGAATTCAAGGTACGCCTGACCGGCTATGGAGAAAAGCATCCCATTTGCCGGCTTTCCCTGTCTGAAGACCTGAATCGAGAGAGATGGCAAGGCGCCCCGAACCTGATCGGATTCAATGAAACCGCCGGACCGAAACCGGGGGCGACCGTGCTGGCGCGCGCAAGCATGCTCGAAGACGAGAGCCTGAATCCCGTGATTCTCGCTTTTCAGAGGTTTGGGAGAGGCAAAGCGGTGGCCTTTACTGCCGCAACCAGCTGGCGCTGGAGGATGGAACAGGACGCAGCCGACAATTTTCACGAGCTTTTCTGGAGACAAATGCTCCGCTGGCTGGTCAGCGATGTCCCGGATCCCGTGACCGTTTCAGCGGAAAAACATTCCTACTCCCCGGAGGACGTCGCCGTGCTGCAGGCGGAAGTAAACGACGAATCCTTCCTGCCTCTCAACGATGTTCGATTGTCGGCCAGCGTTAAAGCGCCTTCAGGACAGGTCACGCCGGTATCTCTGACATGGGAATTCGAGAAGAATGGACGCTATTCCGGGACATTCAAACCACAGGAAGAGGGCGTACACGAAGTCGTCTGCGAAGCTTTC
>DKBB01000260.1 GCA_002451015.1 Acidobacteria bacterium UBA6911
GAACAGTGCCGGGATTAAAGTTTTCTAATCTCGTATCTTTGTAAAATTATGCACAAGTACGAGATCGCTTTTCGAACTGCGACTCCTGCCGTACCAGAACCGGGCGCACCGTTTCTCTCCATAGGCTATAGCCCTTTTGGTTCAGGCGCAGTCTATCCCGTAGAAATATCCCCGCCAGAGGCGCACCCTTCGCATCGGGCATCGGCGTGGCCACATCAATAATGGTCGATATTGGAAAATTCGATGAATAAGGATACTGAAGATTGAGAGCTTACACCGATAGGCTTTAGAATGTACTGTATTACGAAAGTCAATTACCCGTTGCCGCTGAATGCGGACAATCTCAATTTCATGACCCGCGGCAACATTATTTTAATCTGAAGCCGGCTTCAACATTATTTCGTATCCAAGGATCCACCTCTTTTTCCAGGTAAAACCGGGGCAGCAGCAGGTCGTCGTTCGAAGTGATCACTCCCTCCGACAATGCCTTTTTTTCAAGTCCTGTTCCGGGGTAGATACGAATTCCTACAGTTGTTCGAAGTCCGTCCAGATCGAGAGAATTGGCAAAGTCCATGCTCTCCCGGACAGATTCCCGGGTCTCGCCGGGAGCGCCTAAGAGGAGGAATCCAATGCGCCTGATTTCATTATCCGCCAGCATCCTGCACACACACCGGACCTCATCGGGATCAAAGTGCTTGTTCATCCTCTTGAGGATATGTTTGCATCCGCTTTCAAATCCCAATGCCACTTCTATACACCCCGCACGCTTCATCGACCGTATCAGTTTTTCAGTCACACCGTGTGGATACAAAATAGCCTTCCACTGAATGTCCAGGTGCAGATTAGCAATCGCATTGCAGAACTCAAGACCCTGGGATTCGGGAATATTGAACGAATTATCCACAACATAGAATTGTTTGAATCCCAGCCGAAACAGCTTTTCCATATACGCAGCAACCAACAAAGGGGAACGAGTCCGCACAACGCTTCCCTGAATGCTGGAGGTCGAACAATAGGAGCAGAAGTTCGGGCAGCCTCTGCGGGTTTCAATCGGGATCCATGTATCCTCGCTTTTCGGATCAAATTCAGACCATAATTCGTATTCCGGCAATGGAAATGCATCCAGATCGGTACAGAATTTCTGCTCCATACAACCTTTACGACCGCTAACATGCACGCCGGGCAAGGTCGATGGATCTTCTCCATGACTGATTCGCTCAAGGATCATGGGGAAAATCTCCTCGCCTTCTCCGTGAATCCCGAAGTCCGCACCCAGATATTCCAACACCGGTTCAGGGAAAATACTGTATCCGGCGCCTCCCAGTACGACAGGAGCGGAACAGGCGCCTTTACACCATTCGATTACGGGACGGACGTTTTTAAGAAAGAACTCAGGACTTTCCAGGCTCTGGTCATCAATATTTCGAACAGATATCCCGATCACTTCCGGCTCGAGTTCCTTAATTTTCCCGATCAAGGCAGGCTCAGGATTCTCCTTGAACATAAGGTCGAGGAAATGGACATCGTTGCCCGAGCGTTTCGCGGCTGCTGCCACGAGCATAAGCCCGAGTGGAATCGTCGGCATATTAATCCGCTCGGTATTGGCCGATATTAGCAATACTCTCATAAGGCAACCTTACACCTTATGCGAGATGTTGTCGCAAGGATTAATTCAAAGAAGGTTTTTTATGTTAATTCCCGGCTTCGACAGGGGACCTTAAATTTATAAATACAGCTACTGGGTCACAGGCATCCTTTCCGTATAGATCCTCCTAAAGGATGAAAGGCTTACGATTATTTATCACGGCCAGCGGTTCCTTAAGTTCTTCACACCGGTTCAGGGTGGCTTTGATTTGTTGCCGCAATCCACTCTCCGAGAATGCAGCACATTCAGGGCCTACTCAGAAATCGCACATCCGGTTTCCGGTAACTTCCAGAAGCCCCGGATTCTTATTAGGAGGAACCTCCGATATCCGTTATGTTTTCTATCACTTATCCGCGATTTCCCAGTTTGCTTCAAACGTATTGTCATTCAAAGTATAGGCGTACCCTAACTTTTTACCCGGATTTCGCCCCCGTTTGATTTGTGTGTAGCTGAGAAATATTGCCGGTAACAAGCGCGGCTGCCCCGTTACGGGATCATCCGAAGTGTCTTGCCAGACTTCCCTTTTCTCAGTGACTCTCCAAAGGGTGCCGTATTTCCTGCTACGGACGGTTTGTCCGACTCGAGGAAGCTTTTTTCCCTTGATAACAGCATCATGGGTCTCTTTCATAATCACATCCCCCATTACATATTTGGTGATGCAAACTCCTTTTCCAAAAATTGATGTATTTTGAAATTCTTCATTGCCCTCCCAGGGCATCGGTTAAAAATCTTTTGGCGACTTTCAACAAGAAAAGTGTCGTCGATATGAAGACTCCCGCCGCTTCTCGCTGCCAGGTAGAGTGTGATCTAGAAATTTCCAAGAGTTTTGCGGAGCACGATGTCATATCCTCCGCGAGAATCTTGTTTATCGGTTCTTTGTTAATCCTTGATTGAACTTGAATTAATTATATCCGGATCGGTTGAAAGGCGGAAGTGCGTTTATAACATCTACTCGTCACATTCTATAGTAGGTCCAAAACAGAGGAAGCGCAGGATGTCAGGACGGAGCGTCCGGCTTCTTCCAGCCGTCGTCCTTATGCAGGGCTGTATAAAACCGGTTCCGAATCACAAGTATGTATGCAGAATCATTTCCGATCAAAGCAGTTGGAACATCTTAAAAATTACGCTTCGAGGCAAGCCGAAAATGCTAAACTTACGCACAGTCATCAGCGTATTCGAATACTCGGATCCCCTGATGAAGATATACGCGAGGATAATGCTTCGGGACTTTGCTTTATTAAAAATCCATGCAGATACCGGTTGAAGATAAAGGAAGCGAACTATCGTTCCGAAGGGGAGATGATTCTCGATGTAAGTTGCAGATTTTCGAAATCAAAGAATAAAGAGGCATCATGAAAAAAATAACATTGGGTTTCTTTTTACCCCTTTTTTGTATCCTGCCTGTAACAGTGCGAGCTCAGAGCCAAGAACCGACTCCTGCGATCAAAACGACCGCGGAAATTATGACATATCCGATGAACGTTTTTCGCCGTTTTCCCGGCGATGCCAAACCGGTCTATGATTTCTACGGCAAGCTTCTGGGACTCAAACAGCTGACTACTTACAACCTGGGCGGCAACACGAATGTTGCGCGATTCGAGATCGGGACTTCCCAGCTCAAATTCAGTGCCATGGTACCCAATCGAAAATATCAAAAAGGGCCGATAACGGATGCTACAGGCTTGCGCCTTCTCACCTTTTTTTTCCCAAGCCGGGATCCAATCGTGGAAAAATTCCGTGACAATGGATATGAGGTTCCCGAGTTCCGCCCGATACCCGGTTCCCGGCGGAGCAGCGCGCTTGTTAAAGATCCTGCCGGGCAATGGGTTGAACTGGTCATTGCTCCGGATGAACCCGGCTTCACTTATGATCAGATTGAAATCGGCCTGGTAGTTTCAAACCTCGATGTCAGCCGAAAGTTCTATCGCGACTTCATCGGTCTCGAAGAGCTCCAGCCTGTCGAGGATCCTTTTCTTAATACCACAAAGTATCCTTACAGACATGGATCCGTGATCGTAAGCCTGCGCTGTTTTGGCAAGCCGGTGCCGGCGGATACCGGAAGCGGCGGCATCCAATATGTGGCGTCCGATGTAATAGCGGTTCAGGATCTCGCGAAGGCAAGAAACGTAAAGATCGATCAGCCGGTCAACACGCTCCAAGGTTTCGGGCTCCGATTTGTATGGCTCGACGACCCGGACGGAATTACCAATTACTTTGCAGAAATTCCGGCAACTCCTACGAAAAAATAATTCTGTGGTCTAGAATGCCAAATCCCTATTTTTGCTTAAGGCATATACAACTAATGTTTCGGTCATCTCTTCTTGCCATGGAAGAATTCTTTCATAGGTCCGGATATTCATGCACTGGTTAGTAGAGCGTTGTACGGGCTTCATTGGAATAAGCGCTTTCATTGCCAAAGGTGTCATAGGCTGTACAGGCAAAATAATAGGTTCCGCGTTCAAGGTTCTTCACAGTATAAGTCAGAACATTGCCAACATCGTAACTTTTGTAGTAATCCCCGCTGGCTCTACCTATGTAAATCATATACCCGATAACTACCTCATTGGGGGATGGATCCCAAGCGAGTGACACACTATTGGGTGAGACACTATTGAAAGATGAGGAACCGCCCCCCGTACCCGCGCAGGAAGTGAATGCCAGAACCAATAATACAATCGTGACTGTCCTTAACATACACTGTACCCCTGACCCTCTAATAGGCATGCCCATTATGCGATGAGTTTCTCGATCATTCTAGATCTGATTTTCCTGAATTTCAAGCTGCATGAAACAGGGCAGTATATATAGAACCCTGCGGCACTGCATACAGTGCCCAATCGACGTGCCGCCACTAGACAGACACCACACGAACGGCCATCGGAATCAGCGAATATTATGAATAGTGATGCGCATACTCTTCCCCCTAATCCCTTTAAAACCAATCATATATGACGTTACCAGAAGTTAGGGAAAATAAATAATGCAGCATCCGATTCTCCGAGTATCGGGTAAAATATTGCTATCCTAATAAAAGAACCCGTTCTTTTCATATGCAAAAATGGTCAAATATAGGCCAAAACCGAGTGAAATCACAAAATTGATACCGCTATTTAATTGATTATGAATAGCGATATTTGGTGAGCCGTGTTGGATTCGAACCAACGACCCTCTGCTTAAAAGGCAGATGCTCTGCCGACTGAGCTAACGGCCCACGTTATGTTGAGGGGAAGATTAACATGCATGCGAAAGGTTTAAAAGGCAGTTCTTAAAAAAAATATTTCGGTTATTCTCAATAAAATGCTCTGTTTATCCGTTATTTCTTCAAAAGGCTGACGCTTCCGGAAACAGAGGAAATATGCAACATCTGCATACCGGATCCCAGCTTCCCTCTTGCGGTATTCTCCCCATATCGACGCTGGTGGATGTCGATGGGAAAATTCGTCTTCAAATCACCACTCTTACTCTTCATGTCAACCAGGGCTTCAAAGTCTTTGGGCGCGGTGACCCTTATATCTCCACTCAGGGAAGCAAATCGCATCTGGCTTCTGCCCTGGGATTGGTTAATCTCCGCTTCCAGGCGGCCGCTTACGGAACGGGCGAACACGAAACCATTAACATTCACACACCGGACCTCCCCACGGGAGCTCTCGGCGATCAGCCCCCCGTTGAAGTCTCTGACTTCAATTTTTCCGCTGCCGGACTTCAATTCCATAAAAATTGGATTTGAATTGGGAACCTTTATCTCGAAATCCACTTTGGTCTTGGTACTTTTGAATTTCGGATACATAGAAAGCAGCACGATATGGGGGCCGAAACTCTTGTCGATTATCTGTATTTCTTCCTGGTCCGGTCCTTCCTTGCGGGCAACAATTTTTATATCTTCCCCGTCATATCCTGTGACATTTACATTCCCCATCTCATTGTCAATGGTAATGTGTCTGCCGGGGACAAGGGCATAACTGCGTTCGAAATCCTGCGTAGCCCTGAGCTGAACGCCGACGGCAATGATACATATCAGGCTGAAAGCAGTTTTTCGTATCATTAACTTGGCCCTCCAGCATTCCGTCCGGTAATCAGCAGGGAGTATTTATTCCGACTCCAGGGGCCGGTTTCGGCTAAACACTTTCAGTATCTGACCCCGGGGAATAGCCTGCTTCGAACAATTCCGGCGCGAACGCTCCTAAAAGCCCACTCTATATATATTTAGATTACATTACGTAAGTCATGTTTTCATATTTTTTTTTGGGACTACAAATATTATTCAGGCGGGACCTGCAGAAAAACCTGGAAAGCGCTTCCAACAAAACAGTATGCATCTACAATGGAATCCAGGACGAAAGACGGGAATTCCGGGATGCGACAATAGTCTGCACACGGTCGGGCCCGGTTGAAATTATGGATATTTCCGTTTCCACAAGATCCGAAAGCCGTTTCAGATAATCCTGGGCAATTGCCGGCAAATCTTCAAAATTCTGAATCTTATCTGTTTTCTGTTTCCAGCCCTTTACCGTCAGATATTCCGGTTGGCATTGTTCCAGGATCCGTACGTCCGCGGGAACTGTCTTAAAAAGATCGCCCTTGTACCTGTAACCGGTACAGATTTTTATTTCATCCAGTACATCCAGTACATCCAGTTTGGTAATCACAAGACTGTCGATGTTGTTTATACGCCTGGAATAGTTTACGACGACGGCATCGAACCAGCCGCATCTGCGGGGCCTGCCGGTGGATGCTCCGTACTCCTGCCCCTGCTCTCGGATGAGTTCGCCTGTTTCATTGAGCAGTTCGGTGGGAAAAGGTCCTTCGCCCACCCGGGTGGTATACGCTTTTGAGATCCCCACAATCCCATCAATCCGGGTCGGTCCCACTCCGGTACCGGTGCATGCCCCACCTGCCGTTGCGCAGGATGCCGTTACGAAGGGGTAAGTTCCGTGGTCCACATCCAGCATAGTTCCCTGAGCGCCTTCAAAAAGTACACTTTTCCCCTCATCCAGGTTCTGATTCATAAAATCTGCGACATCGACAACATAACCGGACAATTCCCTACCCATATTTAACGCACTTTCGAATAGCGCGTCCAGGTCCAGGGATTTTTCAATGGAGGGAACCAGAGCTTGTTTCAGGCGAACATTGTCCTGCAGTCGACTCTTCAACGTTTCAGCATTGAACAGGTCGCAGACACGGAGTCCCCGACGACCCATTTTGTCTTCATAGGCCGGACCGATCCCCCGGTTTGTTGTACCGATACGGGCATCTCCCCTGCGTGCCTCATCGCCCTCCTCCACGATTCTGTGGTAATCAAGGATCAAATGCGCACGATTGCTGATAAAGAGCCTGTCCCTGCAGTCAATTCCACCGGCCTTTAACTCCTCGATCTCCTTTTTGAGCGCCAACGGATCGATCACCATACCGTTTCCGATGACACACAGTTTTCCGGGGTGAAGGATTCCGGAAGGGACCAGGTGGAGAATATATTTCCGGCCGTTTATGATGACCGTATGTCCGGCATTATGGCCGCCCTGGTAGCGCGCGATAATATCGAAATGGGGCGTGAAAAGGTCAACGATCTTTCCCTTGCCTTCGTCCCCCCACTGGGAGCCAACAATAATTATATTTGCCATGAGAATTAAGGTTCCGGCCTCGGTTTCGTAATTGGTTCTCACTCTGCTGCTTGCAGATCAGCCGATCGAGCAATCCATGCAAAATCTGTAAAGAATCAGGATAAATCAGGAATTCATGGAGACCGTGCAACAGATCAAAGGTGGTTGTCGATCATTTTGGATATGGTCCCTTTTGTGGTATTGCCGACGATTTGCTCTTTAACAACACCGTCTTTGAAAAGCAACAGGGTTGGGATCCCTTTGATATTGTACTTGCCGGATGTCGCGTTGTTTTCATCCACGTTTAATTTGAATACTTTTGCTTTGCCCTCATAGTCCTCCGCAATCGCTTCCACCACAGGGGCCAGCATTCGGCAGGGTGCACACCATGCCGCCCAAAAGTCCACAAGGACCGGTTCTTTGGCATTCAAGACTTCAGCATCAAAATTCTGATCCCCTACCTCTGCAACCTTTCCACTCATCTTTTAAATTCTCCTATATTGAAGGCAGATAAATGCTCCGCTAAAATAGAAAGTCATTATGGAAGTGTACTCCCCTCTTGTCAAGCCTTATACATCGAGCCATAAAAAGCGTTTGGGCCAGCATTTTCTAAGAGATACAGGCGTCATTGACCGCATTGTCCGGTGGATAAAACCGCACTCTGATGACACTTTCCTGGAAATCGGAGCCGGAGACGGAGCTTTGTCATTAAGCCTTGCGCCGGTTGTCGGCCGTCTTATTGCCATCGAATTCGATACAGACTGTATTCCACGCCTTGAAGCCGTTCTGCAGCCTTTCGAATCCGTCACGATCATCCCGGAGGATGTCCTTCGCCTCGACCTGATGCATGCGGTCCCTCCCCTGATGAAACCGGACTCGAGATTGAGGATCGTTGGAAATCTTCCCTATAATATCGCAACTGCGATCATCGAAAAATTCATGCATTGCAGCCTTCCCGTCCTCGACATGAGCTTCATGGTCCAGATGGAAGTGGCACAAAGAATTACGGCCGGGCCGGGATCCCGGCAATATGGCTACCTGTCCGTCCATTGTCAGCATCACTGCGACGTACACCTCGGATTCAAGGTCGCCCCGTCCTGTTTCGTTCCACGGCCCAAGGTCCATTCAGCCATGATCTCTCTTCGCCCGAAACAGTTCCTGCAGGATTCTGGTTTTGAATCCGATTTTGAAGATCTCTGCAAGGCTGCATTTGGACACAGACGCAAAACGCTGGCAAACTCCCTCGGCAAAAATCCACTCATCGGGCCGGTCTCGAACCGGTTCCTGCGACATGCAAATATAGACGGATCCCGCCGCGCGGAAGACCTCTCCGTAACAGAGTTTGAAGTATTAGCCCGTGTCTACAATAAAGAATTCAAAAAACTTTGATCGCAGGCGCATCGCCCTTTCTCATCGCAGGGCGAGCACAAGGTTCGCCCCTGCAATATATTCGCGGTTTTGATTCAAATAAAAATCTCGTATTACACCGTGTTACGGACTACGATATACTGCATCATTTCAGTTAAGGATAAACAGAACGTGACGGACCAAACATTAAAAATCATCCCTCTGGGAGGCCTGGGAGAATTCGGTATGAATTCAATGGCGGTATGCTACGACGATAGCATTATCGTAATTGACGCCGGATTGCTCTTTCCCAAGGATGACCTTCTGGGCGTGGATCTCGTCATTCCGGATTTCGGCTACCTGATCGAAAACAAGGAGAAAGTACGGGCCATTGTTCTGACGCATGCCCATGAAGACCACATTGGAGCGCTCCCCTACCTCCTGAAGGATGTCAAGGCACCCGTGTACGGAACTCCCTTGACGCTTGGATTTGCCCGGGGACGTCTGTCCGAACACGGAGTTCTGGACGAAACGGAACTGATCAGCATTCAGCCGCGCGAAGTTCTGGACTTAGGGGACATCAAGATCGAGTTTCTCAGAATGACGCACAGTATAGCCGATTGCATCGGACTTGTCTTGATTACACCGGTCGGCAACGTTATTCATTCGGGAGATTTCAAACTGGATCAGTCTCCCCCGAATCGAAATATGACCGATTATGCCCGTATTTCCCACTTTGCAGAGCAGGGAGTGCTGGCGCTACTGAGCGACAGCACCAACAGCGAGCGTCCGGGCTATACCAAGTCGGAAAACTATGTCCGGCAGCATATCGAACAGATTTTCTATACATGCACCGGTAAGATTATTGTTGCCTGTTTTGCATCAAGCATTCACCGGATTCAGATTATCCTGGAACTGGCCCACAAATTCGGCAAACGAGTAGTGCTTATCGGCAGGAGTATGAAACAGAATATTGCCATTGCCTCCGATCTCGGATACCTGGACATCCCCGAAGGAGTCATGACCGACATTGCCGAAGCGAATTTCCTGTCCGAGAATGAACTGGTAATCCTGAGCACCGGCAGCCAGGGGGAGCCCATGGCTGCGCTAACACGACTCGCTTTCGGAAAGCACAAGGATTTCACCGTGCAGGAAAACGATGCAATCATTATCAGCGCGCGCGTGATCCCCGGGAACGAAAGCCGTGTTTCACGCCTTATCAATCACTTCTGCCGGCGCGGCGCCAGGATTTACGATGAAAGCCAGTGGACCACGCATGTTTCCGGCCACGCCAGCCAGGAAGAACTGAAGCTGATGCTGAATCTGACCCGGCCACAGTTTTTTATTCCCGTTCATGGAGAATACCGGCAACTCTATGCGCATACGCTTCTTGCCCGTGAGGTCGGAATCCCGCGGGATCGGATCCTTCTGGCGGAAACCGGGGACATCATTATCATGCAGCCCGATTCCGTATACATCGACGGAAAAGTCCCAGTCGGCCGGCGGTTTATCGACGAGGGGGGCATTGCAGACCTTGACGAGTTTGTCGTTCGGGACCGCCAGCACCTGTCCGAAGAGGGCGTAGTGCTTGCGGTCGCGGCAATCAACAAAGCCACGGGGCGGATTGAAGGGATTCCCGAACTTGTCAGCCGCGGACATGTGCAGAAGGATGAAGGAGAATCCTTCCTAACGGAGGCACGGAAGATTATAATCGACACGATCGAGGAATGTTCCAGTGAGGAGCGGGAAGATCCTATGCTGCTTTCGGATACGATTCGTGCAGAACTGAAGAGGTATTTCCGTAAACAGACGGGAACACGGCCAATGATTATTCCGGTTATATTCGAAATTTAACGGCAGCAGATCAACGATACTATTCGTAATGATGGAATGCAGAAAGACAACATTTACTCTTAATAAGACGATGGTATGCATATGTCCGGTGAACTGAATGCTAAAAAACATGAGTTTGTCGGGGTACTTCTACTGCTGATTGCAGTACTTCTTCTTATTTGCCTGGCCACCTACAATGCCGGAGACGCCAGTCTCAATTCCAGGTCTATGACATCCACGTTTGAAAATAAGATCGGACGGATCGGCGCCTACCTCAGCGATTTTCTTTTCCAGATTTTCGGCTATACGGCATACCTGCTTCTTGCGCCTCCACTGATCCTGGGAGTGAAACTTATTTGGGGTCGAACCCTACAGACACCTTATCTGAGGATAATAGGATTCCTGGTTCTTCTTCTGTCGACCAGCACCGCTTTACAAATGCTTCCCGTGCGGTTTCCAGCAGAGGATTTCATGGCGGGCGGTGTCATCGGCGTCTTGATCCTCGACATTCTCCAACCGAACCTGAACACAACCGGAACGATTATCGTCATCCTGGGCGCCCTGGTTATGGGGATCCTGGCATCCACGCCGCATACACTGGCCGGCATCCTCCGGAAAATCTCTCGAAAACCCGCGGCGCCGAATCCAGGATTCCTGGATCGCATTCGGGAATGGATCCAAAAACGTACATCTCTAAAAACGGTAGTGAATATTAAACCTTCCCCGCCGCCCAAACAGCCTGAGCGGACTCCGCGTCCGGAGCCGATCAAACTGGCTCCGCCGTCCCCACCGGAAATTAAGAAAAATTCGCCTTCCTTGTACATGCCGGCCCTGGAGCCGAACCGTTCCTCTGCTCCACATCCGGAACGCCAGCGTTCCCGTAAATTCAAACTTCCGGACACCGACTATTTAAACCCGGCGGAAAATCCCTTCCCGGTAAATGAGAAAGACCTGATGGAACGGGCACGGTTGATATCAGACAAATGCTCGGAATTCGACGTGCACGGAAATATCACCCAGATCCACCCCGGCCCTGTCGTTACAACATTCGAGTTTAAACCGGATGCGGGAATTAAATATTCCCGTATAACCGGTCTGGTCGACGATCTGTGTCTTGGCATCAAGGCGGAATCCGCACGCATCGATCGGATCCCGGGTAAGGCGACCGTCGGGATTGAAGTTCCGAATAAAAACCGCGAAACAATCATGTTGCGCGAATTATTGGAGTCGGACGCTTTCCGCAATTCCAAGTCGAGACTCACTCTGGCCCTTGGAAAGCAGATCAACGGGAATCCCATTGTTACCGACCTGATGCGGATGCCGCACCTACTCATTGCGGGAGCCACGGGATCCGGCAAAAGCGTTGCTCTGAACTGCATGATCACATCGATTCTCTACAAGGCAACCCCGGAAGAGGTCCGCTTTATTTTCATCGATCCCAAGAGGCTGGAACTTGGGCTTTATGCCGATATCCCCCACCTGCTGACGCCGATTGTAACGGATGCCGCGGAGGCGTCCACGGCACTGCGCTGGGCGACCAGTGAAATGGAAACCCGTTACAAGAAACTCGCCAAGCGCGGGGTGCGCAACATCGACCAGTACAACAACCTCTTCCGGGCAGGCGGCAATCAGTTATCTCTTCTCGACAGCCTGGAGGAAGAAGCGCCGGAGGAGCCCCTCTCTTACCTGGTTCTGGTAATTGATGAACTTGCGGACCTTATGATGGTTTCATCAAAAGAGGTCGAGGAATCGATTTCAAGGCTCGCAGCCATGGCCAGAGCCGTCGGGATCCATCTCATACTGGCGACCCAACGCCCGTCTGTGGATGTGATCACGGGTATCATCAAAGCCAATTTCCCCTGCAGGATCGCTTTCAAAGTAGCTTCCAAAGTCGATTCCCGTACCATCATCGATACCAACGGCGCCGAACAACTTCTTGGAAACGGCGATATGCTGTTCGTCCCGCCGGGGAGTTCCCGGATGACAAGGATTCACGGTGCTTATCTAAGTGAAAAGGAGGTTCAGGCGATCGCAGAACATCTTCGGTTACAGGCAGCTCCGACTTACGACGAATCGGTCCTGCGTTACGGCTTGGAAGAAACCGACGAAGCTGGAAATCCGATCGATCCGGGACAACAGGACAGTTTATACAATGAAGCCGTCCGGGTGGTTGTCAGCGAAGGCCGGGCATCCACCTCCCTTCTTCAAAGAAGGCTGAGCATCGGATACGGACGGGCAGCGAAGCTGATCGACTCGATGTACCATAACAATCTTATCTCTCCCGCGGACGGATCCAAGCCCCGCGAAGTCCTGGTGGGTCTGGATTACTTGGATCGTTTGAACCCGGGATAGGGCTGAGCCCGGTATTCTTGACAGGAATATCCTGTTTGCTACACTTTAATCAGAGCGTTGCATCGTTGCAACCTATTGCACGAGGCACGGGGATGAATCTACGAAAATACACCTATTATTTACTCTTTTTCTTCCTGATCTCTTCATGTCTGGATCTAACGGCTCAGAACACAAAACGGAAAAGACCCCCGCTGTTCAAAGTAGGCGTTGAGACGGTATTTGTAAAAGTCGCCGTTACGGACACACACAACCGATATGTCACCGGCCTGGAAAAAGAGCATTTCAGGGTCTTCGAAGACAATGTGGAACAGGAAATTCTTCATTTTGAACAACAAGCGGCGCCTATAAGTGTCGGCATAATCTTCGATGTCAGCGGAAGCATGAAGACAAATGCCAACATTAAGAAAGCCAAGAACGCCATTGCCCAGTTCCTGGAATCCGGCAATCCTAAAGATGAATACCTCCTGATCACATTCAATGAGCAAACAAAGCTGGTCAGAGATTTCAGCCAGAAGGTTTCCACGTTGCAGAATGATGTTGTATTTCAAAAACCGAGCGGGGATACCGCTTTGTACGATGCCGTTTATATGGGATTAAGCTATGTTACGGAGGGTACAAACGAAAAAAAAGCACTCATTCTCATCACCGATGGTGAGGATAACAGCAGCCGATATTCCCCCTCGGAAGTCCGCGAG
>DKBB01000408.1 GCA_002451015.1 Acidobacteria bacterium UBA6911
GAGGAGATCGTCGGCGAGATTCGCGACGAACACGACACCGAGATCGATGCGGTTCGTGAACTGAGTCCCAATCACTACTCCGTCGAGGGAAACCTGCCTGTTAAGGATTTTAATCGCTTTTTTGATAACAAAATTCCGGAAGCGCCGGGTTACTCGACACTGGCTGGATACCTGGAGTTTCTGGCAGGGCGCCTCCTGCTGGAAGGGGAGAGCCTGCAGTATCAGGATTTTGTTTTCAAAATTGAAAAGGTGGAAGGATATCGGATTATTTCGGTTCGCGTCCGCCCACTGCCTCACCACACCGACACTTCAGAAAAACGGGGACATAATACTTTGTAGCGTAATGAAGCATTATGCCCCCGTTTTTATTATAATGACTCCGCCACTGCCTCGAAAGCCGTCCGCGCCACCTGTAGTGTGGTCTGAATATCTTTTGTGGTATGAGCCATGGATAAAAAGCAGGTTTCGAATTGAGACGGCGGGAAGTAAATGCCCTCTTTCAACAGGGCATGGAAGAACTTGCCGTACAATCCCGTCTTGCTTGTCTTGGCGGATAAATAGTCGGTGACCGGAGAATCGTTGAAGAAGACAGTGAACA
This sequence comes from Acidobacteria bacterium UBA6911, assembly GCA_002451015.1. Lineage (GTDB taxonomy): Bacteria > Acidobacteriota > UBA6911 > UBA6911 > UBA6911 > UBA6911. The sequence goes on from DKBB01000408.1 coordinate 599, forward strand.
TGGAGCCGATGGTGTTAATCTTAACCGGGACTCCAGCCTGGTCCGCGGCTTTCTCCAATCCGGAAACAAGATTCTGCGTCATGCGCTCCAGTTTCTGGTAATTACTCGCTTTCTTCAGCGCCTTCAGTGTTGCGATCCCGGCAGCCACCGCAAGAGGATTTCCAGAGAGAGTGCCGGCCTGGTACACGGGGCCTTCAGGCGCGATCCATTTCATTATCTCCCGATGGCCTCCGTAGGCTCCGATCGGGAGGCCTCCGCCGATGATTTTCCCGAGGCAGGTGATATCCGGTTTCAGTTTGAGCAGTTGCTGGGCTCCTCCGTAGGACAGGCGGAATCCTGTAATCACTTCATCAAAAATCAAGAGAACCCCATGTTCCCGGGTGAGTTTGCGCACACGCTGCAGGAAGCCTTTCGCGGGCAGGACGGTACCCATATTCCCGGCAACCGGTTCGAGGATTACCGCGGCGACCTCGGCGCGGTTTTGATTAAGAACATCTTCGAGTGTGTCGGGATCGTTGTACGGAACCGAAATCGTATAATTGGAATCCTGCGGTACGATTCCCGGGCTGTCCGGCAAGCCGAGGGTAGCCACACCGGAGCCTGCCTTAACAAGGAGGCTGTCCACATGCCCGTGGTAGCATCCGTCGAATTTGATGATCTTATGCCGGCCTGTAAATGCCCGTGCCAGCCGCACGGCGCTCATCGTGGCTTCGGTTCCGGAATTGACAAGCCGGACCTTGTCGATGGACGGAATAGCTTCGGCGATCATTTCCGCAAGCACCACCTCGCTTTCCGTCGAAGCGCCGAAACTGGTTCCCAGCGCAATCTGCTTCTGTAGAGCCGCCTGGATTTTAGGGTAACAATGGCCGAGGATGAGCGGGCCCCAGGATCCGAGATATTCGATGTACGTATTCCCGTCTATGTCCTTGATGCGGCACCCTTGGCCGGATTTAATGAAACGGGGATGGCCGCCGACACTATGGAAAGCGCGAACGGGGCTGTTTACGCCTCCGGGTATTCGCTGCTGGGCTCTTGAAAAAAGGAGTTTCGATTTACGGTTCATTGGGCGCGCTCCAATCGGGGTAAACAGTGCCGACAAATATTGCGTCTGAAAATTATGATCAAGATTCCAAAAGTTTTACCGCTTCCTTTGCAAAATAGGTGAGGATGATATCGGCCCCGGCGCGGCGGATGCCGATTAAGGATTCCAGCATTGTACGGGGGAGATCCAGCCAACCCATCTGTCCCGCAGCCGTCAGTGCGGAATATTCGCCGCTTACCTGGTAGGCCGCCAGGGGTTGAGGATACCGGTCTCGAATCGTGCGGATAATATCGAGGTAGGGTCCTGCGGGCTTTACCATCAATATATCTGCGCCTTCGCAAATATCCAGGTCGACTTCCCTCAAAGCTTCGCGGGCGTTCGCAGGATCCATCTGGTGGCTGCTGCGGTCCCCGAAGGCGGGTGCGGAATCGGCCGCCTCGCGGAAGGGACCGTAATATCCGGATGCATATTTCACCGCGTAGGACAGAATCGGAACATTGGTGTAGCCATTTCTGTCCAGCAGATTACGAATAGCGCCGACGCGACCGTCCATCATATCCGAAGGCGCGACAATGTCGGCACCGGCTTTGGCATGGGATAAAGCGGCACGGGCCAGCAGTTCCAGGCTTTCGTCATTATGAATTTCTTCGCCGACGAGGACGCCGCAGTGCCCGTGAGACGTGTATTCGCAGAGGCAGACATCCGTGATCACCAGAATCCCGGGAACCTCCCGCTTCAGTGCGCGGACCGCTTCCTGTACGATTCCAAATTCATCGTAAGCCGAGGTTGCCCGGTCGTCCTTCCGGTTCGGGATGCCGAACAGCATGATCCCTGAAATCCCAAGGGATTGAATGGATCGTACTTCCTCAACCAGCATGTCGATGGACCACTGGTAGTTGTCCGGCATGGAAACGATTTCCTTTTTTACTCCTTCCCCTGGGCAGACAAACAGGGGAAAGACCATCTGCTCCGGCGAAAGCCGGGTTTCGGAAACCATTTTTCGCAATAGGGGATTCATCCGAAGCCGCCTGGGTCGTGTTGTCGGGTAGGTCATGAGCCCCAGCCTCCGTAAAGGATTCACCGCATCGTGCGGCATGGCATCCTTGCACAAGATGCGGATTATACCACAATTGCAGAATCGTTGCCCATATGCCGGAACTTCGGTTCCGGGCTGCCGTATTACTTTCTGGTCTTGAAATATGCAATTATAAGAGACTATGGAATATCCGCCGAACGGTTGCGAAACCTGATTAGGTATCCGCTTCCTGTGTTTCAAACCTTGGCAGATATACAGCCTGTTACACTTTCACCGCGGACTGCTGACGTTTAAAAATGTTGCAGCCTGTGATAGAAGTGAAAAAATGCTGATCGGATAACTTATGTCAAAGCTGGCCTCTCTGGAAAAGCGTGTTCTCGAAACCATCCGGACTTATCGTATGCTTGTTCCAGGCGAGCGCGCCGTGGTTGCCGTATCCGGTGGCGCCGATTCCACTGCCCTTCTACTTTGCCTGCACGCCCTGATCCCTCTGCTTGGCTGCAATTTAACGGTTGCCCATTTGAATCACTGCCTTCGTGGGAAGGAGGGGGAGGAGGATGAGGCTTTCGTACGCCGCATGAGCGCCGACCTTGGGCTTCCGTATGAAGCGGAGAGTATCGAGGTTAAAGTGGAGGCGGCTGCCGCAAAGCAGAACCTGGAACAGGTGGCGCGGGAAAAACGGTATGATTTTCTTCGACGTATTGCTGAAAAGTCGGGAGCTCAGAAGATTGCCGTCGGCCATACCCGGAACGATCAGGCGGAAACGGCCCTTTTTCGCTTCCTTCGCGGAAGCGGGATAGAGGGCCTTTCGGCGATTCACCCGGTTTTGGACGCTCGGGTGATCCGTCCCATGCTCGAATGTTCCCGTGACAGAATCCTGCAATACCTGAAGCAGCGGGAGTGCGGTTACCGGGAGGATTCCTCCAACACGGATCTCCGGTACTCCAGGAACCGGATCCGACGGGAGCTAGTTCCCTACCTGGAGAAACACTTCAACCCAAACCTGGTGCCGACTCTGGCCCGGGAAGCGCTTTTGATGCGTGAAACCTGGTCGCTTGTCAAATCCCAGGCCAAGCGGGCTTTCAATGGGATGGCCCATCCTGTCGAGGATGGAATCGTGATGAAGATCAAGGCAATCGCAGATTTACATCCGGCTCTTCAGAAACAGGTTCTGCGTTGTGCATTGCGCCATTGTTTCGGATCTCTCAAAGGCATTTCCCTGGCACATGTAGAATCCATCCTGTCTCTCTGCAGGCATTCCCAAAGCGGCGGGCGGATTTTATTGCCGCACAATGCCGTAGCCATGCGTGAATTCGACAATCTGCTGCTGCTGCGGAATGCTCCCGGAGCGACGCCCGGCTTCAGATATGAACTGGAAATACCCGGCCACTGTTATGTCGCGGAAGCGCATGGGAACTTCCACGCAGAGATTGTCCGGTCTTCGGATCATAAAGCGGAAAAAGACTATAAGGTTTGTGCCTTTTTAGAACCGTCCTTACTGGAAAAGCCTCTCGTCATCCGTTCCAGGATTTCGGGAGACCGGTATGGAGGCGCAAAATGCCGGAAGGTTAAGAAGATGCTGATTGATGCAAAAATACCTCTGACCCGGCGCAGTGCCTTGCCCATGGTGGTTTCCGGCCCGGACGTGATCTGGATTCCGGGTTTCAGGCCGGCCTGGCCCTACAGGTCCCGGAATACATCCGGATCCTCGTTAATGATAACGTTTCAACTGAATTCTGTATGAATGTACTGCAGGAGGGCGGTCTTATCGGTTGCATGTGGAAAAGAACATCTTATACTGATTGATGAGACAGTTTTTCTGGCTCTGCCGAGAATCTGGCTTGTGGCAGGAATAGAAACCGGGAATTATTAAGACAGGAAACAACGACGATTCCCGGTTTGAGGGATACGGCTTCCGACTTCTTGAGAGGGAATTGATGGAATAAACGGTCAATTCCATGAAAATACGGGAGATATTTGTTATAATTATGCACGAGCGCTTTGTGAGGACTGTACCGATTTGGGGTGTTTTGCCCTAAGTCGTAGGAGCAGGTACGAAGAACTCCCGGGAGGTTTCTCTTTTGAGCACCAACTTAAAAAATATACTTGTGTGGTTGGCGATCGTCGTATCGCTGATCCTTTTATGGCAATTATTCTACAATATTAAAGACGTAAATGTTGAAGAACGGGATTTCACCACCTTCTATCAGGATGTAAATTCGAAGAAGATCAAATCCGTGACGATTATGGGTGAAGACCTTGATGGTGAGGACTTTGACGGCAAGAAGTTCAAGACTACCATTCCCGCCGAGGCCAGTTGGGATCTGGTCCAAGATCTTCAAAAGAACAACGTCCTGGTCAAGATTGAGAAATCCTCCAACAACTCCCTGATGTACGTCTTCCTGTCCTCCTGGCTCCCGTTTATCCTGTTGATCGGCTTCTGGATTTTTCTCATGCGGCAGATGCAGAGCGGCGGCAACAAGGCCCTCTCCTTCGGAAAAAGCCGAGCAAGACTGATGTCCAGCCAGCAGAAAAAAATCACATTTAAAGATGTTGCCGGCGTTGAAGAGGCAAAAGAAGAACTGACCGAGATAATCGAGTTCCTGAAAGAACCCCAGAAATTTCAAAAGCTGGGCGGTCGCATACCCAAAGGCGTTCTGCTCATGGGGCCGCCGGGAACCGGCAAGACGCTTCTTGCGCGCAGTATAGCCGGAGAGGCGAACGTACCGTTTTTCTCGATAAGCGGATCGGATTTTGTGGAGATGTTTGTCGGTGTGGGCGCAAGCCGGGTCCGGGACCTCTTCGAACAGGGGAAAAAGAATGCGCCGTGCATTATCTTTATCGATGAAATCGATGCAGTGGGTCGGCATCGTGGAGCCGGTCTTGGCGGCGGTCACGATGAGAGGGAACAGACCCTGAACCAGCTTCTGGTGGAAATGGACGGGTTCGAGTCCAATGACGGCGTGATTCTGATCGCCGCGAGCAACCGTCCGGATGTACTGGATCCCGCACTACTTCGACCGGGACGGTTCGATCGACAGGTTGTTGTCCCTCTGCCCGATATCCGCGGGCGGGAAGGCATTTTAAAAGTCCACACGCGCAAGATCCCTATTTCAGATGACGTGGAGATATCCGTCATCGCCCGGGGGACTCCCGGATTTTCCGGCGCGGCTCTTGCGAACCTCGTGAACGAAGCCGCACTGAATGCGGCCCGGTACAGCAGAAAACTGGTTGCGATGAGCGACTTCGAAGGAGCCAAGGACAAGGTCCTAATGGGCAAGGAACGCAAGTCCATGGTTATCACCGAGAAGGACAAGAAGGTTACCGCGTATCACGAAGCAGGGCATGCCCTGGTTGCTTATATGGTTCCCGGAAGCGACCCTTTGCACAAGGTGACCATCATCCCCCGAGGCATGGCCCTCGGATTGACGCAGCAGCTTCCTGAGACGGACAAGCATAATTACACGAAGGAATTTGTCGAGGGGCAGATTGCCATATTGATGGGCGGCCGCTGTGCCGAGAAGATGTTTCTTGACCAGGAAACAACCGGGGCGGCCAACGACATCGAAGTGGCGACCGAGCGAGCGCGAAAAATGGTGACCGAATGGGGCATGAGTCCCGAAATGGGGCCTCTGGCTTTCGGGAAAAAAGAAGAGCAGATTTTTCTCGGCAGGGAAATTGCGCAGCATCGCGATTACAGCGAGGACACGGCAATCCGGATCGACCACGAGGTCAAGCGGATCGTGGAAGAAGGTTATTCCCTTGCCTGGAAGACACTGGAAAACAACCGGGAAACTCTCGTACGTCTGGCCGAATCTCTCCTGGAATTTGAAACCCTGGATAGCTGCGACATCGAGGCGATCATTAAAGGGCAACCTTTAAAAACGAAAACGGCGATCTCTTCGGATTCCGACTCCGAAGGAAAACCGGAGAAGGAAAAGCCGTCGGAAGACGCATCATTGCCCCAGCTTATCAATCCTAAAGGAAAACCCGCTCCGGCCTAATTTTCCCTTCGGCCGATACGCTTATCCATTGAGCCGGACGGGGTGCCCGCCGGCAATTGCTATACATTTAAAGGGTCCGGGCTTCGAGATCCGGATATCGGGGTGACGACCGTTGCATGCCGTGTTTGATTCACATGTGACTGAAACCCGGCGCCTGTGAACACTATGCAGACGAGAAAAAAATTTACAATCAGGGCGAAGGGCAAGAACCTGGATTTGGGCGAAAGAACACTGGTCATGGGAATTCTCAACGTCACGCCCGATTCGTTTTCAGACAAAGGGCGATACATGGCACCCGAGATCGCGCTGGATCGTGCCTGGGCAATCGCTGAAGAGGGGGCCGATATCCTGGATATCGGCGCGGAATCGACTCGCCCCGGATCCCGGGAGGTCGATGCCGATGAAGAGTTGAGACGTTTGTTGCCGGTTCTGGAAAAGCTCGGTGACCGGTACCCGATCCCTATCTCGATCGATACGTCAAAAGCAAAGGTTGCCCGGGCGACACTGGAATGCGGTGCCTCCATCATCAATGATGTCACTTCATTTCAGAAGGATCCGCAGATAGGACGCGAATGCGCCGAATTCGATGCAGCTGTTGTTTTGATGCACATGCGGGGAACCCCGATGAATATGCAGACACTCCCCCCGAGCGAGGATATTCTCGGCGATATTGATATTTGGGCGAAAGAAGCGGTTGCACGAGCTCAGAGCTGTGGTGTATCCTCGGAAAAGATCGTACTGGATCCGGGAATTGGATTTGGGAAAACAGCCGCACAGAACTTCGAAATTCTCCGGAACCTGGATCGATTAAGCGCCGCCGGATTTCCCGTTCTGGTAGGGACATCGCGTAAATCGTTTATCGGTTCCATTATCAATAAACCTGCCGGTGAACTTGTTTTAGGAACCGGCGCGAGTGTTGCGGCATCGATCGTGTTGGGTGCTCATATCGTACGGGTCCATGATGTCGCTGCAATGAGGGAAATCGCGGACGTTACCGATGCCATTGTCGGAGCGGGAGAAATACTATCCTGAGGCAAATGGCCGTATGGGTACGATACGTGTCATCGACCTGAATAGGAATGTGTATTTTCCCCTGGTCCGCATTTCTCAAGGGATTCCGTAGCGAGGCATTTTAGAGGGCTGCATGTATAAGGCGAATGCCCGGCGACGCGCTTGATAGTGCGTCATGGAGTCTAAGGGCATGCAATGCAGCCGGATTGATCCTCTGTGCCGCCGCCGTTAGCGAAGCGGCGGAATCTGGTGAGAAATGTAGATCAAAAACCCCTGAAAAGGAACCGCTGGATCCATGGATTTGATTACAAGTTTTTTCCAATCCTCGTTTTTCGCATTTCGCGATCTCATCGACGTTGCCCTGGTTGCTTACGTTATCTATCGGCTTCTTCTGTTGATACGGGGAACCAGGGGCGTTCAGATGACCTTCGGTATCGGCGTACTCCTTTTGTTCTACTGGGTTTCACGGTATCTGGGGCTGGCCACGGTCCAGTGGCTGCTGTCCAATGCCCTGACGTATATTGTTTTTGCAATCATCGTGCTGTTTCAGAGCGAGATACGGCGTGGACTGGCAGGCATCGGAAAAACCCCGATCCTGGGCAGGCAAAGCCGTCAGAGAAGCGGAGGCTTCGAAGAGATCACGCAGGCTGCGACCACTCTTGCATCCAGGAAAATCGGGGCACTCATAGTGATTGAGCGGGACATCGGTCTGAAGAATTATGTAGAGAACGGGATTGTTCTGGATGCCATGCTTGCATTCGATCTTCTGGTTACCATCTTCAATCCAACCACTCCTCTTCATGATGGTGCCGTGATTGTTCAGCAAAATCGAATAGCGGCCGCGGCCTGCTTTCTGCCGCTGACACTGGACCCGTATCACAGCAAGGAGCTGGGTACCAGGCATCGTGCCGCCATCGGTATAACAGAGGAAACTGATGCCGTTGCTGTAATTGTTTCGGAGGAAACGGGCACAATCTCTCTGGCGATTGACGGCAGGATCACACGCAACCTTGACGCTGTCACCTTGCGTGCTACGCTTGAAACTGCATGTGAACACCGGTCCGGGAAGGAGGCTTCCCAGACCGCCAAACAGCGCCCGGAAACGATATGAGCTCAACATTAAAAGAGAAAATCCTGGAGAACTGGATTCTGAAAATTCTGGCTATACTGCTGGCCTGGATTCTGTGGTTGTTTATCCAGGGGGAATCCGGAACGTTTACGACGGTTACGGCTCAAGTCAAAGTTACGGTACCCGATGGAATGGAAATTTCAGGCGGCTTTCCCTCGACCGTACAGGTTACAATACGCGGAGCAACCCAGAACCTTACCTGCAATATAAATCTCCAGAATTACGAGGAAGGGGCAAACAGAATCACCCTCACCAAGGATAATATCGAAACCCCCAAGGGATTTGGGATCGAAGTGTCCCAGATCAATCCCTCGCAGGTCACGCTGATGCTGGAGAAGACGATTACGAAACCGGTTCCGATTACCGTCCCGGAGAAGGGTGAAGTGGCCGATGGCTTTGAAATTTACGAGAAGATCCCGAGTTCCAGGGTAGTGGAGATAACGGGGCCCCGGTCTCATATAGAACCCGTTCCAGAGGTGCCCACGGATATTATTGATATCAGCGACCTGGACCAGTCTACAAACTATCAGGTAAGCCTTAATTTCGAGGACGGAGCGATTCGTTCCTCCATAACCAATCCGATCTGGGTGGAAATACGCATCGGTCCCCGCAGGAAAGATTACTCCATTAACGGAGTCCCTCTGGAAATTGAAGACGAGTCCTATGCTTGCTCCCCGGAGAAGATCGACATACGGGTCATGGCGCCGGAAAACCTGCAGCCTCTTCTGGTCCCAGATAATTTCAGGGCAATAATCGTGACTAAAAATCTCGACGATGCCGCTCTCCCCGCCAAGGTAAAGCCGGTTATAAGCTACCGGGAAGAATGGAGAGGCAAAATAAAGGAGATGGGAATAAGGCCTTCGGGAGTCACTGTCGACAAGAAAGACGAATAATTTTCCAAACGATAATTCTAGAGTACGTTTTCGCGGTGAATAATGGAACCAGCCGCTCAAAAGATCAAATCTCTCGAAGAAATCATCCGGTTACGCGAAAAGCTGCGAAAGTCGGGGAAGCGCCTGGTTTTTACCAACGGATGTTTCGATGTTCTGCATGTCGGGCACGTGCGTTACCTTAACCGGGCCCGCGCTCTGGGGGACCGACTGGTTGTCGCACTCAACAGCGATCTTTCCGTCAGGCGGATCAAAGGAGAATTCCGTCCCGTAGTCCCTGAAGTGGAGAGAGCAGAAGTTCTCGCCGCCCTGGCCAGTGTCGACTACCTGTTTCTTTTCGATGATTTGACGCCGCAGCGGATTATCGACGCTATCGTGCCGGATGTTCTCGTGAAAGGTTCGGATTGGGAGATATCCCGCGTCGTCGGCCGTGAAACGGTGGAACGTGCCGGGGGGACCGTATGGACGGTTCCCGTGGTTGAAGGATCTTCGACCAGCAGAATCATCCGCAAAGTACTGGATAATTTCAGCCCCCCTTCCTGACAGTACCCTTGCCTGCATTTCTCACAGGATTCGGCATGCAATCCCCGGGGAGTCCCTAACGCCGGGTAGAGTGTTATTATAGGGTCGCCCCGTTTAGAATTTTACGGGAATCGGGAAACGATGGGATCACGGTTTAATGCCAGACCTGCCGTTATGATAGGATCTTCTTTTTTAGCGTGTGGTTTTTAGGTAGCTATATATGATTCGACTGAAGAAGACTTTCGAGATGGCCATGGCTTCGGATGCGCTGCAGCAACTCGCGGAGCGTATCCGTGCCGGAATCCGTAATCCGGGGCTTTCCGGCGCGGCTGGAGGAGCCAGGGCATTGGGAATAGCGGGAGCGATTCTGGCGGAGAATCGTCCGGTAGCCGTACTGACGCCAACCGGCGCCGATGCGCAGTCCCTGGCACGGGAGTTGGGCTTTTACCTCGATTTGCTTTCCTCCTCTCCAATCGATGTCGTTCCTATGCCCGATCTCGAAGTGGATCCCTATCGCGGGCTGTCCCCCCATCATGAAATATCCGCCAACCGGGCCCATGCTCTGTGGCGGATCCTTCAGGACGGGCCCAAAGTACTTGTTGCATCGGTGAAGGCCGCTGCCGTCCGTCTGCGCACGCCCCAACAGTTTTTCTCCTATTGCCTGATGTTGAAGAAAGACGAGGACATGTCTCCGGATATGATCCGCGAGTATCTTTTTGAGTCCGGTTACATCGCGGACGATCCCGTAACGGATCCCGGAGAGTTTTCTCTCCGGGGCGGGATCCTGGATATTTTCCCGCCCCATCTGGACAAACCTGTCCGCCTGGAGTTTTTCGGCGACTGCATCGAATCCCTCAGGGTCTTCGATGTCGATTCCCAGCGTTCGGTGGAGAGCCTCTCGCATGTGGAACTGATTCCAATGCGGGAATATTGCTTTAAGCGCAATTCTCTGCAGCGCTGGGCGGAAAAAGTCCCGTCTCTCTGGAGTGATCCGTTTCTGCCGCATCTGACCGAGGAGGTCGCCCTGGCACGGCAGGGAGAAATGTTTCCGGCTTTCGAATTCATGCTGCCGGCCGTGGATCCTCTCGAAGCCACACTGTTCGACTATCTCGAGGGGTATCGCATCGTCACCGTGGAGCGGGAAGTATCGGAAAATTCCCTGGCTCGCTATCACGAGGAGCTTTACCAGCGCTACCTGGATCGAATAGAAGCGCACAAACCGGTTCTTTCTCCCGATCAGATTTATTTAACCCCGGAGGATTTCAGTGCCGCCATCGACCGATTCCCGAACCTGGAGGTTGAGGAGCTCCCGGTTGCGGACAGGGACAATCCCCCGGTATATCTTTCCTCTCAGACTGTTAGAAAATACCACGGCAATATCCGGGAGCTTGTCGGAGATATTAAGAAGTTTCGCGATGCAGGGGAATATCTTGCCTGTGTCCTCTCCAACCTGGGTCGCGCAGAGCGTGTCCACGATATTCTGAAGGAGTACGACATTTCCGCCCTTCTCTGCCGTGACGGGGACAGGAATTCGGACGACGGGCTCCCCCCGGGCGGCGATATTCTCATCGCAATCGGAAATCTCCATTCCGGCTATTATCTGCCGTCCGTAAACCTGCGCGTGCTGACGAGCACGGATCTTTTCGATGAATCGGATGTGGGTCAGAGGCCCAGGAAAACCAAAGCAGCGCATCGGCATCTTTTCGTGTCCGACTTCCGCGATCTGAAACCGGGGGACTATGTGGTTCATGTCGATCATGGCATAGGACTCTTCAACGGATTGAAATCCATTGGCCTGCGCGGCAGTTCCAAGGAATTCGTGCTCCTGAGCTACCAGAACGATGCAAAGCTCTATGTCCCGGTCGAAAGACTGGACCTGATACAGAAATACAGCAGCATGGGGGGGACGCGTCCCTCGCTGGACCGTCTGGGCGGCACGAGCTGGAGCCGAACCAAGTCCCGGATCAAGAAATCGATGCGGGACATGGCCGAAGAGCTTTTGAAGCTGTATGCCCGGAGAAAGACGATACCGGGATACGCATTTTCGCCTGATACCGCCTGGCAGCAGGAATTCGAAGACGCCTTCGAATTTGAATTGACCCGCGACCAGGTCGACGCTCTTGAGGCGCTCAAGAGCGATATGGAGGCGCCGCGCCCGATGGATCGCCTGCTATGTGGCGATGTGGGCTACGGGAAGACCGAAGTGGCGATGCGCGCTGCCTTTAAAGCGATCATGGACGGCAAACAGGCCGCCGTGCTGGCCCCTACCACCGTGCTTGCCTTCCAGCATTACAATACCTTCAGGGAGCGGTTCACGGCATTCCCGATGGGCATTCAGCTTTTATCCCGGTTTCGCAGCCCGAAAGAACAGAAGCAGGTG
>DKBB01000159.1 GCA_002451015.1 Acidobacteria bacterium UBA6911
GTTCTTGTCGACTGGATGCTTGCCGCTTTCAAAGAAGATTCGGGCATCGATCTAAGCAACAATATACTGGCCAAGCAGCGTTTAAAGGAAGCTGCGGAAAATGCGAAGTGCGAGCTGTCCATTGCTCAAGAGACCCATATCAGCATTCCTTTTATCACTTCCAACGACAACACTCCGTTTCACTTTGACAGAACCATAACACGGGATAAGTTTGAAGGTATGGCCAGTGACCTGATAGAAAGAACGACCTCCTTCTGCGAAAAAGCTCTAGAAGACGGCAACCTGACAGCAGCGGATATCGGCAATGTAATTCTGGTTGGCGGACAGACGCGAATGCCCGCAGTTCAACGCCATGTGCAGAAAATCTTCGGAAGGGAACCTTCCTTCGAAACCAATCCCGATGAGGTTGTCGCAATAGGAGCGGCTCTTCAGGGTGGGGTCCTGCGGGGGGATTTGAAAAATGTTGTCCTGCTGGACGTTCTACCGCTCTCCCTGGGGCTGGAAACACAGGGAGGGCTTTTTACCAGGATTATCGAACACAATGCAACCATCCCTCTAAAGAAAACGATGGTTTTTACCACTGTTGCGGACAACCAGTCTGTTGTGGACATTCATGTTCTGCAGGGGGAGCGGGAAATGGCCGCAAACAATCGCTCGCTGGCGAAATTCGATTTGGTCGGAATTGCACCGGCGCCGCGTGGAACCCCGCAAATAGAGGTCTCTTTTGATATGGATGCCAATGGAATTTTAAACGTATCCGCCAAAGACGAGCTCTCGGGAAAAGAGCAGGCGATCCGGATCACTCCGTCCACCGGGCTGAGCCAGAAAGAGATCGATCGGATGGTCGAAGATGCAAAGCGACATTATGAAAATGATCGAATGAGTCGGGAACTGACGGAATTGAAGAACCGGATTAAAGGACGAATGATGACGACGGCTAGAAGTTACTCGGAATTCGGCCGGTTTCTTGACAGGAACGAACAGGAAATGGTAAAAAGTGCGATCCAAAAAGCCAGAGGCATCGATCCGGAGGAGGACGGCATTTCCCTCTTGAAGGATGTGCTGGATGAACTGGAAGCCGGNNATTCTTGAATAACAAGCGAGATTATTACGAAGTACTGGGTATATCCGGGGATTCCTCCGACCAGGAGATTAAAAGCGCCTATCGCAAATTGGCCATTAAATACCATCCCGATAAAAATTCCGGCGATAAGAACGCCGAAGAAAAATTCAAGGAAGCCGCGGAGGCCTACAGCGTTCTGAGCGATCCTGAAAAGCGCGCGCGATACGACCGTTTCGGGCACAGCGGGATGCAGGGAGGATTCAGCGGTTTCGATCCGAATATATTCGGTGATTTCGGCGACATCCTGGGGGAATTTTTCGGATTCGGAGACATTTTTGGCGGACGCCGCCGCGGCGGACCTGCACGGGGTGCGGATCTTCGATATGATCTGAAAATTTCCTTCAGGGAAGCGGCATTCGGTCTGAAGACAAAGATCAAAATACCCCGCCAGGATACCTGCCCGTCCTGTAATGGGAGCGGTGCTCCCAAGGGAAAACCGCCGGTCACCTGCCCTACCTGCAAAGGTGCGGGACAGGTACGCTACCAGCAGGGATTCTTTTCCATCAGTAGAAGCTGCGGGCAATGCAACGGGTCCGGCCAGGTTATTACCGAACCCTGCGAAACATGCCAGGGTAAGGGTCGGGTCCACAAAGAAAAGGTACTCGAAGTCCGGATCCCGGCAGGCGTCGACAACGGCGCAAGATTGCGTATCCAGGGTGAAGGCGAAGCTGGATCCCACAACGGCCCTTCAGGAGATCTTTACGTCATAATTTACGTGGAAGAACACCCTTTCTTCCAGAGACAGGAGAACAGTATATATTGCCAGGTGCCCATTAGCATCGTGCAGGCCGTGCTGGGGTCTGAAATCGTTGTCCCCACTCTTGAAGGCGAGGAAAAAATCAAAATTCCAGAAGGAACCCAGACCGGATCCGTTTTCCGCCTGCGCAACAAGGGGATCGTCAGTCTGGGGGGCAGAGGCCGCGGGGACCAGTTCGTAACGGTTAATATCATTGTGCCTACAAAGCTCACCAAGGAGCAGCGACAGGCTTTTGAAAATCTGGCAAAAGTCAGCGAAGACGACGAGCTTATACAGGAACGGAATATTTTCGATAAAGTTAAAGACATTTTCGGATAACCTGCCGATGACCCGAAGGCGGTTTTACGTTCCCCGGGATTCCATTCAAAAAGGAACGGTGCGTCTCCCCCCGGATCAGTCCCATCATTTGCGCGACGTGTTGCGCATAGGATCGGGAGGAACTGTGGAGGTATTCGACGGGGAGGGTACGGGATACATCGGGGAAGTTGCTTTCGAGGATTCCGGAGTCTTTGTACGTCAACTGCGACAGCTCCCTTCCAGTCAAAATCGAGTCCCGCTTATACTCGCAGCTGCTTTGATCAAACCTTCGAAATTCGAATGGGTGCTAGAGAAATCCACCGAACTGGGCGTCCATGAAATCATCCCGGTGAGAACCCGTCGGAGTGATATGCGGATCCCGCTCAACAAAGTCGCCTCCCGTTGTGAGCGCTGGAATCGAATTGTGATGGAAGCATCCAAACAATGCGGGAGATTTTCCACACCCCGCGTACGTCCTCCGCTGGATTACTCCGATATGCTTCATCGTGAAGAATTCTCCGATTCTGCAAAGATAATGTTTTACGAGAACGCCCGGGAGATGTGGCGCCCGGACGCCCGAACACTATCGCGCAGTATCGTTCTATGCGTCGGACCTGCCGGAGGGTGGGACAATGACGAAATAGAAGAAGCCGAAAAAGCAGGATTCGAGGTATTCAGTCTCGGCAGGCTGGTTTTAAGGGCCGAGACGGCAGCCATCGCGGCAGTTTCTGTCGTGCAGTACCATATCAACCTCCAAAGTTCTAATGACAGTTGCGGCTAGTGTCCTGTCACATAAATANNAATCACTGTGACAGGACACTAGAATCCTCTAAGATATGTGGATTCGGCACAGGACTGTTTTGTCAGTAAATCTTGCCGCAAAGATTATTCAGTATGTGTTTTTTCTTCATCTCTGCGGTTAGTATTTCCTGGCCTGTTGTGTAAGGAAGGGACTATGCGGAATTGGCGATGGATCGTGTGGATGGCATGTATGATGTTTGCCGGCAACGGGTTCGGGCAGCAGCGACCGCTCCTGACGGATGATGCGGAAATTCTCCAGACCGGCCGGATTCGCCTGGAATTCGGGGCTGAATTTTTTCAGGGGCAGAAATATTCCCTTTCAGGGCTTGAAGGCAATCTGACACGGCTGGGAGTGACGAGCATCCAAGCGGGTGTGGGTGAGTATGCGGAATTCAAGATTTCGGGAGTGGCTCAGGATGTTCTCGCGGTTGAGAGTCGTTCGGAGCCGGTTGTGCCTCCGACTTTTACCGGCGATACAACCCAAGATTTCGGGAACCTGGTGCTGGCGACAAAATTGAAAATTCTGGGGGAGAAGCGGCGCCTTCCGGCAATGGCATTCAAGTTCTCAGTGGAACTTCCAAACGCCAACCAGGAGAACGGTCTGGGAACAGATGAGACGCAGTTCTATACGAGTCTGCTTTTCAAGAAACATTTCGGCCGGGTCCAGGTATTGGCCGACCTGGGAATAGCCATTCTGGGATCTCCGGTTGAAGCCGGGAAGCAGACAGATCCGTTTACGTATGGAATCGGAGCCGTTGTATCGTTGCACCGCAGGCTCAATCTAGTTGCTGAAATCAACGGGCGACAGGGGCCCGAGAGAGTGGGAAATGAAAACAGGTCCCAGGTGCGCGCCGGAATGCAGTTCCGGACGGGAAGCATTCGTTGGGATTTAGCCGGCATGGCCGGACTGAAACAATTCGATCCGGACTCCGGAGTGATTGTTGGCGTGACCTATGAGTTTCAGGCTTTTGAAAGAAAGAAGGATCCTGTTAAGATCATAAAACAGTAGTATGAGGGCGGGGGGCAGTGGATTTAAGGGCGGTATTCATAAATGTCCGTTTCTAGTTTATTTTCCAATATCTGAATTA
>DKBB01000226.1 GCA_002451015.1 Acidobacteria bacterium UBA6911
CCGCAGCACCCGTCGACCCACGGTGTTTTACGTCTGGAATTGAAGACGGACGGGGAAATCGTAGCCGATGCGATTCCTCACATCGGTTATCTTCATCGCTGTTTCGAAAAACATGTCGAAAATGTCGATTACGCCGGCGTGGTTCCGTTCACGGATCGCATGGACTACTGTGCGGCAATGAATATGGAATTGGGGTATGTTCTGGCGGTCGAAAAACTCATGGGCATCGAGGTCAATGACCGTACCCGATACCTGCGGATAATCATGGCCGAACTGGGACGCATTGCAAGCCATCTGATCGCCGCCGGAACTTATGGAAACGACATCGGGTCCTTTACTCCTTTTCTCTGGTGCTTCAGGGACAGAGAAGACATCCTTGATTTCTTCGAAGAAACCTGTGGAGCCCGACTTTTGTACAATTACAATTGTGTAGGCGGGCTGATGTACGATATCAAGCCCGGACTGGAAGGAAAAATCTTAAGGTTCCTGGATCGTTTCGAGCCGGAGGTTGACAATCTGAACCGCTTGTTGTCCAACAACTTTATCTTCATTAAACGCACTGCGGATGTTGGTATTCTGTCCCCTGAAAAGGCGATCAGTTATGGTGTTACGGGGCCGAATCTCCGCGGAAGCGGGGTTAAGTTCGACGTACGCAAAAACGAGCCCTACCTCGGATACGAGGAATTTGATTTTGATGTCCCCGTCGGTAAAGGGGAGCATGGCAGGCTCGGATCATGCTGGGACCGCTACATGGTCCGTATCAGGGAAGTCAAGGAATCCTGCAGGATCCTCCGGCAGGCAGTTGCAAAACTGCCCCCGGGAGACGTGCGGGAAAACGTTCCAAAGCGCATCAAGCCTCCTGCAGGTGAAGTTTACATGAGAACCGAGTGCCCGCGCGGAGAACTTGGCTACTACATCGTCAGCGATGGCAGTCTGAAACCGTACCGCCTGAAAGTGAAATCCCCTTGCTTTACCATTATGAGCGCCTTCCGGGAACTCTGTAAAGGAACCATGATTGCGGATGTGATATCGATTCTTGGCAGCATCGATATCGTGCTGGGTGAGATTGATCGATAAAAAGGAACGTTCCGATGGAATCCGTTGCACAACTTTTAGAAAAAATACCGAAATACGATGCGCTTCCGGAACTGCTTCTGGCTCTGATCCCGATTCTGGCCAGCAGCATAATTATTTTTGCTCTGCTGGCTCTGGCCGTCCTTTTCATGGTCTGGCTTGAAAGAAAAGTTTCTGCGCATATTCAGGACAGGCTGGGGCCCATGGTCGTTGGGGGCTGGCACGGCTGGGCGCAGACGATAGCAGACGCATTGAAGCTCCTGCTGAAGGAGGATATCGTTCCCGAATCGGTTGATAAGTTACTGTTTAAAACGGCGCCGTTTATTGTATTCCTCGGCGCGTTTGCCGCGTTTGTTGTTCTGCCGTTCGGCGCGTCTTCTTTCGTTACCGACCTGAATATCGGAATCCTGTATATTGTTGCGGTAAGCAGCCTTTCGGTTATTGGGATCATTATGGCCGGCTGGGCTTCCAACAACAAGTACTCCCTTTACGGCAGTATGCGTGCCGCGGCACAGGTTATCAGCTACGAAATTCCTGCAGCCGTTGCAATTATGACGGTCGTTATATTTGTTGGAAGCCTGTCGATGGTAGAAATTGTCCAGGCGCAGGAGGGCGGCATTCTCAAATGGTTCCTTTTCCGGAATCCCTTTTTATTTCTGGCGTTTTTTGTATATTTCATTGCGTCGCTTGCGGAAGTAAACCGTACGCCCTTCGATCTTCCGGAAGCGGAATCGGAGCTTGTAGCCGGCTATCATACAGAGTATTCCGGAATGCGCTTTGCATTTTTCTTTCTCGCCGAATACGCCAACATGTTTCTCGTCGCAAGCGTAGCCGCAACTCTTTTTCTTGGTGGATGGGCTGCACCGATTTCAATGCTGCAGTTCATTCCGGGGCCTGTAATATTTTTCGTTAAGGCGCTTGTGCTGATTTTCATCCAGATGTGGATGCGATGGTCGCTTCCGCGCCTTCGCGTCGACCAGCTCATGTACATTAACTGGAAAGTGCTTCTGCCGATTTCTTTCGTGCTGATCCTGGGCGCCGGGTGGATGGCCATCCTGTAGGAATGTATTTCCGGGGAATATTATGCTGACTTATTTCAGGAATATAGGGCAGGGGATTTCGACTATTGTCAATTCCATGGCAGTAGCCAGCCTCCATCTTTTCAAGCCTTCCGTGACTCTTCAGTATCCCAAGGAAAGGTGGGCGCTGCCGGAGCGATCACGGATGCGGCTCCATAATAAAATTGAGGACTGTATAGGGTGCGGTCAGTGTGCACGTACATGCCCCACGGACTGCATAATCGTAAAAACGGAGAAGCGCGACAAAGAAGAACCGCCGGTTTACGCTTCCGATGGGACAGCCAAGAAATTACGGACTTATGTTTTCGATATAGATATGGCGCTTTGCTGTTATTGCGGCCTGTGCACATTTGCCTGCCCGACTCAGTGTCTGGTAATGACGGCAGATTATGAATATTCCGTCTACGATATAAACGATCACGTATATCACTTTGCCAAAGAGAAGCCTCTGACCGTTGCCGGGTCAACCGAGCAAAGTCCCTTGAAGGGTTAATTCTTCTATGGACAAAAACCTTCTAAGCCAAATTGTTTTTTATTTTTTTGCAGTCCTGACCGTTGGATCCGCTGCGGTGGTTGTATTTGCGCGCAGCCTGATACGTTCGGCTTTTGCGCTGCTATTTACCTTCTTTGGGGTTGCCGCACTGTATGCATACCTGGGAGCGGATTTCCTTGCCGCCACCCAGATGGTCATTTACGTCGGCGGCATACTGGTGCTGATTCTGTTCGGTATTATGCTGACCCATAAATTATATGACCTGAATATAAAAACGGGGTCGGTCCAACTGGTGCCGGCCGTCGTCGCCGTTGTCGCCGTTTTTGGTGTTCTGGCATTTTTTATGTTGCGCGCCAAGTGGTTCCAGGGTGAATCCGTACTTTCAGGCCCTACTACTGCTTCCATTGGTGATCTTTTGATGCAGGACTTTATATTGCCGTTTGAAGTTGCTTCCATCCTGCTGCTCCTGGCCCTGATCGGTGCCGCCATGATAGTGAGGAGACGATCCGAATGATTGGACTCAGCCATTATCTCGTAGTTAGCGCTGCACTCTTTTCCTTTGGGATTATGTGCGTTCTGACCCGCAAGAACGCCATCAACGTCCTGATGGGAATCGAGCTGATATTAAATGCAGCCAACCTTAATCTGATTGCATTCTCAAAGTACTCTTCCGGAAAAATAGACGGACAGATTTTTGCAATTTTCATCATTGTTGTTGCCGCCGCCGAGGCCGCCGTAGCCTTGGCTATTGTCCTTTCCATGTACCGGATTTTACGATCGGTTAACCTGGATCGCGCGGATACTCTCAAGGGGTAGTCATGAATCAACAGATTCTATCGGATCTTAAACAGTTCTATCCGGAGATCATTTTAACTGCAGCTCTTCTGTTTGTAGTAATCGGGGATATAACCTTCCCGCGAATCCGAAGAAGCCTGTCGTTTGTTTTGACTGCTGCCGGCTTGATCGTCGCCTTAATTTTCAGCATTCGTCTTTTCGAATCGGATCCCGGTTCTCTTTTCTTCGGAGTTCTTTCCTTGGATCCGATGTCGGTATTTTTCAAGTGCTTCCTGATTCTTACCTCTCTGTTCATTCTTTTTTCCGTTCCGGGATCGAAGGAACTTTCACGCCGAAATATTGGCGAATTCTATAGTCTTCTCCTGGGAGTTACACTCGCCATGATGCTTCTGGCTGCCAGTGCGGACATGCTCATGCTATATCTGGCACTGGAGATGGTATCAATAGGAAGCTACGTTCTGGTCGGATACCTCAAAAACGACCGCCAGTCCAATGAGGCGTCCCTTAAATACCTTTTGTTTGGCGCTGTCGCCACAGGATCCATGCTGTACGGCATGACGATAATTTACGGATTAACGGGCACCACCAAGCTTGCGGCCATCCATGAAGCCTTTATCCAGGGAGTCTCATCCGGGAATAACTCGGCGATGTTACTTGTAGCGACCGTGATGATCCTCGCGGGATTCGGCTTCAAAATGGCGGCTGTACCGTTTCATTTCTGGTGCCCGGACGTTTATTCCGGCGCTCCGACACCGGTTACGGCGTTCCTCAGCATCGCACCGAAAGCGGCTGCTTTTGCGGTTTTAATAAGGTTCTTTTTCACCGGATTCACCGGAACTTTTCCAGGAACAGGATTATATGAGAATATCAGCACCGTTTACTGGAATATCCCGCTGATCTTGATATCGGTTGTCACTATGACGCTCGGAAATATCGCAGCCCTGCGCCAGGACAATATGAAGCGTTTGCTTGCGTATTCCTCGATCGCACATGCCGGGTACATCCTAATGGGCGTTGTTGTACTCTCGGCGCAGGGACTTCAATCGGTTCTGGTGTACCTCGTTACCTATCTGTTTATGAACCTGGGTGCTTTTCTTGTGGTGATAGCAGTGCACAGTCATACCGGAAGTTTTGATATTAAGGATTATAAAGGCCTCATTCGAAGATCGCCCATTTTGACAATCTCTATGTCTTTTTTCATGCTTTCCCTGATGGGAATTCCTCCGTTTGCCGGATTTCTTGGAAAGCTGTATGTGTTCGGTGCCGCTGTCAATCACAACCTGGCCTGGTTCGCCGTTGTAGGCGCCCTGAACAGCGTGATAGCGGTCTACTATTATGCCCGCGTGATCAAGACTATGATCATAGAGGAGTCCGCCGATACAGCCCGGCTGACGCTGCCGTGGACCAGTCACATCCTGCTCTGGTTTATGGTACTGCCCACGGTTGGTCTGATGTTTTTCTGGAGCAGTTTCGAACGTTTGACCCAAGCTTCGGTCACCCTTTTCCTGGGACTGTAAAAAGGGCAAATGCAAGCTTTACACTTGCCCTTTTTAAACCATTTCAAGAATTCTTTTCCTTTTGTCAATGAATGGGAATATCAATACGGGCAGAGCATTGCCATCGCAATACATTAAACCTATACATTAAATAATTAATTCTATATATTATAATTAATATATAAATCCAGGAATGTTATTTATTGTGGCAGCGGTTTTTGAGGGGGATCAATTTCGATTTCTATTGCGGTTCCGTCGAGACGTACGCCGTTTCTCTTTTCATCGCTTTCCTCCCATTTGACCTGTATGACGGAAAAAGACATTAACTCTTCGAATTCCGCCGGTTTCCCGTCAATGGTAATTTTCGCGGCAGCGACATCCAGGATGTATTTCTTTTTGTCCGGGATTGTTGAAATCAAAATCAGCTTTTCGGATTCCGACACGGAAAGCAATCGGCACATACCGGACTCCACGGCAGGGCAGACCATAAAGGATCCGGTTATCAGTACAAAAAGAATCAGAAATCCTACAACTTTCATTGAAAACTCCGGTTATGACTTTACTTTTTTCCTTTCTTTAGATGACTATGGAGCATCAAATGATCAAATTCAATACCTGAGTAATAAAAAGAATTCCTCCCCGAATGTTTAATGATTATATAATTCATTATATTGAAGGTTTCTCCTTTTATACCCAAGACTGGATGATTACCAATCCTCTTTTTATGTCTTATTCCAAATTAAAAAGTTCACTCGGGAAAGAAACGGCAGCGGTGTATTCGAAAGCAAATCCATGTAAAAGCCCACTTTGACGACTTGACAAGGGCATATCATACCCTTAAGATATGCGCTGTTCTTAAGGAAGCCGAAGTGGCGGAATTGGCAGACGCGCTAGGTTCAGG
>DKBB01000091.1:0-7042 GCA_002451015.1 Acidobacteria bacterium UBA6911
GCATACGCACCGGAGGAAGCCAGCAAGAGAGCGCCTCCGGCTGTTTTTAAGAAATCCCTTCTCTCCATATCTCGTCCTTTCCGGCGTTAGCTGCCGAGTACGGCTATTTCATATTGCGTAGGCACTCAGCCAATCCTGGAACGCACGTTACGGATAATAGTGGCAGTCGAAGCAGTCAGGCGTCAGACTTGCTGCATTGTGGCATTGGTCGCAAAAACGCTCCCGGCTCGTGTGGCATTCGGAACATTTGCCCAATCCGACATCGCTTCTTATTCCGTAGCGGACCACCTCTTCGCGGATCCCTCTTAAAAGCTCCCAGTGATGAAACCGCATATAGCTCGTTTCCCGAATGCAAGCCTCGTACTTTGGATCCGGCTTTTCGAGAAAATCATTGGAAGGTTCCACATTGTTCCTGGAAACCTGTGAGACAAGTGAAAATCCCAGCGGAACCAAAATCAGCACCGCAACGATTACAACCAATCGAGCCTGCCCCGTTTCAGCTTTATTTCCTTTCATGGCGCCCTCTCCTATGGGTTGCATCTAAATGGGGATTGGTCCCGGCTGTTTCTCTTTCGTGCGATTGTAGCGCTCGGCGAAGATCATGGCCGTGGTGCGATAGACGATGTGAGCGAATTTGGAATAGGGCATGTAGAGAAGCAGCGCGCCTGCAAATACCAGATGCACAAAATATGCCAGATGCCTGTGCGGCTCGAGCCGGACGAAGTGAAGCGCCTCGGTTACGAAACCTGTAAGGACCACAGCCAGTAAAAGGCCTATCAGACTCCAGTCCGAATAATTATTGACGCCGGTTTGCTCGCTGTTTTTCATCCGGTCTTTAATCATCAGCACGCAGCCTGCAATGATTGCAATGCCTCCCACATTGGCAAGGATTTTCCACGGATTCCATAAACTTAAAGGATATATGAACGGTCCCGCTATAAGAGGATTGTATGGAGCCGTGATAACCCACAAGGTGACGAGCACCAAGGCAAGGAAGCCGAAGAACACCGCCATATGCGACCAGTATCGCGGGTGCGCTTCCGTGCAAAGGGAGAAGTTTTCATGTAAAAAGATGCATTTCAAGGCGGCCCCGATGCTCGGGATCAGCTTTTTCTTGGGTGCGCCTGATTCCGATTGCATGAAGGTCGTTTTCATCTTTTTCCGCAAACGTATTACTCCCCGGAGAACAGTAAGAATCGCCAGAACGCCGAGCACCAGGAAAAAAAGATTTAACATCCAGCGAGGCAGCATGCTCGAGTATGAAAAAACAATCTTGGTGCCCAACTCTTCAGAGAAGCCCAGGACGCGGCCGACAGGATCCTTTAAATAGAGAGCCCCGCCCAGCAGTACGGTCATGATGCCGAGTAAAAGGAGGGCAGACTGGGGCTGATGCACCCAGCGGGCAAGAAAGCCGGGTACGGCATTATGGACGATCCACTCCTGACGGACGGCAGCCAAGACGTCTCCAGGGCGGGCACCACGGGGACACCGGGTCGAGCAGTCGTTGCACTGATGGCAAAGCCACACGTCGGGATCATTGACCAGGGCGTCTTTCATGCCCCAGGAGGCCCATGCCATCTCCTTGCGCGGAAAGGGTTCAAGATCCGAGGAGAGCGCGCATGTGGCAGAACATGTGCCGCACTGCATGCACTGCTTGAGAGAATCTCCGCCCGACTTCATCAGCTTTCGGATAAAGGAAAGGTCCGGTTCGATTCGAATCGGTTCGGGAAGAGGCGGCTGATCGCTCCCTGAAATCGTTTCCGGCATTGGTTGCGGCGATGCCGTTTCGGTAGCTTCCACTGACATACGCTCCTCCATTTAAATGCTGCATCCCGTCAGTAAATTAGCCCGTTTCTCCTTCGATTACATCCCTTTGAACGGATTCATCCCATACTGGTCAATAACCTTCATAAAATCGTCGAATATCTGCGGAAGTCTCTCATACTCGGCAATTTCCAGTTGATGGAGCTCCACTCTCTCGTTTTCAAGCGCCATTTTTTGTAACTTGTCTCTGACGTTCTCGCCGCGCGTGTCGGCAAGTTCGCTCCCCTTTATAAAATGGCACTGGTAGTCGTCTCCATACTTGCATCCTATTAAAATAACCCCGTCATAGCCTGCTGACACGGCTTCCGAGATCCATACCACATTCACCGATCCCAGGCACCTCACTGGTATAACCCGCACGAAAGGACTTATATTGAGCCGGTGTTGCCCCACAACATCCAGGGCAGGGAACGCGTCGTTTTCGCAGAGAAGAGCAAGGATTCTGGGCTTCTCGTCAAATTCATCCGGTATCGGAATCGATTTGATCATCGAAGCGATGATATCGATCGAGTAATCCTTGAAAGAAACGATCCGTTCCGGGCATGAGCCCAGACATATGCCGCAACGCCGGCACCGGGTCGGATTGGGCAGGGGGGTGCCCTTTGTGTCTTCATTAAGAACCCCGAAGGGACACTCCTCAGTGCAGCGTTTGCATTGCGTGCATCTCTGCAGAAAGAATTCAGGGTAAGACTTGTCCCCCGAACGCGGATGTACCGCTTCCCCTCTTGAGGTCATCTCCACACATTGTATTGCTTTCAATGCCGCCCCGGCAGCGTCCTCCCTGCTGCCAATTCCATCCATCGGCTGTCGGACGCATCCGGCGGGATAAATTCCGGTCCGTCTGCTTTCATAGGGGAAGCAGATAAAATGGGAATCCGGAAAACCGTATTCAAGAGCCGGCAGGTCGGGCCCCTGGCGGTAATTCAGATGGAGTATTTCAGTCCCTTTGTGATGCGACAGCTGTTCTATTTTCTCGGCTGCCGCTTTTTTCTGGGCTTCGGATTCTCCTTTCTCAACCGTTATCCTGGCGTCCTCCAGGGCTCGGATCGCCTCTCCGTCGGCGGAGTTCGGCGCCATCCCGGCCGCAAGAACCACCATGTCGACCTTCACTTCAATCTGCCGGCCGGGCATGGTATCGGTAGCGGAGACGACAAGGCTTCCATCCGTATCGCGTACAACGCCGGTCACTTCGCTGCGCGTCAGAAATATTCCGGGATCCTCCTGCACCCTGCGATAGAAGTCCTCGTATTGTCCCGGTGTCCGCATGAATTCATAGAAAATGTACGCCTTGGCATCCTCGATGCTTTCTCTTAAATATAAGGACTGTTTCAGGGAAGTCAGACAGCATATGGAAGAGCAGTAGGAGTGATGTGTTTTGTCTCTGGAGCCTCCGCACTGGATGAATGCGATGCTTTTAACCTCTTTGCCGTCGGAGGGACGGATGATGCGGCCGTGCTCCCGCATTGTTTCTTCAAGATCCACATTCCTGATGACATCATCGAGCCGACCCCAGGACAAAGTATCTCGCGGTTCGGTTGCCCGCCATCCGGTTGCCTGTACAATGGAGCCTACGCGGAATTGGTCGACAATATCCCCTTCAGGCTTACCGTTTCCGGTTGAAGTCAGTGTGACGTCGAAAAACCCGGGAGCTCCTTGAATGCCGCTTGTAACGGCTGACTTATATACATGGATCTTGGGATTTCCTTCCACTTCAGCAATCAGCTCAGCAGCATCGGAGTCTTCCAGTTCCCGATAAGGGGGTTTTGTGGGAGTTAATTTGAATTGGCGGGCCAGCCAGCCGCCCAGATTATCGCTCTTTTCCACCAGTCGCACACTGTAACCGGCACGAGCGGATTCCAAAGCCGCGGTAATACCCGTGATTCCGCCGCCGACCACCAGAATGCTTTTGTCGATCGGTTCCTCGATTTGAAACGGCCTTAGAACCTGCACCTTCTGCACTTTTGTGATGTACATGCGCAGATAATCTTCGGCAAGCATCTGCGTATCTTCCGTATTCGGAGGCTGGCACCATACTACATGCTCCCGTAGTGCAAATTTTTCGACGACGACTCCGGCAGGAAAGGCAGCGTCAGGATAACGCCGGGCTGAGATCCCGGCGATCACTGCTTTGTCTAAATGGTTGATGTTGATTTCTTCAAGGATAGACTGCAACCCCTGTCCTTCGCAGGAATCGACAGTTTTGCAAAACGGTACCTTAAATTCTTCCGTGGCAACTTTGCACAGAGCGTCGATGTCAAGCGCCTCGGCGATTCCATAACCCGTGCAAATAAACACCCCGATTTTCTCTTCCATGGGATCATTCCCCCCTGTCCAGGCACTGAATCGCTTTGATGGAAGCGGCCATTGCGTCTTTTACGGATTTCGAAACGTCGCACGGGCGTTTGGCGCAACCGGCGGCGTACACGCCGTCGACGCTTGCGGATCCGTCGATGAATCCATAGGCGTCGTATTTCAAATCAAAAGGAATAGGAACGTCTGCGGTGTTCGGCACCACTCCGGTCGCCAGGACTACCAGATCGAATCCCTGGTGCAGGATTCTTTTCATCAGTGTATCTTCCACATCCAAAATCAGGTTGCCGCTGCCAGGGTCTTCCTGAATTTCAGCCACTTTCCCCTTTATGAACGAGACGCCGGGATCTTCCAGCATGTCGTAATAGAATTTCTCGTGCCGGCCAACGGCGCGGATGTCGATATAAAAAACGGTCGCCTTGGAATCCTCGTTCTTTTCCCGAACATATCGGACCTGCTTGAGAGATGCCATGCAGCAAACGGCCGAACAGTAAGGAAGGTGATTTTCATCCCTCGACCCGGCACACTGCACAAACGCCACATTCTCGGCTTTTTTCCCGTCCGAAGGCCGCACAATCTCACCTCCGGTGGGGCCGTCGCGCGCTGCCAGTCTCTCCATCATGACATTTGTAATGACGTTCTTGCATCGGCCGTATCCCAGATTGTCCAGTTTTGTGGCGTCATAAGGACGCCAGCCTGTGGCTACAATCACGGCGCCTACTTCAATCTCGATTTCATCTTCAGCCATGTTTAGATCGATGGCACCTGCAGGGGCGAGTTTCAAAAGGGTATCGGCGTCCTCACTGGATAAGGCGTCCCGGTCCACGACATGATAAGGGGGATACGCCATATTGAGAGGCAGGTATGCCGCTTTTGTTTTATCCATTCCAAAGTTGATATCGTTGGGGCGCTCGGACTTCAGTTGCGCCAATACTGTATCGTCCAGGGAAGGACTTCCGGTGACATAGCGTGGCCGTGTTCTTATCCTTACGGCGAAGTGCCCCGCACGCCCGGAGATTTCATCAATCGTGGACAATGTATACACGGTAATGCGGGGATTCTGTCTCATCCTGCGAACATTGATCTCGAATCCGCAGGTCGGCGGGCACATTTTGGGAAAATACCGATAGGTGCGCAGTACGCGTCCGCCAAGGAAAGCCTCTTTTTCTACCAGGATAACGTTATAGCCCAATTCGGCTGTCTCGAGGGCTGCAGTCATTCCCGAGACGCCGGCGCCGATGACGAGAATAGGTTTTGAATAAGTATTCATGGGATCGTCTCAAATTTTGTATGCCCCGGAGGTGCAGCTATGCCGCTCGCGGAGACAAAGGTATCCTTTCCGCCTCGTGGGTGAAGCGTTCCGCCTTGGGTCGCATCAGACTTTAATTTTGTTTGCTTGCAAAAATCGAGCAAGCCCGATACCCTCGATCCACACCAGCGTTCGTTTCAAGAGAAAACCCGCCGGAAAACCAAGAATTGCAAGCCTTATCAGCTTCCGATTTTCAACTCAACTGCCGAATGCCGCGCCTGTCGCCGCCGACATCGGGCTTATTTAGGAAAAGTGAAAAACCATAGCATGAACCGCTGTTTTGAACAAACAACCCATCTTGAACTGTTATTGGAAATACGCCCATCCTAATACCGCCTCAGGCTTCAAATCAACATAAAAATGAACAGCCACCAGATATCCTTTGTGTTATGCCACATGCAAGGGGAGTGTGTCTGGCCTTTATAGGGAACAGACTCCTGTAAATATAAAATTCTTTGACTGTTATTCGGCTGAAAAAGACGACGGAGTGTGTGGAGGAAATAATAAATAGTATAGAAATAATTTAGTATATTCGTGCATAGCGTGCGATTAAAGCGCTGCAAAAATGGGGGGGCGGATCAACATGGCGGGAAATGCAGGCTAGGGTTTCGGCAGGCGTATATGAAAGGCCGAACCCCTTCCTAAAACAGAGTCTATTTCAAGCCGGCCTCCGTGCTTCTCCGCTATTTTTTTCGTTACGGTCAAGCCCAACCCTGTTCCCGACGAAGGTTTGGTCGTGTAAAAACGCTCCGTCACACGCTTCAACGCGCTCGGGGATATGCCGACTCCGTTGTCTTCGACCGTGAGTAATACGTAGCCGGCTTTCATTGAGGTTTTTAGGGTTATAGTGTTCCCGAGTTCGGATTCCAGGCAGGCGTCGATTGCATTGGTGACGAGATTCAGGATGCCGCGGTAAATGGCGTGCCTGTCCAGCGGAATCGGAATCATGCGATCATCCAGATGGGATTTGATCTTAATTCCTTTACCTGTGGCGATTTCCTCAAACGACTCAAGAACTTCCTGCATAATGTCATTCGGATTAGCTGATTTGAGCTCAAGATCTCGATCGCCGGCGTAATACAGCATGTCATATGTCAGTTGTTCTATGTGCCGGATACTACTGTGCAGGACGTTCAATCCTTTCGGAATTTTCTCGGGATTGTCATTTTTAAGCGCACGTTCAATGACATATTCTCCCCCCTTCAAACCGTTGAGAACGTTTTTCAGATAATGAGCCAGACTGGCCACGGTCTGGCCGATGGCGGCAAGCCTCTCCTGCTGGAGTTGCTCTCGCTGAAGTTCTGAAAGCTCCAGGGCGACGGCGAGATGCTGGCGCGCTGCCTGCACAATCTCCGGATTCATTCTGGTACGGCTTTTTTCCTTTGAAGACTCGCGGTCCACAGCAGGCGCCAGGATAAGGCCAAGCCTTCTCCCGTGCCGTTCCAACGGATACGCCACCGTAGGATAAAGGCGGAAACGGATCACGCCGTCCAGTTCCCCACGAATCCATCGGCCCACGATGGATGCATTGTAGAATGGAACCTCTTTGGCGCCTTCATCCGGGAACGAGTGTTCTACGATATTTCCGCCCGGGTCAGG
>DKBB01000091.1:7059-8410 GCA_002451015.1 Acidobacteria bacterium UBA6911
GTTTGCAGGTCGTTGCGCTGCTTTTCGAGCTGGCGAGTGGATTCCTGGAGCTGTTTGTCGACGGCGTCAGGAGATTTGAGGAGGTCAAGCGGACTCAAAGGCCTGGAAGCGTCACCTCGCAGTTCATCATCCTTCATGCTCGTCTCCGGATAGTTGCAGCGGAGCATCCGTTATCATCATACTGCGGCAATGAACAACACAAATAGAAATCCCTGCTAAAACGAAGCGCTGCATCCATCATCACCGGCGAAGACCTCGATGGCGTTGGGTTAGTTGAGCAGCGACCTGATTTTTGAAATCAGCTGCTCGGGCTCCACCGGTTT
Source organism: Acidobacteria bacterium UBA6911 (assembly GCA_002451015.1). Lineage (GTDB taxonomy): Bacteria > Acidobacteriota > UBA6911 > UBA6911 > UBA6911 > UBA6911. The sequence continues at coordinate 7,383 of DKBB01000091.1, forward strand.
TTCAAGAAAGCCCTCAGGCGTCAGATTCTGCAACTGCTCCCGCAATTGCACACCGAACTCCCGAGTCATATCGTCTTGATACGTTTCTTTAGGATCTTCTTCACCGGTCGTCATTTCCACTCCGGTCGCTTTCGACGCCCCTGTTATGATCACGACAGGAACTGAAGCGAGTTCCGGATCCTTCTTCATTTTTTTGAAAACTCCAACGCCGCTCTTTCGAGGCATCATGATGTCGAGTAAAACAAGATCCGGACGGTTTTGTTTCATCGACTCGATTGCTGCCCTGCCGTCTTGAGCAACAGAGTATTGGTACCCATGTTCCTCCAGTATTTCGGTATAGTAGGCAATGATTTCATCGCTGTCGTCAACAATGAGTATACGGTGAGAATCGGGCATATTTCCTCCTTACCTGGGCCGGCTGTTGAAGGAATTACTCACTACTGCTAGCCTTCTAAGAGCCTGTAGTCTCTCTGTCAAGATGGCGCCGTCGGTTGAGGCGGCTCGTTTCTATATGTATCCAGTGAATGCGGGCTCGATTATAGCATAAAGAATAATTTCTCTGCGCCAAGAATCATTACATGTCAGGTATCAATATACGATCGACACAGGGTACTTTCTCAATTTTGCTATCCATATACAAAAGGAGCGAGTCGGGATGACGGAATCTAAACAAGAGAAGGGACGGATGTATGCTTGAAAGAAGGGAGACATTTATACAAGAAGGGAATTCGTGACCAAAGGTCTTTAATAAAAATTCCTATCAATGGGTATTACTTTTTTGTATGTGAATCAGCGAATGCATCCATGCACACTGCGCCTTATCGCCTACATCTTGTGTAGATTAAACTTGAGGTTTTCAAATGTTTAACGGGTGACGATATTACTGTCCCGCGCCTTCAATGACCTGGTCCAGGACCTGCTTGAAAACGGTGAAAGGCCGGGCCCCCCTGAGAAGGTGCAGACCCTTGACCTTGGAGGGATCCTCAGGATCCGTTAGGGCAAGCAAAAAACTGGGAGTGCCGCTGACG
>DKBB01000145.1 GCA_002451015.1 Acidobacteria bacterium UBA6911
TCGTCTGCGAAATAGCGTTGCACATAGAGCCGTCCAACAGCATCGCCCAGAGCAAAATTGGTGGAATCGACGGCCCGCTTCCAGCGCTCGCGGATCTGCGGAGTGCCGGAAAGGACTTTTCCATAAAAATCAAAATTTTCCCCGACGAATGCTCTGGGCAACAGGGATGAATAGGTATCGATCAGCTGGTAGGTCAGATATTCCTTCCAGACATCCAGCGGCTCGCTGCCGACGAGAGAAGCCTCGCCGATGATTGCGCTTGGCTGCCAGACGATAAACACAGGTTGATTTTCGAGTCCTGAGGCCTTGAAGAAAACCTGCCAATTCAAACCGGGGGCTTTGGCGGCGAAATCTTCGCGTGTCCATGGATTGTTTGCCTTCAGCACCTCTTGTGAATCCGCCCGGTTCCAATGAGCCCTGGCTATTTTATTCTCCAGATCGTAAATCCTCGCAGCTTTTGCATCGGCGTCGGGGATATCTGCCAGCCCCAGAACTGCGACAATATGTGCCTTGTATTTTGTTTGGATGTCGGTCATTCGGGGCGAATTATCGAGATAGTATTCTCGGTCAGGCATGCCTATCCCGCCCTGCAGCAGGAAAGGCACGTTGCGTGTCGGTTCGTTGAAATCCTGGGCAATCCAAAGACCAAATAGGCGATGTGTATGAAGATCGGTGTAGTTCAGCGGATCCACGTCCGTTCGTAGCGTCTGCCCAAGAAACTCGGCAAGTGCGCGGCGGTCGGCAATGGATGAAATGCGATCCAGTCGGCTGCGCAGCACGTCCAGGCCCCTCTTCGCGATTGCCGTATCATCCATGTAGGCGGCGTAGTAATCGCCGACTCTGCGCTCATCCGAGCCTGCTGGAGCAGTGCTTTTTGCTGCTTCCTCCAGGAGGCCGCGCGTACGCTCGTTTGCTTCTTCTGCGAGCTTGGAGAATAATCCATAGCTGGAACGGTCCGGAGGGATTTCAGTAGTTTTGAACCATGTTCCATTAGCATATTTGAAGAAATCATCTCCGGCTTTTACCGCCGAATCCATGCCGGCAAGGTTAATACCTCCTCTCGCGAAGGAATCAGAGGCCGGTGACTGAGATTCCGGCGGCGCTGTGCAAGCGATAAATGCGAAGATAGAAGCAATAACAAAGCAGGCGGCAATGATAAGAAATTTAGCTTTGGTCATAGATTCTCCCTATATACCTTACAATGGATCCTAACTCAAAAAGACGAAAATGGCAGGCTAATAGAAACCATTATTATGGATCGGAGTCGGCAGCAATCTGATTCTTATACAGCGGCGAACGGAGACTTTGACTATGACTTTGCCCGCGGCCACCCTAAAGCACCCTATTCAACCCAACTCCACCCAACTTAGTGCATTTCAGTAGCACCTTATAAATCAATTATTTACAGTTATTTATGGAATGCACGTATCGGACTCAAAATCCCGCGCCCCTTGCGGGCATGAGGATTCCGCCTTCGCCCAAGCCGAATTTTCGATTCGGCCGGCTCCGGCTGACAAGTCGCCGGGCCTGGCTTCAGGCTTCGCCTTCTGCCAGGCTGTCACCGAAATTCTGTTTACATACTATTCGATCGATTCAAGAGGCCAGCCCATGGATGCCGCATTGGGCCCGACGATTGACTGGATCAGATCCACCTTGCCGTCTCTCATCCTGAACATGTGGCAATCGACAAGACCGCTCCCTGTAGGGTTTTCCTCGCTCGCGGACGCTCCGCCGCCAAAGGCCATAAATGCAATGGAAATGCCTTTTTCAGTATCCACCCAGACGCGCCGCGGTCCATGGTTGATACTCGCACCGATTGCCTTCCTGAAAGTTACCGGCGAACAATCGTGGTCTCTCGCTGTCGTCTGTACTCCGTTCTCCCAGCGGTCGCATACTTCGGCGAAGGGGACGCTGACCGTCGAGCCTTCCGCGAACAGGGCGAAATAATTATTGGCCGCATCCGCCAGCGCCTGACGCGGCGCACGTTTCTCGGGAGGAAGAATGGTTTCCCAATCCTGGTCTTTGGTTTCCAGAACGCCTTTTGCGTTGAAGGCAAAATCTCTCTCCCGCGCTACGATCGTTTCAATCTCGGTGATTTTGCCTTTTTCAACCTTAAGCCGGGCAGCGAACAGGATCGGCCGGACGGTTCCCTCTTCGGGCATGGGTCCCGATCCGCCAAACATGCCGCCGGCACCCGCAGGTATACCGCCAGGAACATCTTTGGGTGCACCTCCAGGTGCTGTTTTGGGTGCGCCACCGGGAGTGGCTTTGGGTGCGCCACCGCCGAATCCGCCCATACCGCCCTTTGGAGCGCTTCCAACGGTTTTCGAACTGAACGGTTCCTCTATTACCGCAATTGTGGCTGTCACACATTTCCTGGTGTCAATTAAAGTTCGTCTGAGCAGGGGATTGCCTGCAGTTTCCCAAAAGCCTTTTCCAATTTCTTTTTTGACGCCGTTTTCAGTGAATTTCGCCGTGGAAGCAAGCGGCAGATCCGATGCTTTGTGTTCCCGGATGGACTCAAAATACCTGTCCGTTATTTTAGTAAGATCTTCTCGAGTGCACCGGCCTTCGCCTGTCTGAGCATTTGAGACCGCAGCACATACGAGTGCCATAGAGCTAACCGTCAAAAAAAATAGTGCTATTCGTTTCATCTTTGAATCCTCCGGAACAATACAGTCCGATAGAAAAGGAAAGCGGACAGGATGAATGAACACATTTTTCAGAAACATGTTCTCTATCGGAGCTGCACCGGTTTCCGATGATTTGTTATATGCAAACTTACCTTGAATTTCCCGATGCGATCTTACTACAGTGGAAAACAGATTGGGGCGAGAATTTTTTATTTAGGACACAAATCCATTTTGCACCTTTGAAATGGCACTTATCAGCCCGGCCCCAGAAATCCCAAACTTAAAATCTTCGCTTAATTTTTTTACCTGGAAAGAAATAAAACGCCCTGTTAACTTTGCCTGTGACTTTGCCCGCGGCCACCCTACAACACCCTATTCCACCCAACTCCAC
>DKBB01000280.1:0-5285 GCA_002451015.1 Acidobacteria bacterium UBA6911
GCAGCATTCTGAGTGCCTCCTTTCAGGCTTTGTCTTCAAAAATCAACCCTGTTCCCATACATTCTCATTGTCATGGGGGAGCGTTTACAATAAACGCGCCCCCATTGCGGCTTTATTACAAGATTTCTCTATGGGTCAAGCAAATGCTCGCTCCATAAAAGTCTTCTTTGTTTTATTCGGGACGGGTTTATTTTAAAGTGTATGGATTGGGCGGGCGTGAATTCGCGCGCATCTGTAATTTTTGTATTGAAAATCCGGGCTTTTTGAGACGCAATCCCCTCTAGCCCGTTTTTATCCTGGAGTTTCCGACTCGTATAAGCGAAGCGNNTAAAAGCGGGCCGGGGCATCCACACAAACCAAATACGGAGGAATCGCGCATGAAATTGCGTACCGCGGTGATTACAGTGTTATGCATCGGCCTTGTCGGCAGCGTATCCGTGCCGGGCAATCGGACCTTTGCGCAGGGAGAGAGGGCGGCCTCGTCCAACGGACCGGTGGTCATGCCCAAAATCACGGTGTTCAACCCGATGGGGACGCCGCCGCCGATCACGTTGATCCCGCAGGCGCCGCGCCTGGGCACGCTGGACGGCAAGACCATCTACTTGATCAACACCGGCTATATCGGGACCGATCGCTTTATGGATGAAACGGCGAAATGGTTCCAGGCCAACTATCCCAAAACCAACATCGTGTATAAGGACAATCAGAGCGGGGCCGGGTTGTCTTCCCTGAGTGAAGCCCTGTGGGCGGAGATTGAAGAGAAAGGAGACGCCGCGATCGTCGGGCTGGGCCATTGAAGCCTCTGCGCTCCAGGGGCGGTTCGCCTCTCTTTTGAAATAGAATCCAAAATGAAAAAACCCGCCGTGCCCGTCATCATGCACGATTTTGAAAAACAGGAGATAGAGGTAACTAGAAACCTCGGCATGCCCGGCCTCCGCATCCAGTATTTCCGCGGCCCCGTCTGGGGCAAGACGAACGAGCAGATCCGGAAGCAGGTCATGGAGGGCAACAATCCGATCACCGGAAGACCCGTGATGCAGGAGCTGGTGGAAAACCTGACCAAACCCCTGACCGCCGACGAAAAGAAGACCGGGGAATATCGGAAAAACGTAGGGCCTGAGACTTACACCGGAACCCCGGACGAACTCCAGAAGCTGTTTCTTGATAAGAGATACACGGACTTCCTGCCCGTGATCCTGCCTACGGAAGAAAAGGTCGCCGAGATGCTGAAGGGCACCAGCCACGAACCCGACGAGGTGCTCGGCAGGATGAACCCGGGATCCGAGGCCGGGGAAAACTGGACCTACACGGTAAGGGATGCGGCCGTAAATGCGGTCATGGCGGGCGCCAAACCGGAATATTTCCCGGTCATTCTGGCGCTGGGCTCCACCGGCATGACGGCCGTCAANNGTTTCCGACAACGGCTTCATGGCTGGCGCCGTCATCAACGGGCAGATCCGGGACGAAATCGGGCTCAATTACGAGGAGGGCGCGGTGGGTCCCTATGCCCATGCCAACACGACGATCGGAAGGGCCTGGAGCCTGCTGTCCATCAATGGCGGAAACTGCGGCAAAGTCGGNNACGACCTACATGGGCACGATCGGCAACCCCATGAACCTGATCGGGATCATCATGGCCGAAAATGAAGGGAAATCCCCCTTCAAGCCGCTGTCCGTAAGGCGCGGATTCGAACCGGGCGAGAACGTGGTCACCCTGTTCACGGGCTGGGGCATTCTTTCCGCCAAGAACTGGGCCGCGACGGCCTGGGGACCGAACATGGATTATCCCGGGATCATCAAGGAGATCTACAACACGCAGGACGGGTGGCTGTTCGGGACCTGCGCCGTTCTGAGCCCGCCGATCGCGGATTTCGTCCGGGATGCCGGATACGATACCCTGGAAAAGTTTACGGAATGGGTAACGGGCCAGAAGCCCGGCGCCAAGCCCGCTGTCCGCGGGAATCTCAACAGCGGGATTCGCAGGGCCGGCGGGACGTTTACCGTTGTCGTCACCGGCGGATCCAACAACAACTACTTCAGCCTGGGCGGCATGGTGCCCTCCCGGTCCGTCCAGATTGACGCGTGGCGGTAGCGGACATGCGGCGATAACCGGGCAATCCCGATTTTAAGGTTTTGCCCGGACGCAGCCGGAAGATAGAAAAGCGAACCCGGCAGGGAGGCGCCGCCTCCCTCCCGGGAAGAACTATAGCTGTTTGCAGGAAATTGGTATGCAGGGCCGTATCCAAGTGCAAGTGGCCTGCCGGCAGCAGGCGTAGCGCCTGCGAACTCCGGTTCGTGTTTTACTCGATCATGCGGGCAGACCGGTAAATCACCACTTCCTGTCGGCGGGTGGTTTCGACGGCTTTGCCCACCAGCGCGCCGGCGCCGGCGCCGATTCCTCCCAGGATCAACCCGTTGGAACCTGCCGACATGTCGTCGAAGACTCCGTCGTCCCCGGCAGCCAGCCCGACGACCAGGCCCGCCGCAAAGCCCGAGAGGGCACCGATTTTGGTGGCGGTCCAGAATTTTTTCGTTTGAACCCGGGTGACCTCGATCACCTGGTTCCGGAGTACCCGTATTTCCGGGTTGAGCGGATCGCTCAATATCAGGTATTCGGGGTCCAGTTTCAGGAAGGCGCCCTGGACGGGTTCGTTGGCGAAGGATTTCACGGTGATTTCCGTGCCGGCCTCGAGCGACGCGACCAGTTCCCATCGCCCGGGAATGGTCTCCGCGGTCCCGTGCATCACTCCCGGAACAGCCGTTATCAGAAAGAAGAAAAGAGTACGGATCGGCAATTTCGTTTTATTGACCAAGTGCAACTCCAAAAAAAGAACAGGGAATGCCGGCGGCATCCTGCGTTTATTGTGCCGAATGCCTTCTGTGAGATTCAGTAGGTTGCCGGCGGCACAAACCGCAACTGCCCGAACGGCATCCTGAGAGGATCCTGTTTCGGGCCGGACGAATTATACATGGAGTGAAATCGAAGGGGCAAGACCCCTCAAACAGCTTTGACCGCCTGTTGTGAATTCGGTTTTCACTTTCCTTATTTACCTTCTGCAGTCTGTTTGCCGCTCCGGGATCCGCTGCCTGTGTCCGCAATCGAAGGGGGGAGCGTTTGTCAGGGACCGGGGCGGTTGAGGCTAAACGATTCTGTGAAAATTACTTAAGGCCCGAATATTTTTTTTCGATCAGTATATTGAGGGGACGAAAGTAATGCTATACTAGCGGCGGTCTAGGATAAAGGCTTGGTAAAGGGGTAAAACGAATCTTGGACTTCCGCCGGAAGGTGACCCGTAAAGAACCAGGGATTGAGTGCATGCCGAAAAGATCCGGGGCAACCGCTGTTGCCGCCCGCTGTACGAACTGCAACATTTGGGATGCGTGTGCGTTCTCCTCGTCGCCCGAGTTTCCCGCCATCGCGGAGGAACGGTACTACAGTTCCGGCTATACCGTATACAAGCAGCGCCAGAAGGCGGATTATGTCTACCTTGTCCGGGAAGGCTGGCTCGAACTGTCGCACCATGCGTCCACGGCAAGGTCCATGACCGAACTGGCCGGACCCGGCACCATCCTGGGGCTGGTCGAAGTCATGACCGGAACCTCTTTTTCCGTCACGGCCAGAACTATGGGGAACAGCGTCCTGGAGGTGGTCGGGGCGCCGCAATTCCAGGCCCTTCTTCAGGAAAATCCCTCCATCGCATTGAAAATGTCCATAAGCCTCAGCCGGAGGCTCCAGAAGACCATGCACTCCTTTTATGACATGGCCGGCAGGGTCTCGGCCCGTAGGCGGTTGATGCGCGTTTTTCACGAGATAGCCGAATCCTGCGGAATCCCGGACCGGACCGGGATCCGGATCGAACTGCCTATAACGGTTCAAATCCTGGCGGACAGGCTCGGCTGCTCCCGGCAGTACACTTCGAAGCTTATAGGCAATCTGAAGCAAAAAGGATTCATCGACCGGAAAAACGGCTGGTTCGTCGTTACCCCCAAGGGATTGAACCTCCGGCGCGCCAACAACGGCCGTTGACGTATCTTAAAAAGCTTCCATTCGAAGATACTGCTGTCCCCATTTTCAAGCCAACGCGACCTGCCGACGCAGTCCATGCCGTCGCACCAGGATCAAAGCCCGCAATGGGTTGTTGAATTTCGCGCCTGGAACCGGTTTCAGGGTTGCGATTGCACCCACCCGGCGATACGGCGGACGCCTTCCAGGACCCTCGGACAGTGGTTGGCCAGAAAATCGTCCGGCAGGGATGCGTCCAGTGGGATGCCTTCACTCGCGATCAGGGCTTCGGCGCCGTCGAAGTCGACGTAGGACAGCCTCGCGGTGAGTTCCCCCCTGGGCCGGCCGAATTCGCTGCCCGCAAGTATGGCGACCCCCGTGTCTTCCAGAAGACGGCTGCACAATTCAAGGCTGCCGGGAATCCCGCGGGACGCCAGTTTTTCGGCGAACGGCGAGAAATCCAGGAACAGATAAAATCCGCCCTTCGGGGGGACCAGCCGGATACCGGCGTCTTTAAGTATATTGAAAGCCGTGTTTCCCAACAAAGCAAGAATGCGCCGCACGTGCGAGAGGTAGACCTCGAGTTCCAAGCCGCCCTGAAATGCCTTCACGGCCCCATACTGGATCGGCGCGCTGACGGACGTGAATGTCTCGCTGGCGATTGCCGCCATGGCGTTCAACAGCCAGGAAAGGTCCGGGGGAAAAGCGAACGTCCCCAGGCGCCAGCCTCCCGCCCCGCACCATTTGGAGATGCCGGAGCTGATAATGGTCCCTTTCGGGTAGTAGCGGGAAATGGAAACATGATCGCCCTCATGATGGAGCTGCCCGTATATTTCGTCGGATAGCAGGATGAGCCCGAATTTCTGGGCGACCGCGGCGATTTTTCGCAATTCCTCCCTGCTGTAGGTATCGCCCGTGGGATTGTTGGGATAATTGAGCACGAGAATGCGCGGGCGTTGATCGTCGCCCGTCGTCTGCAGCGCCTCGTCCAGCTGTTTTGCGCTGAGCTTCCACCCGTTTTCCCAGGTACTGTGGATCAGGCTGTTGCGCCGGCCGATGATTTTTGCCTGGGGCAGGTAGGAGACCCAGCAGGGGGTGGGAAGGATGAGTTCCCCGTAGAAGGCCAGTTGCAGGATGAACATCAGCTCCTTGGAGCCGGGTCCGATCAGCACATCCGTCCCGCTACGTTCGATCCCGTGCATGCGGCGGTGGTAGGCAGCCACCGCTTCCCGCAGGGTCGCCAGCCCCCTGACGGGCTGGTAGTCCTTCTGGTGGGCGTTGG
>DKBB01000280.1:5323-5510 GCA_002451015.1 Acidobacteria bacterium UBA6911
AGGTAAGAAATAGCTTTTCGAAGCCTGCTGTGTGCTGATTGAATCGAATATACGCCATAAGCATCCAGTGATATGCGCATCGAACCGGGCTGTTAACGTTGCGAAGCACCCGAGCTTCGCCAGTGGGGCCTGTCAGTCTTTTTGGAGGGGAGAGGAGCTTAGGAAATGAGTAAAAGTAAAAAAGGAA
>DKBB01000278.1 GCA_002451015.1 Acidobacteria bacterium UBA6911
GCGATAAAGAACTGAGGTCGGTGAAATCTTCCGTTAAAGGTGTCATTGAGACTCGGGAATGAATATGTACTTCACGCCGATGTGATCCCCGGGAAAACCCGGAGGCAACGGCGGGAAGGGATTGGAGTTGATAATGGCGTTCAGAGCGGTGATGTTCAATGAGTTATTGCCGGATGAATCGACAATCTGAGTTCCGAAATGCTGACCGTCCCGATCGATAAAAAATACAATAGTGGTAAATTCATTCGAGCGGCGGAGATTGGACGGGATGTACCAGTTGTTTGTGACCCGCTTTTTAATAGTGCTGGCGTATTCTTCCAGGGGAAAGTCCTGGGTGTCGAAAAGGCCACTCCCTGGACGTTTGATTGCCTGTTGCGCGTCCTCAAAAATAGTTATATCGCCGCGAGCCGCCTGATTCTCCGACTGGACTATCGTATCGGGAATCCGTGAAGGGGCTGTATTCGCTGCGAGTTGCTCCTCCACTCCAGGTTCCGGAGACGGACCGGGCACAGCCTTTTTTTCAGCAGGTTCCGCTGTAATACCCGCGGATTCCAACGGAGGAGAATCGGGTCCTTCGGATTCCGGAACCGTCTCGTCCTGGACGCCGACAAGGTCGATCGCTTCCTTGCTGCCTCCGAGCGGATTTTCGGATTCCGGCCCGACAAGGGAATATTGACGGGTATCCTCAGTCATGGCCTTCTGCTGTTCCTCTCCCCAGCGGACCCGGACGGGAGGGGTGTTCTCCGGGTCGTCCCGTTTGCTCCAATCGTATGTATATTTTTTCAAGGTGGCGGCCGATGGCGACTTCATGGGCCTCAATACGGCAACGGTTCGGAAATTTTCGTCTTTGTTTTCAAAAATAAATTCCGACGCGACCGGGGAAACCACCAGGCCCCGGAATCGAAGGTACATACCTCCATGAAGCAGCCATGGATTTTCAATCAGCACTATCAGAATCAACAGATGAACGAGACAGCTGGCCACCGCGGAGACATAAAGGCGTCTCGTGGGCCGTTGTTTCTGGTTTTGTGCTATCGCAAAATCAAACATCCATTCGCTCCGGATTGGCAACGGATAAAGTATAGAAAACGAGGCTAAGACCTGTCAATTTCAAGGGCTTGAGCCTTTTCCGCCTGTTGCAGGATCTGAAGTGCCAGGACCAGGGCGCGACGCCCGTCTTCGCCGCTGCAGCATACAGGTTCCTGCCCCCGAACCGCTTTCAGGAAGGCGTTGAGTTCTTCATAAAGCGGCTCTTTTTTCTCCGGTGTAAGTTTACGGTTCACGATTTCGGGGATTCCTCCGCCGGGGGCGGGTTCCAGGCTGAAAACGGCGACATCCTGCCTGGTATAATCCAGGGAGATATACTGGTGCTTCTGGAACAGCCGCAGCTTCCGCACTTTTTCCATGGATACGCGGCTTGCCGTTACATTGGCGACACAGCCATCTTCGAAATGAATCCTGGCGTTCGCAATGTCGATGCGATCCGTGAGGATCGCAATGCCGACGGCGTGTACCTGGTCTACCGGTGAGGGTACCAGGGAACATATGATGTCGAGATCATGGATCATCAGATCCAGGATGACGTCGATATCGAGACTGCGCTGCGAAAATGAACCCATGCGATGCGATTCAAAAAAACGGGGCCGCTTAACAATCTCACGGAGCTGCAGAACGGCGGGATTAAAGCGCTCCAGATGTCCGACCTGAAGGACGCAACGGTTGGATTCAGCGGTCTGGATCAACCGGTCGGCATCCTCCAGAGTTGGCGCGATCGGTTTTTCGACCAGTACATGGACTCCCTGTTTCAGAAACTGCTCGCCGATTTCCGCATGGAGTGTGGTCGGAGTGGCAATACTGACGGCATCCACTTTCCCGAAGAGATCGGCATATGCCGTGTATGCCTCGGTTCCGAAAGATTCCGCAACTTCCTGCGCGCGGCCGGGAAGGATGTCTACAACGCCCGACAATACGGTATCGGGCAATGAGGCGTAAACCCGGGCATGATGCCTTCCAAGGGCGCCGGTTCCAATAACGCCAACTCTGATTTTATCCATTAGAAGCTCCTGAGATATTTACGATAGAAGGCGAATTGCTGTCCATTATTTTTAAAACAATACATGCAATTCTTCTTTCACGGGGATCCATTCTTTACGCAGCAGCGGATTGCGGGCCGACCATTGCCTTCTCTACTCTATCGGAGGGAGCGCGACGACGGCAATTTTATGGCTGTCGGCGGAATCAACCATTTCATCCCTGTCGAAAATAATTGTTCGAGCGGCGTCAATCACCAAGGCTGTTGCGCCGGATGCAATCATGGTTTCTATAGTGGACAGACCGACAACAGGGATATCGAATCGCATGTCCTGATTTGGTTTGCTGACTTTGATTATGGTCAAGTGGTCCTTGTTGGCAAGATCTCCCGCGCGTCGGATTACGGAATCGGTGCCCTCCATGGCTTCCACCGCCACAACCGCCTGGTCTCTGACCGCAATGGTCTGTCCTATATCCATCAGAGCGATCTTGTGGGCAATGGGCCGGCCGTATGCCACATTCTCCTTTTCTGCAGCATTCAATCCTCTCCGGGTCAACGTTCCTTCAGGAGCCATATGGGGTTTGAGAAGGACCGTGGAATCCACTACCCTAATGCCTGCTTCCGTGAGAACTTTAGATACGCCCCCGATAAGGGCGTCGGTGTTCCTGCTTTTCAATCCGGCCAGCATGCGCATCATGGTGAGATCGGGAAAGGAGGATCCAAAAATCTGCACGTGCTTGACCTGTCCGGCCATGATGGCTTTCTTTACGCCTTCTTTGCGGAACAACCTTACGAGTTTGCCCAGTTCTCCCAGACCCAGCCAGTGTACCGGGTACCCGAAGGAATCGATTTCAGGGAAAGTCTCTTCCTTTATGGCTGCGACGACGACATGGAGCTCTTGTTTTTGAGCCGACTGCAAAACCTTGATGGGAAACTGGCCGTTTCCGGCAATCAAACCTATTCGTTCTCTGTCATCAGCCATAGGATATATGCTGTTGGAAATTCAGCGGGATAAAGTCCCGAATGATTCATCGGATGAAACCTCGCTCCGACTGTTCCATGAATTCAAGAAGGATCCCGACTTCCGGCGCCGACCAATCCGTTTCTTTCGCCTTGGCCAAGGCTTCGCCGGTGTTGAGTCCGGAGCGGAAGCAGATCCGGTAAACCTGTTTCAGCTCCTTTATTGTCTGTTCGGAAAAATTTTTACGTTGCAGCCCCAGAGAGTTGATTCCGTATATTTTGGCCTGGTTTCTGTCACCGACGGTTCTGATAAAGGGAAGGGCGTCGCGCGTTACAACGGAAAAACCTCCGATGAATGCGTGCGGGCCGACCCTGCAGAACTGATGCACGGCTGAAAATGCTCCAACTGTTGCATGGTCCCCTACAGCCACATGCCCGGCCAAAGTGGCGGCGTTCGCCATGATGATGTTATTTCCTACAATTGAGTCGTGCGCGACGTGGCTGTAGGCCATGAAAAAGTTGTTGTCGCCGACGACCGTCGAGCCGCCGCCCTTTTCTGTCCCCCGGTTGATACTGACGAACTCCCGGAACACGTTTTCACTGCCTATTTCAAGATGAGTTTGTTCGCCTTTGTACTTCAAGTCCTGGGGATCCGTTCCTACCGAACAGTGACTGTAAAAGCGGCAACGTTCTCCGATCGATGTCCATCCATGGATGTTGATGTGTGAATCCAGGACTGTTTTGCTCCCGATCTTTGTGTGCGGTCCGATAATGCAGTAGGGACCGATAGAGGCTTCGGAGGAGATTTCACATGATGCGTCTACAATGGCGGTAGGGTGGATAGGCATTTACAATTAATTCCGTTGCACCTTTGAAGGTTGAAGGTTAAAAAGCCGTCCGGTACCTCCACAAGCAATCCCTCAACGTGTAATGACATATCAATTTCTTTACGAAACCGTGAACCGTGCGGGGAAAACTTCTGTCGTTATATCAAGTGCGACCGACAACCGAGCAGGCCAGTTCCGCTTCTACGGCTAAATGCTCATTCACTGTTGCACGCCCCTTCATTTTGTAGTATCGGTCACGCTGCTTCAGAACGGAGACTTCTATTATGAGTTGATCGCCGGGGACAACCGGGTGGCGGAATCGGCATTTATCGATCCCGGAAAAATATACCAGCTTGGAGGTCCGGTCCGGATCGCGGCTCAACAATAGTACTACCCCGACCTGCGCCAGTGCTTCGACCAGCAGTACCCCGGGCATAACCGGATGCTCCGGGAAATGTCCCTGGAAAAAAGGTTCGTTGATGGTCACATTCTTGAGCCCTACCATCCGACTGGAGCCGTCCGTTTCGAGAATTCTGTCTACCAGCAGGAACGGGTAACGTTGCGGCAATATCTGAAGTATTTCATTGATAAATTTTGCAGAATCGCTCTTTTCCATGTTGTCTCGGAAAATCCGTGCTGTTCCCTTCAGACTGCAGCTCCTGAATCCGCAGCAGAAGTTGCCGCCCGGGATTGCCAACTCTTTCTCTCAACAACTTTTTGCCTGCGACGGCGGGGCCGGGTGCAGGCCGAGGTGCAGAATTGTGAGTCCCTCAGCCTGCCTGCATAACCGTCTTGATAAAAAGCGATCCAAGAGAATGATGGCTTATGCGTTCTTATGGATTTATCGGTTCTTTGGCCGCGCTTCCCACCGGATAAGTGGCATTATAGGCTTTGACCATCTCTTCGGTAATATCCAGAGTCTGATCGACCCAGGCATCCCGATTCGGTTCGAAGACCAAAACAGCTGCAAGACCTTTTTCCCGCGCCAATTTGTCAACCACAAGCTGGAGCCTTTTTATAATATAGTTCGTTACACGATCCCGCTTGTTGTTGATTTCCGCCTGGGTGTCCTGTTGGAATCGCTGTATTTGAGTCTCTTTCGTGGTTATCTGATATTGCAGCTCCGCACGCGCTTCATCGGTCAGTTTCGATCCCTGGACGCTGAGTTGGTTTTTAAGGCTTTCGTAATCTTTTCGCATGGTATCCAGATCGGCACTCTTACCCTCGACGAATTTTTGGATGTCGGCAAACTCCTTTTTCCCTTCGTCACAGCTTAATATGGCCGTTTCCATGTTTATCCAGACTATTTTGCCTGTTTGAGCCGTAGCGTTTTGTGCGGCGATCGGGGATACGCAGATTAGGCACATACCCAGAGCCGCGAAAAGAATGCGTGATAGTAATCGAATCATTGATTCTGTTCTCCTTTACAATCAATCCGGGTAATCCGGCTGAAATTTATCGAGTTGCCCTCCGGCATTTCAATTATCGCTTGAAACATGGCAATGTACTACAGTTCCCCCCACAGGCAAAGAGGAATCAGGTTTTGTTTTTTCCGATAACCATTCATCCGCAGCAATGCAAGCCATCCATTAATGCGGCAATTTCCTGGTTCTCAACTGTTTTTGATGTCCCCTCCCGGTCCGGCTTATCGCGAACCTATGGGATAAACATTGGCGCTAGAAACTCCGCCCGACAGTGAATTTAATGTCGCCTCTGGGTTCACGGAGGAAGAACGGGCGATTGCCCACATTGATCGTTTCGTTCAGCCTTTGCGGATTAAAGGCGAAAATCAGCCTGAAAGGCGCATTGACTACCGGGAGCACAAACTGTACTTCAGCGCCGGTAGAGCTTCGAATAGCGTTGTTAACGGATCCGATGATTTCTACGGTACTGGATCCGAAGGTCCCCAGGGAGTCTTCCCATGTAACGCGGGATATTCCCATGTCATAGAAGGCAGCGACGGAAAGAGGCCCTACTATCGGCATGCGATACTCGAAATTGAACACTCCCATAGTATCCCCTCCCACAGGAAGAAGGTTGGGAATCGATTTAGTCAGTCCGGTCTGGGGATCTATGACGGGATTTCCGTACTGGTCATATAGGGGCGTCGAGACTATGGCCAACGGGCTGATGGATCGGATATCAAATCCTCTTACCGTGTTTTCTCCGCCAATGAAGAAACGTTCGTAGAAAGGAATACTGGAGGAACCGTAAGCTTGTAGAAATTGACCCGTGAAATGGAACCCGAAAACGTTGCGGCCGCCGCTCAGCCATCTATCCGGGAAAAAATGGCGATATTCGACCGTGGGTCGGATCATGCTGAAATCGCCGCCTAAAATTCCACCGGATACTCCGACGGACAGATACAGGCTGGTGCCCCTTGTCGGGTTAAAGTAAGCATTCGTGGAATTATAATTCAGCAGAGGCGTCACTTCGCTTCGCAGGATTCCATCCAGTGCATCCTCCGGGTCGTTCGCTAAACCGACAAATTGTCCCAGCGCATAGGTTTCGAAACCTTCGGCTATGCCGGTAATCTGTATCTGCTGAAAGGAATACCTTGCCCCTGCGGACCAGAGGGATCTTCCGAGACGCCGATTGAAGGATAGTGTGATTCCTTTTGTCCGCTGGGTAAACAGCTCCAGGGGATCTCCGGTCGACAGATCCGTCAATCCATAGGTGCTGTAAGTGTCATAGCGGTAACGGCGGTTGTATACGGAAACTCCCATACTCCATGGGGAGTCAAGCAGATACGGTTCTGTGAAAGAGAAAACATAGCTGGTTGTCCGTGTTCCACCGGTGAAGTTGAATTCCAGGGTCTCCCCTCGGCCCATAAAATTATTAGTGGAATAGTTGATTCCGATAAAACTTCCCGAAATACCGCTGACCCCACCGGTAAATCCTATGGACTGATGGCTTTTCTCCTGTAAATCGATGCTTATATCGACAGATCCGGTTTTTTCGTCGGGAAACACTTCATAGTCGTCATCCTCGATAACATCGAAAAATCCAAGCTGGTTCAGTCTTAATATCGATTGTTCCATCCTTGTGCTGCTGAAGAAGCGACCCTCTTCAATGAGCAGTTCGCGCCGTATAACCTTATCCCTGGTTTTGGTATTCCCGGTAAAATCGATCCGGTTTACGCGGAATCGTTTTCCGGTATCAAAGTCAAATTTCAGGTTGAATGCGCGATTAACCGTATCAAGCCGCTGTTCCGGTATGTAGCTCCAGTTGATGTACCCCAGATCCTCATAAAGCTTCTTTATTCCTTCTAGCGTATCCTGGATCCTGGTGAAATTGGCCGTATCTCCTTTATTAAGTCCAAATAAACCTCGCAGAAACTCACATTTAAAAGGAATGCAATTTGTCAGCTCCAGTTCCCCGATATGGAACTGCTCGCCTGCATCCACGGGTATTTCGATATAAAACTGCTGCTTGGATTTTCGGATGAACGGAATTAATCCCCGGGAATCTTGCAGGATACGGACTACAGGTTTGCCGGTTTGAACCTGCATATAGCCGTGCTCCTTGTAAAATGCCTCAAGGTTCATGGCGATATCCATATCAAGCTTTTCAGGGTGATACTTGTCCGTGCCCTTGAACATGGTTTTAATCCCATGTTCCTTGTTTAATTCCAAAGCCGCCTTCAGTTCGTTATCGCTGAATATCTTGTTTCCGACAAAACGGATCTTCCCGATCTGGACTGTCGGTCCTTCTTCCATAACGAAACGGACTTTAACGCTGGATGGAGGGATGTCTTCTATTTCGCTGCGGACGGTTCCCAGTGGTTTCCCGTTTTGTATTAAAAGTCTCTTTAGAATCTGTTCTGCGGATTTAACCTTTGACGGGGCATACCGGCTGTCAATGGAAAGCCCGACTTTCATTTCTTTGAATTCGTCCAGGATATCAGATTCTGAAAAGGAGCTATTGCCGATAAACTCGATCGCACGGATCAGGGGTTTTTCCTTAAGAATAAATGTAATAATTTTACCGACATCGCCGTCTCTTTCCTGTATTTGGATATCATCGAAAAAGTTGGATTTCCATAGTGCCCGGAGATCGAATTCCAGATCTGCTTCATCGAAAGTATCCCCAGGGAAAGATTGGATATAAAAACGGATTCTTTCCTCCGGGATCCGCCGGTTCCCCCGTATATCTATTCTCTCGATTTTTGTTGATTCTGACTGTTGCGCGAAGGCCACAGGACCCGACAAAAGGAATCCCAGAATACAGATCCCGATTTTTACTGATTTAGCCATTCAACCTCCAGCCGGTCGTTAAAAAAAGATCCTCTATATTAGATAAAACAGGGCGCGAAATCCAGCACGACTAAGAACATAAGCGATAATTTACCAGGAGAATACTTCTTGACATTCAAGACAGCGGTCCATTTCCTCTTTCCCGACCGTGTTCTGCTGCTGCAGATTAAAAGTCGTTTATCCTGCCCCAAGAGCATACCATTTTACAGGCTAGCGGTAAAATCAGCGCAGCGACGGCGTGTTGCACCGAACCCGGGAAAAATGCATTCACAGCCGTTATTTTGGCATACCTGAAAGAAGCAAGCCGACACACTCCTTCCCGATACTTTGTTAAAGACTCCAACAGCCCGATTTGGTTCGATTTTTTTATTAGGTCCGTACTGTTTTACCGCAGTTTGACCGTCGGTCTTGTCGCCCTGCCCCGGCAGAGTTTTCTCCCGGTTTTTCGGACTGCCGGTGTGGGTCGAATGTTTGATGTGGCCGCCGTTGGAAGCCCGCTGTCCGCGAACAGGGGAGTCTGCAAGGAGACGATAGAGGGCGCGGAAGGTTCCGGGGGTCAGATGGCGAGTTTCACTCCGGCGTCCGCTTCCTGGCCGGCGTGTGTGTAGTAGAGGGCGTCGTCTTTGAGGAAGATTTCCAGGGTGGATCCCGATTTTATACGGTTTTGAATAATTCTCTCGGAGAGGGGATCTTCTATATACTTCTGGATGGCTCTGCGAAGGGGGCGTGCCCCGTAGGAACGATCCCGGCAGGTCTGTGAGACCAGCCATTTTCTGGCATTCTGTTTCAGGATGACCGTAATATTCTTTTCCTTCATCACTTCATTAGCCATACCGATGAGCATGTCCACGATTTTTTCCAGATCTTCATCCGTCAGAGATTCAAAGAGAATAATCTCATCCAGCCGGTTCAGAAATTCCGGGTTGAAGGTGCGTTTGACTTCACTTTGAATCAATTCCTCGGTCTTTCGGGCGTCGGAGCCTGCTGTAGTATAAAATCCCATGTGACTGCGTTTTTCCAGATGGCGGGCTCCGATATTGGACGTCATGATTATGATGGTGTTCTTAAAATCTATCCTGTTGCCGAGGGAATCCGTAAGCTGGCCGTCCTCGAAAACCTGCAACAGAATGTTGTATACGTCCGGATGGGCCTTTTCGATTTCGTCCAGCAGAAGAACGGAATAGGGATTCCTTTTTATCTGCTCCGTCAATTGGCCTCCTTCTTCATGGCCGACGTATCCCGGCGGGGATCCGATAAGTTTGGATACGGAATGCTTTTCCATATACTCGGACATGTCCAGCCGGATCATTGCATTGTCGCTGCCGAAAAGGAATGCGGCGAGCGACCGGGCCATTTCCGTCTTGCCGACGCCTGTCGGACCCAGGAATAGAAAAGAACCCACCGGCCGTTTCGGGGATTTCAGGCCCGCTCGGGATCTTCGAATGGCTTTGCTTAATGCGCTAATTGCTTTGTCCTGGCTAACGATTCTTTTATGCAGCTCGACTTCCATTCGAAGGAGCTTGGCCATTTCCTCTTCCTGGAGGGAAGAAATGGGTATGCCGGTCCATTTTGCGATGACCTCTTCGATATCTTCGCGGGTCACCTGCAGCGGAGGTTTGCCTTTTAATTTCCAGCTTTCCCGCATAATCTGAAGGTTTTCCTGCTGTTCGTCCCCTTCAAGGCGGTACCGGGCTGCTTTTTCAAACTCACGGGCGGAAATGGCGTTCTCAACCCGACTGTCAATAACGCGTATCCGGCGCTTTATATTGACAATTTCTTCCGGAACCGAATTCTTCTGCAATTTAATCCGGGCTCCGGCTTCGTCGATCAGATCGATTGCCTTGTCGGGTAGAAATCGGTCGGAAATGTAACGGTTAGACAGGCGAACGGACGCCTCAATGGCCTCATCGGTATATTGGACCTGGTGAAAACTCTCGTACTTTTCTTTGATCCCGTTCAGAATTTCAATGCTTTCTTGCTCAGAGGGGGCCGGTACTTTGATCGATTGAAACCGTCGCTCCAGCGACCGGTCTTTTTCTATTGATTTTCGGTATTCATAAGGGGTTGTAGATCCGATACACTGGATGTCGCCGCGCGACAATGCCGGTTTGAGGATATTTGCGGCGTCCAGGGAGCCTTCTGCGGAGCCGGCGCCGACAAGTGTATGCAGCTCATCGATGAAAATGATCAGGTTTCGATTTTCAACGAGTTCTTTCATGATCGTTTTCAGCCGCTCTTCAAACTGGCCCCGGTATTTTGTTCCGGCAACTATTAAGGATATATCCAGCGCCAGGATTTTCTTGTCTATGAGTGGATGCGGAATCCGTCCCGAGACGATTCTCTGTGCCAGTCCTTCCACGATTGCGGTTTTACCAACACCGGGTTCCCCGATAAGCACCGGATTGTTTTTGTTTCTGCGGCAAAGAATCTGAACCATCCGTTCAATTTCCGTATCTCTGCCGATTAACGGATCCAGCGAGTCGTTGCTTGCCGCTTCTGTAAGATCCCGGGAAAACTCGACAAGGCTCAAGGGTTCTTTGGCCTTGTGTGGTATGTGTTTTTCCTGTGTGTTATGACTCAACTCGTCCCGGATTAATTCCTGGTTAATTCCATATTCTTTTAGGATTTCCGCCGCTATCGACCTGTCTTCCCGCAGGAGACCCAGGAGAATATGTTCCGTTCCAATGTATTTATGGGAGAAAAGGCTGGATTCTTCCGCAGCGGCATTCAACACACGTTTGCTTTCTTCGGAAAACGGCAAATCGACCGACGTGGATACTTTGTCGCGCACGATCGTCCGTCCTTCGATTTCTTTGCGGATTTTCTGGATCGTGGCCTGTGCTTTTGGAAAATAGCGGGAGGCAAGATTCTTGTCTTCGCGTATCAATCCTAGGAGCAGATGCTCTGCTTCTATCGTGGGACTGCCGAACTGGCTGGCCTCATAGCGCGCGAAAAATATTACTCTCCGGGCTTTTTCGGTATATTTTTCAAACATACGTTTGCACTCTCACCCTCATGGCTCTCCCTCATTATACGGATAGACCGGAAAGGCTGTAAAGAAACAAAAGCAGGGGCCAGAAGTTAGGAGTCAGAATCCAGAAGTTTAAGATCGGGAAGATTGCGAGCAATGTAACTGTATAGTCTAATCTTTAGATCTAATTGGATCAAGAATTAACGGATAATCTGTTTGATTAGGATCCTTATAGAAATGCATTGCTGCGCCCGGATGATTCCAGGTTTTTATGCGGACTCCCGGCCGGTGGATTTTGGTTCCCGGTTTATAAGTGCGCCGTTTTCGAGACGATAGATTCTGCTGCAGGTACGTGCCAGTTTTTCGTTATGAGTAACGAAAATGGAAGTCAGCGAGTGCCGGGCATGCAGGGTGCGGATGAGTTCTCCGATTCCCTGTCCGGTTTTGGGGTCCAGATTGCCCGTAGGCTCATCCGCCAGAAGAAGAGGCGGAGTGCCGGCCAGAGCACGGGCCAGGGCTACCCGTTGTTGTTCCCCTCCGGACAGTTCCCCGGGACGATGATGACTGCGTTGATCCAGCCCTACATCGGCCAGGAGCATTCGGGCGGCGACGGCGGCTTCCTGTCGGTTCGTGTTTCGAAGCAGCAGCGGCATCATGATGTTTTCAAGGGCCGTGAATTCGGGCAGAAGATGGTGAGATTGAAACACGAATCCGATTGTCCGGTTGCGGAAACGGGACAATTCCAGCGTGTTCAGTGTTGAAATCTCCTGCCCCAGAATTCTTATGGAGCCGCCATCCGGCCGATCCATGCCGCCCAGCAGATGCAGCAGCGTGCTTTTCCCGGAACCGGAAGCCCCGGTTATGGCGATCATTTCTCCTTTTCCCACCTTCAGGCAAAGATTTGTGAGAATTTCCAGGCGTTGGCTGCCGGAGCGATACCCCTTGTACAGGCTGTCGACTTCAATCAGGTTACTCATAGCGCAGAACCTCAACGGGATCGAGCCCTGCGGCGCTCCGGGACGGGTACAGGGTAGCCAGGTAACTGATAAAGACTGCCGTTAACGATACTACTGCAACATCCCAAGCCTGGACGTAGAAGGGGATAAACGGAATGTTGTATACTTCGGCGTCCACCTGGATCAGCCTGTAGTGATCCAGGATCCAGCTGATTGTCACCCCCAGGACGTCTCCGATAATCGTTCCCGTCAGGCCTATGATAAGTCCCTGAAGCATAAATACCTTCTGAACTGTGCTGGGGGTGGCACCCATGGCGGCAAGAATGGAAATATCCCCCTGCTTGTCCATGACCATCATGACCAGGGAAGTCGCAATATTCAAAGAGGCAACGAAAACGATCAACCCGATTGTGAGAAACAGAATTTTCTTTTCAAGCTTGAGAGCTTCGAAAAGCGGGCGATTCATTTCGATCCAGGTCGTTACGTAATAATCTTCACCGGCTTCGTTCCGGATATTTTGAGCGATCGGCACGACACCATCCAGGTCATCGGTCTTGAATTGCAGGACTTTGGCCGAATCGGGAGGAAAGCCGAACAGTCGACGGGCGGTTTCGATATTGATATACGCCCAATTGGCGTCAATGTCCCAAAGGCCTGTCTCAAAAATCGCCGCGACGCGCAGCGTTTTCCAGGAGTCCACTCTCCCTATGGGGGTAATTTTCCCCATGGGGCGCGTGACCTTAACCCTGTCACCACAGTGTAGGCCCAGGGCGCGTGCCATTTCCTTCCCGACCATGATATTTTCCCGGGAGGAAGGATCCCGACCGGAAGGAAGTTGTTCGTCGTCCAGGGCTTTGGGATCCCCCTCAACGATGTGATCGAAAAAATCGGAAACGTTTTTTTCGCGGGAAGGGATGACGCCCTTGATTCTCGCATCCTGGAACTGGCGGTCGCTCTCGATGAATGCTACATCGTAAATTGCGGGTGCGCTTCCGTTTATTCGGGGCATTGGGCCCATTTCCCGGAGCAGCGCGTCGAAACCCAACAGCGGACCGTTGTCGTTCCGCATCAGGGTTATGGCGGGCGTCGTCCCGAGAATTTTATTCTGGATGTCTTCCTTGAATCCTGTCGACAGGGCGAGCGCGATGACCAGGGCCATGACACCGGCGGCGATACCCAGGACCGATATCACCGAAATNNTTTCTTCTTGCCCGGAGGTATCGGAGAGCCACGAAGATTTCAAATTTCATAGTCATTCGGAAATAATGAAAAATTTATCAATGATTCAGATGGATGCCACCATCTTGAAATCCCTGTTACAAGTTGACGAAAGAAGTCGGTAGCCAGCAGCACGTTCGAACGTTTTAACGTATGGATATATCCCAAATGGAAATTTAATAAAATTTTCCAACTTGATTATTCAAATTTTGAAAAAGTCTTCATTTATCTGACTTCTGACTTCTGACTACTGACTTCTGACTACTTCTCTGCCGGTTGTTCCGGACGGAGCAGGGGAAACAGTATGACATCTCGGATTGAAGCCGAATCGGTCAGAACCATGGTCAACCGGTCGACGCCGATGCCCTCTCCGGCGGTCGGGGGCATGCCGTAACTCAGGGCCCGGATGTAATCCTCGTCCATGGCGTGCGCTTCTTCGTCCCCGCGGTCGCGGGCGGCGAGCTGGGCCTCGAAGCGCGCCTTCTGTTCGGCCGGATCGTTCAGCTCCGAGTATGCATTGGCTATCTCCATTCCGGCAATGTACAGCTCAAATCTTTCCACTATGTCGGGATCGTCCGGTTTAGTTTTCGACAGGGGAGACGTTTCGGCCGGGTAGTCGTAAATAATTGTCGGTTGAATCAGTTTGTCTTCGGCGACGGTTTCAAACAGGGATGCACAGAGCTTGCCCGGTCCGTCCGACAGATCGAAAGGCGCGTGGACCGATTTTGCCAGAGCGCGGAGCGATTCGACATCCGTGAGATCGTTCTCTTCGGGTTTTGTCCCGGAAACGGGCCAGAAACGGAATATGGACTCTTTCATGGTCATCCGTTGCCAGTTGCCGAAATCCAGAACATGGTCCCGATACTTTACCTGCCGGCTGCCCGTTACCTTTTCGGCAATCCTGGTTATCATTTCCTGCGAGAGGTCCATCAGATCCTTGTAATCGCTGTACGCCTGGTAGAATTCCAGCATGGTAAATTCTGGNNAGGTTCATGTCCAGAGCGTTATGGTGGGTGTGGAACGGCCTTGCGAGCGCTCCCCCGGCGACTGTCTGCAGTACCGGAGTCTCTACTTCAAGGTAGTCCCGCTCATCCAGGAAGCTGCGGATTTCCCGAATGATCCTGCTGCGTTTGACGAAGACCGCGCGCACGTCCGGATTGACGATCAGGTCGACGTATCTCCGGCGGAACCGGGTTTCGACGTCGGTCAAGCCGTGCCATTTTTC
>DKBB01000122.1 GCA_002451015.1 Acidobacteria bacterium UBA6911
CGTGTCGACGTTTTGACCCTCTCGGCGACTCCCATCCCGCGGACGCTGAATATGGCGCTGCTTGGATTGAGGGATATGTCCACTATCGAGACTCCGCCCAAGAACCGGCTGGCAATACAGACATCTGTTTTGAGATACAGCTCCGATGTAATACGGTCGGCAATTGAAATGGANNCAGATGAACGAACGCGAACTGGAAAGAATTATGATGCAGTTCGTGCAGGATAAGCTGGATGTGCTGGTTGCAACGACCATCATTGAAAACGGGCTCGATATTCCCAGGGTGAATACAATCATCATAGACCGAGCCGATCTTTACGGCCTGTCGCAACTGTACCAGCTCCGGGGACGCGTCGGCCGGAGCGACCGCCGTGCTTATGCCTACCTGCTTATCCCTTCCGATGAAATCCTGACGGATGTGGCGAGGAAGAGACTGGCTGCAATCCGTGAATTCAGCGACCTCGGGACCGGCTTCCGGGTGGCGGCGCTGGACCTTGAGATCCGGGGCGCCGGCAACCTTCTCGGAGGGGAACAGCACGGCCATATAGAGACGGTCGGTTTCGATCTTTACTGCAGGATGCTGGAGCGGACCGTGGAAGAGTTGCGGGGAGAGAAGACGGAAGAAGAGATATCGACCAGCATCAATCTCAATCTCGATATCCGGATTCCGGAATCCTACATTGCGGATACGAGCCAGCGGCTTCGAATGTATAAACGGATTTCTTCCGCTCTTGATGATGAAGAACTGAATGGGCTCAGACAGGAAATGGTGGACCGTTTCGGCCGGTATCCCGACCCGGTGGAAAACCTGTTCCGATATGCCGCTTTGAGGCAGCAGACGATGGCGCTGCAGATACAGTCGATAGAAAAGAACAAAAACCAGGTTTTCTTCCGCTTCCTCGATCAGTCCAAGGTTGATGCGGAGAAGCTACTAATGCTTGTAACGAGAAACAAAAACGCAACCTTTTCTCCTCAAGGATTGTTAACCCTGAACGTGCCGGACGGTCCCCCGGAGGAAATTTTCGAGCTGATCGGAAATATCTTAAATGTGATCAGGCAATAATCAGGAGCGAGGAGCAGGATGGTCACAAGTATAGAGCGGATTATTAATTTGTTTATTTTCGAATTGATATTTTAGAAATCGGAATATTCATCCTTTATCTGACTTCTGACTTCTGACTTCTGCTTTTTAACCTTGAATAAGAAATTTTTAGTCTCTAATCTATTTTTTTTCGTAAATTATAAAGGTATGGGGTATTTTAAGCCCGAACAGCATGCCGACAGTGAAGGGAATTCCAATGAGAAACCTAATAGGAGCGGTCCTAATAATTCTCTGTGGTTTCTGCAACGCGCAGGCCAAGGTCGTGGACCGTATTTATGCCCAAGTCAATGAAGACATAATCACATTGTCCGACATAAATCGGAGAATGGCTTCGTTACGCAAGGAGCTTTCAAGAAGGTACAGCGGAGAACAGCTGGAACAGGCAGTTTTGAGAGAGGAAGAAGACGTTCTCAATACGCTGATAGAGGAAAAGTTACTGATTCAGAAGGCTATTGAAGTGGGTGTTGATGCGGAGGTCGAGCCTAAAGTATCTTCGAGAATTCAACAGATTATGAAGGAAAACGGGATCGAGGGTCTGGATCAGTTCGAAGAAATTCTGGAGCAGCAGGGATCCAGTTTGCGCACTTATCGGGAAATGGTCCGCGACGACATCATGTCCAGGGAAGTGATAAATATTTTCGTCAATTCCCGGATCACCCTCCTGACACAGGAGGTCGAACAATACTATAAGGACCATGCCCCAGAATTTGCCACTCCGGAGGAAGTCAGTTTGAGCGAGATACTCATCACAACCGACCATGAAGGGAGCGAAGAAAGGGCAAAAAGCCGGGTCCGCGACCTCTACGACCGGTTGAAACAGGGAGAATCCTTCCAATCCCTGGCCAGCCAGTATTCAATGGGGGCAACGGCCAGTACAGGCGGCACCATCGGAAGCAACCAGATTGAAAAATGGCATCCCGATATCGTTAAAGCCGTTGAAGGCCTGGATTCCGGAGATATCTCCGAACCCCAAAAGACACAGGACGGCTATGTGATCTATCGTGTGGACAACCGCATACATTCCACGATACCTCCCCTGGAGGAGGTTGAAGTGGCAATCAAAAACCAGATTTGGTCCGATAAAGTCAGTCCCGAGCTCAGAAGATTTCTTGGTCGCCTCAAGGAAGAGGCCTATATCCAGATATATCCCGAATCCGAATAGTTCCCGCCTGCATCACCGGTCCTGATACGCACCGGGATTTTGGGTGCCTATCGGGGTCGGTTTTCTGCTGCGACGGCACATAGGACCCTCCCTGATACGGATGCAATTTAGGCTTTAGATGCATTGGGCGCGTTCTCTCACACTTCTCGACGCACTTTTCATGCAGCGACTCGACTGTGTCCAAAAGCCCTCAGCACCTTTCCGGTCGCTTTTTCACAAAAACCAGTGAGGAATAAAAGCCAGACGATCGGCTGCTTGTTGGCTGTCGAGCAAACCAATCCTTTCGCTGCCTTTTAGTTTTTGGGGAAATAGAAAACTGTGCCAAGCCAGGCCCTGAAAAAGCGTTCATTGCTTGGGAGATTCCTGGCGTCGCGGGAAGGGACCGCGAAAAAACTCCCAAACACATGCGCTTGGCCCAGGGCCAAAGCTTGGAAAACGGAAAATTACACCTTTTAAAGCATAAACCATGCCAATGTCAACCATGTTCTGCCTGAGGCATAAGTACATATTTATTAAAGACATATAACTTCATGCCATTTATCGGGTATCGCATTGCGTCCCGTTTAATCCAATAAATTGAATTTTAAATCTGTTTTTTGGAGTGCCGGCTCACCTGAAGTCCCTGAGAAAAGTGGACTATCCCGGAATTATTCAGTCTGTGAATGAAGTCCGGGATAGGGGATTGCTTCGGATCCGGGTGCCGGCATCAACCGCCTTTATCCCCGGTTTCAGACCGTAGCGTTTTTCGATATCAAATATCCGATTTATGTGGATTGCCTGTGTGTGCAAGTCTGGTATAAAGGTGGAAATTTCAGACGCCTGTTCAGGCACGGTTGGATATGTTACACGCAGGAATTGAGTGAAGGATTTTTATATGCCCTGGCCAACGCTGATTACATTCATTGCTTACTTCCTGGCCCTGATGGCGATCGGGCTTTTTTTCTACAGAAAGAGCCGGAATCTCGAAGACTATCTTTTAGGCGGGCGTGGCATGGGTGCATGGGTGACCGCTTTGTCCGCACAGGCCAGCGATATGAGCGGGTGGCTCCTGATGGGCTTGCCGGGTGCTATCTATGTGTCGGGCCTTTCGGACAGTTGGATCGCTATAGGCCTTTTTATCGGCACGGTTCTCAACTGGTGGTTGGTATCCGGGCGATTGCGGATCTACACGAAGAATACGAACGCCATCACCCTGCCGTCCTTTTTTGAAGAGCGGTTTTCCGACCCGACCGGGTTGCTGCGCATTGTTTCGGCATGCATTATACTGGTTTTTTTCACAATCTATGCGTCCAGCGGCCTGGTGGCGGCCGGGCGGTTGTTCGAATCCACTTTCAACGTGTCTTTCTCAACCGCCGTTCTGACGGGCGGAATCATCATTATCCTGTATACCTTCCTGGGAGGATTTCTGGCAGTCTGCTGGACCGACCTGTTCCAGGGATTGCTCATGATACTGGCGATTGTGGTTGTTCCGGTGGTCGCTTTTCATAATATCGGAGGAACGGAATCCATCGTCGAATCCCTCGATGCCAGGAATATTGCGCGGGGATTCATACCGGAAGGGACCGCCCCTTTGCTTGCCATTTTTTCGGCAATGGCCTGGGGTCTGGGCTATTTCGGGCAGCCCCACATTCTGGTACGTTTTATGGGCGTGCAATCGCTGGCAAAACTCCGAAGGTCCCGCGTTATCGCCACAGTCTGGGTGGCGATTTCCCTGACCGGCGCCGTCATAATAGGCATGATCGGCATCGGCATGTTCGAGTCTCTGGATATTGCACAGAGAGAACATGAAAAGGTGTTCATCTACATGATTCGGGAAATGATGGGCCCCTGGCTCGGCGGGATTATGCTTGCGGCGATCCTTTCGGCGATTATGTCCACGATTGACTCACAGCTTCTGGTTTCCTCTTCAGCGCTCACTGAGGACCTCTACCGAAGGATTGTCCGGCGCAAAGCGGGAAACCGGGAGATTATGATCATAGGACGGGCCTGTGTGATTGTCATTTCCATCTTCGCTCTCATCATGGCCATGGATCCCAGGGATTCCATTCTGGGGATAGTGGCTTATGCCTGGGGAGGTTTTGGCGCGGCTTTCGGTCCCCTTGTGCTCTTCGCCCTTTTCTCCAGGCGAACGACCTGGCAATCGGCCCTGCTTGGCATGGTTGTTGGAACCGTAGTGCTTGTTGTATGGAAGCACGGTCCATGGGGAAGTATGATGTATGAAATCGTACCCGGATTCCTGGCCAACACCGTTACAATTCTGATTGCTGATTTCTTTTTCCCTCAAACCAACCCGGATATTCTGGTGCAATATAGGGAAAGCACCCGGATCTAAACGATTCCCCTGAGTGCACACAACGCAATGTCGCTTGATTTTTAAAATACAAATATGTATGATAAATTATTAATTATACATATTTGTGGTAATATCAAATGGTGAAGACAGAATCGAATGAAGCAAGAAAGCTGGCCACACTTGTTGCGGTCAGCCACGCTCTGTCGGGAACGCTCAACCTGCAACATTCCCTGCATCGCATCCTGGAAATTCTCGAGCGGAGCCAGAACATGTTCCGCAGCGCGGTGACGTTGTTGCGTCCGGACTCGGACCTGACGATAGAAGCATCCAACGGGATTACAGAAGAAGGACTGCTCGCTCGGTACCGTATGGGGGAAGGAGTGACCGGTAGGGTGGTGGAAACCGGCAGGCCGATTGTGATCCCCCGTGTGAGTCAGGAGCCGATGTTGTTGAATCGGGCCGCCAAGCGAAAGGGCCTCAAGGAGGAACTGAGCTACATCTGTGTGCCCATTAACATAGGGCGAAAAACGATTGGGGCTCTCGGGATAGATTTACGTTTTAAACAGGATCGGGATTACGACCGCGTTGTTCAATTTCTTCGGGTTGTGACCGCAATGATTGCCCAGGCGGTCCAGGTGGAGCACCTGGTGAGAGCGGAAACAAAACACCTGGTCGCGGAAAATATCCACCTGCGGGAAGAACTGCGCGAGCGTTATGACTTTTCAAACATGGTCGGCAGCAGCGGCGGTATGCGCCAGGTCTACGAGCAGATATCCCAGGTCGCCGGAACCAATACCAACGTATTGATACGGGGCGAATCGGGCACCGGCAAGGAGTTGATCGCCCACGCCATCCATTACAATTCTCCGAGGGCGAAAAAGCCTTTTGTAAAGGTCAGTTGCGCCGCTCTACCCGATACGCTTATCGAATCGGAACTTTTCGGTTACGAGAAGGGCGCGTTCACCGGCGCGCAATCGCGCAAGCTGGGTCGCTTCGAGTTGGCTAACGGGGGGACTCTCTTTCTCGACGAGATAGGGGATCTGAATCTTGCCACCCAGATCAAACTGCTTCGCGTAATTCAGGAGCGGGAGATCGAACGGCTGGGAGGCACGGAATCGATCAAGATCAAAGTCCGGCTGATCGCCGCAACGAATAAAGACCTGGAAACCGCAATAGCTGAGAAGGCATTCCGCGAAGATCTCTACTATCGGCTGAACGTTTTTACCATCTTTGTTCCGCCGTTGCGTGAGAGAAAGCCGGATATCATGGCCCTGACCGATTTTTTTCTCGAAAAATACACCAAGGAGCACTCCAAGAACATCAAGCGGATTTCCACCCCCGCCATCGACATGCTGATGAGTTACCACTGGCCGGGGAATGTTCGTGAGCTGGAAAACGCCATCGAACGCTCCGTGCTGGTTTCCGACGGTAGTGTCATTCACGCCCACCATCTGCCTCCGACGCTGCAGACCGCGGAGGAAACCGGAACGATCAGTAAACTGTCTCTCGAGGAAAACGTATCGTCTTATGAGAAGGATCTGATACAGGACGCCCTGAAAACCACGCGCGGCAATCGCAGAAAGGCCGCCCGGCTGCTGGGCGCAACCGAAAGGATAGTCAACTACAAGGTCAAGAAATACGCCATCGACTGCAGCCGCTTCCGCAAATAAAAATGGTGACAGGCTAGAANNGAAATTCTAGCCTGTCACCATTTACATTAATATTACGCCAGAGCCAGAAGCGATTCCTTTACGACTCCCTTGACTATATCCAGCTTGTAACGGTTGTCCCGCAGGGGTGTGGCGCCTTCCACTGCCGCGGCAGCGGCTTCGGACACCGTCTTATCGTCCAGCTTCTTCCCCTGAAGTATCTTTTCCGCGGCCTCGACCCTCCACGGATGGCCTGCCACACCGCCGAGAGCGATACGGGCGTTCCGGACGGTGTCCTCGTCGAACTCAAGCACCACGGCAACGCTTGCCAACGCAAAATCCCATGCCCTGCGCGCCCGGACCTTTCTGTATGAGCTCCGGATATTTCCGCCGGCGG
>DKBB01000039.1 GCA_002451015.1 Acidobacteria bacterium UBA6911
ATATGCAACACTGATCTGAAACCTCCCTGGACCAGGCATAGATGGACATGGAACTCTCGTCACGATTCAGGAATCCGTAGAAGGCGAATTGGCTCTGGGTCATCCGGAGGGAACCCTGAAGTATGTGCTCACACAAATCCTGGTATTCCAGATTGACCATTTCCGCTATATTCCACAGTTCCTGGAGCCTTTGTTCCGCGAGGGACCGTTCATGAACTTCCAGCTCCAGCGTTTCCTTGGCTTCCACCAATTCCGCCGTGCGTTCATTCACGCGTGTTTCGAGTTCGTCGCGGGCTTTCTGCAGCAATTTTTCGTTTTTCTGCAGCGACGCTACCATTTCCGCCAAACTTTGGGAGTGCTTCCGGAGGCGCTCCATGATCGGATTGGTGATGTTCAGGAAAAGCCTGGTACCCACCAGTATAACGATCGCAGCCACCAGCAGAGCAATAATCGAGACCCTCAGAAAAGGGCCCCTTATCTCGGCGAGATCTATCTTCGCCACGATGCCCCATTCCAGACCTCTGACCGGCTGATATGCCGCCAGCACTTTTTCCCCGCGATAGTCCAATCCGATGATGGTTCCGGAAAGCCCGGAAAGGGCAAGCCGCATCGGTTCGGCTAAATCAGAATCTATCGGTACGGGTTTCGGAGTGTCGAAATCATAGTAGCGATGGCTTAACAGAAAAACGATATTGTCGCCGTCACGCTTTGCCAGCGTGAATTCCCCGGTTTTGCCGATCCCCCGATACTTCTTATGGGCCTCTATCAGCTGATCCAGGGTGGAATCCGGAGGGCCGCCCGGATGGTCCTTAAGATATGTGGCGTTGAACTCGGAGATGGCTTCTATCAATCGGGCCTGGCTCTGTACCGTTGCCACAAGAACCTCACGCTGTCCTTCCACAGCGGTGTTATAGAGCATGGCGATCGTACTCCCGGTAACGGAAATACAGGCGACGGCCATAATTCCTATAAGCAGGAAAACTCTTTTTTTGTCTTTCATAGCCATTCCACCGCTATATTACTCGTTAAAGCCGGCAAAGAAACATAGATTACCCGTCATTATAACGGGACAACAGCCGATTCTACTACAGTACGGATGATTTTATTCTTTGACGACAAACTGCGGAAAGCCGGAGAAATTGACTGATTTCCCTGCGGGTTTGCAAACTTTTGAAGGATCCTATGCATAATTACTGCCCGGAGAGAGTTCAAAGGGAGTCGCTAGTCTGAAGAAAGGCGCCCTCCGGAGCCCGGTCGTGAAATCCAACAGGCAAATGCCCTAAAACCGATAACTCCAGTTGACATACCATTGGTCGTAATTCTGTGTCTGGCCGCGATAAACGGTAAATCCGGCTCCAAGGACATAGTGCCGGCCGAGGTAATAGTCCGAATCCATGCTGAGCCATCGGGACCGGTTGCTGGATGTTGTCAGGGAAGCGAAATCCTGTTGTCCGCCCCGGATATTGAACCTCAGGAATCTGCCGATTTCACGACTGATAGTGATGGACCGATACTGTCCGCTGCCGAATGTGTTGTTAAATCTCGAATAACGAAAATCCGCACGAATACCCGTAAACCCGATCCGCCCCAGCGTCAGGCCGAAGGTACGGTTTAAAGAGGGGTTTGTGTCGCCTGTTTTTTCGCCGCGTCCCAGGTTGGAATAGAGATGGATATTATACGGCAATTCCAGCCGGATTCCGCCATTGAAACCCTGGAAAAGAAGATGATCGACAAGACCGGTACCAATGAGCCTGGAATCGAAGGTGGGAATGTTCCTGAAATAATTATGACTGAAGTTGAAACCTAAAAACCGGACCGGTTGAATGCGAACCGTAAGATAGCTACGGCTGAGCGCAAGTTTATTTTCTCCCGAAAGAGAAAAATCGCGCAATAAATCCGCCTCCAGATTATGAAAAACCGACAGATACCGTTTGTAAAAGAAACTGTTTTCAAAGAATCCGAACTGGCGGTCCGTTTTCCAGCGAACTCCGCTCAAAGCCAGTCCGGCCGTACTTGTCAGGCGAGCCGATTCAAAATGGCCGACATTAAAGTTTGCAAACACTCCTCCCAATTGCCGGTCCTTGTCATAGTTCCAGGAAGTCGGGTCCGGTGAGGATCCCCCGAATACTCCAAAAGTGACCTTCTTTCCGATTCTGCGACCCAAATAGCCGCCGTCGATGGTACCAAGGCTCGTGGCCCAGGGAAGGTACATTCTGCCGCCGCCGGCCACCCAGTTCGACCACGGATTGTTGTAGGTAAGACTCAGGTGATAGGTCCGGTTGATCAGGTCGGTCAGCGTTTCCTGTTCCGGACCTCTTGTCCGGGAATGCAGACGCCCCCTGTAGTAACCATTAAAATCCCAATAAGTCCCTCCCAGCCTCGTAAAATCAACTCTGGCTATTATTCCAATCTGCCTGGAATCCACACCCGTGCCGGTCGGATCCAGGATGGTATTGTATTCCACTCCCAGACGGCCGCTAACCCGATTTACCTCGGGCAGGCTACGGGTCAAAACACCGGCGCGCGCTTCCTCCTCCAGTGGATTGTCTTCTGTAAAGGTAATCGTCTGTGGATATCTCCTCAATTCCGCCGTGGCTCGAGCCGAAATGAGTTTTTCCGAATCTTCCTCCGAAAGAAATGCCACATCTCCCGGCTGGATATTACCAGCGGAGGTAATAATTTCGCAAACCGCAGAATTAGTGGCAACCGAAACAACCTCTATCGTGGCAATAGAATCCGAAACTAAAGCGGAATCTGTTTCTACAGGTACAACGTCAATATTTCCGGAAGCCTGAACAGACTTTCTTTTAACATCAAGCCTTTGACCTACCGCCAGGCCGACGGCACGTCCGCCTCTAAGATAGATGGCATCTTCGGCGATAAACTTCACCAACAAGCCGGTCTGGATCGGATCGTACTTCTCGCTTGCGTGGCTGAAGTTTCCCGATAAAACCAAAAACACAAGGATAAACAGAAAAGGAGAAACAAACTGGAATCCGGTTCTGCGATGGTTCATCCTGCTGAAGAACATGGTTGCACCATACGAGATCTTTTTTACATACATAGTTCAGTTGCGTCCTGTCGGATGGCACGCGTAACAATTGGCGCTGTTATACACGTAATTGCTACGTCCCGCATGTTTGGAGTCTGTCTGACTTTTTGAATGACAACCCAGGCAGTTGAAGATCGCGTAATTGGTGGAATCGGGGTGGCAATCATTGCAAGTATTTGCACTTCTATGATCTTCGGGGAACCACGTATGATTAAAAGTGGCCCCTGTCCATTGCGTGGTCGTGTGACAGGTGTCACATGTTGTCGGAAATTGCGCAGCCGAGTGGTTCGGGTTGTTCGTTTGATTATAGACACTTTGATGGCATGGATAACAGTCGGCGGGCGTGCCTGCATACTGACCGCCAATATGACAGTTGGCACAGGAAACAGTCGTGTGCGCACCTGTAAGGTCAAAAGAGGTCTGGCTTGAATGATCAAAACCGGCCGGCATCCAAGCTGCCGTGGTATGACAGACCGCACAATCCTGGGGAAATCCTGCAGATACATGGTTCGGGTTGGTAGCGGTATTGTATCTGTTGAGATGGCAGGATACACAAGTTTGTTCGAGCCCGTCGTAGACACCGCTGGAATGACAAGAAGAGCAGCCGAGCGAGTTGTGTGTTCCCGTTAGTGGGAACTGCGTGCCGGCCGTGTGATCAAAAACAGCGCCGAGCCACTGCGCCGTGCTGTGGCATAGGGAGCAGTCCTGGGGAAATCCCGCCGCTATATGGTCCGGATCCACGCTCCCGTTGTATTCCGCCAGGTGGCATGAAGAACACTGCGTCGGCGTGCCCGCAAAAACATTGTTTTCGTGACAGAGGTTACAGCTCGCGTCGGTATGCGCCCCCGCCAATATATACCCTGTAGAATTGTGGTTGAAACTCGCTCCAGGCCATTGTGTTGTGCTGTGGCACATCGTACAATCCTGCGGGAATCCGGCGGAAATGTGGTTTGGGTTTTGTGTGCCGTTATACGCACTCAAGTGGCAGGATTCGCATTCCTGCGACGTCCCCTGGTACACTCCGTT
>DKBB01000329.1 GCA_002451015.1 Acidobacteria bacterium UBA6911
CAATGATATTGTCTATACCATCAACGAGATTTGTGAATCTGAGAATGTTCCTCCGCCGACGATCGTGACTGAAAGCGGACGGGCCGTTGCCGCCCATCATGCGCTTTTTATTACCAACGTCATACGAACCTTGAATCCAGGGCTGGGCGGAACCCTGATCAATCCCTCCAAAGTCGATTCTGAAGTCGTCGAGGAGATGACGGACCTATACAAGGATATAAATCCGAAGAATTTTCGTGAATATTACCATGATGCCCTGCAGAACCGTGAAGAGCTTCAATCCCTTTTCAATCTGGGATATTTGAATCTGCAAAACCGGGCACAGGGTGAATGGCTTTTCTGGCAGATTTGCAGAAAAGCCATTAAATTTTCACGTTCCATGAAGGAACGCCCTGAGGAATTTATAGACCTGGAGAATATCCTGGCCAGCAAGTATATATGCAACTTTTCCGTTTTTCAGTCCACTCCGGACAGTTGGGCGCTGGATCAACTTTTTCCTATCATACCAATTACACGTCTCACAGAAGAACCCACGGAGCGAGCAACCCTGTGCGACATTACATGCGATTCCGACGGACAGATCGATAAATTCGTCGATCTGAGGGACGTAAAGCAGGCACTGGAACTTCACGGAGTCAACGACGAACCCTATTACCTGGCGATTTTCCTGATTGGAGCCTATCAGGAGTCACTTGGAATGAACCACAATCTGTTGGGTTCCGCAAACGAGGCGCATTTCCTGCTTGACGATTCCGGAAAGCCTCATATCGACAAAATAATTAGAGGAGAGACTCTGGGACAAGTTCTCGAATCCGCCGGTTACCAAATGCAGGAACTTGTCGAGAATTTCCACGATAGGGCGCATAACGCGGAAAACCAATCCAAGATTTCAAGGAAAGAACTCGATTCTTTCTGCAAATCCTTTCAGGCTACCCTCGGTAGCTATACGTATTTGGAAGAATAAGGCTTCGGTACACGTTGCATGTGTGAACGCTTAACCTCCAACGTCGAAAGATCAATTCTGCGAGAATAGTGGGATTCAGGTAATTCATTAAACCGCAATGAAATATGCACCAATCCGCCTTAAAGAGAAATTTTTAAAATTTGATGATCATTGGGCCCCTAAAATTATAGCGTCCATGAATGATTATCATTTCAAGGCTGTAAAATTCCAGGGCGAGTTTGTTTGGCATAAACATGATACTACGGATGAAGTCTTCTTTGTTCTCGATGGTGAAATGACCATTGCTTTCCGAGACGGTTCCGTGACGATCGTGGCAGGGGAATTGTTTGTTGTACCAAAAGGTGTGGAGCATAAACCCTCGGCTGATTTGGAGTGCCGGGCAATGCTGATTGAACCAGCCGGAACAATCAATACCGGCAATGCCGGGGGAGAAATGACGGCTGATGACAATGTATGGATATAGATTTATTTCATAGGCATATTATCTGACCGTTCATAATTCTCGCCATTCATCCTTCAAATATCTGGATATCAGGAATAAAGCTTGTAACGTTCAATCGTTACAAGCTTAAAGTTATACATTATATATTTAATTTTAAACGTTCT
This sequence comes from Acidobacteria bacterium UBA6911, assembly GCA_002451015.1. GTDB lineage: Bacteria > Acidobacteriota > UBA6911 > UBA6911 > UBA6911 > UBA6911. The sequence goes on from DKBB01000329.1 coordinate 1,571, forward strand.
ATATTGAATCTATATCTGTATCTTTTTCCTCAGTGTCCGGATTGCTTTTTTAACTGTTGTAGCCGACGTTCCGCCCAATTCCTTTCGGCGGGCGACTGTTTTTTTCAGATCCAGGCAGGCATACAGGTCCTTCTCAAAAAGAGGAGAAAAGCTCTGGTATTCCCGGACGGACAAGTCTTTCAGTGTAAGGCCCAGTTCGGACGCACGAACTACAATTTTCCCAATCAGGCTGTGTGCTTCCCGGAATGGAATCTTTTTTGCAACCAGGTAATCTGCGAGTTCGGTTGCATTCAGGTAGCCCAGTGTCGCAGACTCCTGCATCCGCCGAGGATCGACGTGCACTCTTTCAAGAACAAGCTGAATCATATGCAGGCAGTCTTCCGTCGTTTTAATGGCGTCGAACAGTCCCTCTTTGTCCTCCTGCAAGTCCTTGTTATAGGTCATCGGGGAGCCTTTCAGGACCGCCATGAGTGAAACCAAATGACCTAATGTCCGTCCGGTCTTGGCGCGGATCAGTTCCAGGGCATCGGGATTTTTTTTCTGCGGCATCAGGCTACTTCCCGACGCGACACTGTCATCCATCTGCAAAAAAGAAAATTCCCCGGAGTTGTAGAGGATAAAATCTTCTGAAAGACGGCTCAAATGGACAAGAAGAGTACTTGCAAAAAAGAGAAAATCGAGAACAAAATCTCGATCGGAAACCGCATCCATACTGTTTTCCGAAACGGCAGAGAATCCAAGGTCGAGGGCGAGGATTTTCCGGTCGATATTGTAGACCGTCCCCGAAAGAGCGCCAGATCCCAACGGGCAGACATCGGTTCTCCGCTTTGCTTCCCTGAGACGCTGCAGGTCCCGAAGCAGCATTTCCGCATAGGACAGAAGGTAATGGGAAAAAAGTACGGGTTGCGCTCTTTGGAGATGCGTATATCCCGGCAGGATCACGCCGAGATGTTTTTCAGCCAGATCGGCCAGAGTATCAAGCAGATCCAGTATCCTATCTTCAATTCCGGATTCTTTTTTAAGAAGATAAAGCCGAAGATCGGTCGCAACCTGATCGTTGCGACTTCTCCCCGTGTGGAGCTTGAGCGCAAGCGCGCCCACTTTTTCGGCCAGAGCCTGTTCCACATAGGTATGTACGTCTTCCGATCGGCTGCTCTCGATAAGCCCCGGGTTGCGCAGATGATCCTTCAGGACGTCGCGTAGCCCCTTTTCTACCTTGCTTCTTTCACGGGGAGTGAATACGCCAGCCCGTTCCAATGCACGGGCGTATGCGAGACTGCCCAGGACGTCCACTTCCAGCAATTCTCTGTCAAAAGAGAGGGATCTGTTGAACTCGTAAAAGAACGGATCTTCCTCGGAAGAAAAACGCCCCCCCCACAGTTTTTTTGTCGGCAACCTCCACCTCCTTGAATTAGCCTGCATTTTATACAAGGTTATACCGATTATCAAACGGCGGTGGCCTGAAGATAAAGCCGCGGCAAACCCGATAAGAAATGCGGGATAGGGGATTTTCGCAGATTGGCCGGAAAGGGACAATCTTATTTCGATGCGCAGTAAAAACTCCATGAAGGAAGGAGCCCTCCATCATGGATTGGATTTTTTCGCGATTCGGCTGCGATTTGTTATATTTCTGCCGATTCTCCCATCGATGGTTCCACTCCCATCCGACGCAGCTTTTCGACGAAGGTGGTTCTTTTCAGTTGGAGAAGGGAAGCTGCCCTCTTTTTATTTCCCCTGGCCGCCTGCAGGCTTTGGAGAATAAGCTGTTTTTCGAGATCGGAAATCATGGTGTTGAAATCGATCCCGTCGTCGGGAATATCGATAGTCTGAAAGGATGTTTTCGAACCTGCAGGCTTTGAAACGACCGGGAAATCCTCCCTATCCAGGACATCACGATCCCCAGAAAGCGCGACCGCCATTTCAACCGAATTCGAAAGCTGGCGGACGTTTCCGGGCCAGTCGTAGGACATCAGGTGCTTCATGGCTTCATTCGACACGCCCTTGGGTTGAAGGATCTGGTCCGTACAGTATTTATTTAAAAAATGCTGGATTAGCAACGGGATGTCATCGCGTCGGTTTTTCAGCGACGGGATATGCATGGGTATTACGTTCAAGCGATAGTACAGGTCTTCCCGGAAATCACCCTTTTCCACCGCCTCCAGAAGATTGCTGTTTGTAGCGGCAACGATGCGCACGTCCACATTAATTGTAGTAGGGCTGCCGACTCTTTGAAATTCGCGCTCCTGAAGTACGCGCAGCAATTTGACCTGGAGGTCTAACGGCATACTGGATACTTCGTCCAGGAAAAGCGTGCCGTGGTTTGCCTGTTCGAATCTACCTATCCTGTGTTGATGTGCACCGGTGAAAGCCCCTTTTACATGGCCGAAAAGCTCGTCTTCAAGAAGGTTGGACGGGATGGCTCCACAATTTACGCTGACCAGAGGCTGGTCTTTACGAGGGCCGTTGTAGTGAATGGCACGGGCTATCAATTCTTTTCCAGTGCCAGTTTCTCCTTCGATAAGCACCGTGCTGTTCTTGGAGGCAACCACGCTGATCAGCCTGTAGATGTTCTGCATTGCCGAACTGTTTCCAACCAGATTCGAGAAATGATACTTGCTTTGGAGCTCTCCCCGCAGCATCCGGTTTTCAGACTTGAGTTGTTGTTCTTCAATTCCTTTCTCGACACGAACTACAAGTTCGTCGAGCTGGAACGGTTTCGGCAGGTAGTCATATGCACCTTTACGCATGGCTTCTACGGCGGACTGTATATTTCCAAAGCCGGTCATTACAATGACAATCGTTTCAGAAAAAAGTGAGAGAGCTTCTTCGAGGATTTTATCTCCGGTCAATCCGGGCAATCTTATATCGGTAACGATAATGTTGTAGGGATATTGACGAAGCATAGCCAGTGCTGTTTTACCGTCGGCAGCTTCATCAACTTCAAACCCAGCACCTTCGAGAGCTTGTCGGACAACTTCTCTCATGTAGTCTTCATCATCGACAATAAGGATCCTGACGTCCTTTTTCCGTACCATTGGCCCCTCGTAAGAATTCGAATTGTAGGTTAACTAATGCTGAAAATCGTTGATTCGGAGATTTTATATATCTCATATAATTCACATTTGTCAACAAATTCATGTCTAAAATAAAAAAATTCTCTTCGCCGTTTGCAGGAAAATATCGAGGAAGAATAATTAAACAAGCGGGACCTCCACGGATTATTCCCTCTGAGTAACCGGTAGCCAGGAACCAGAGCATGCCTGCAGGGATGTTGCACGTCGGGTATTCTGCTATCAAATCAATATTTTTTTGTAGCTGCATGCGTCCTGTCCCATCCTAGGCTCCAAGTCATTACCCCGTCCGGATGTGCAAAATTTTGTTTTAGAATATCCTTTTTCCGTACCATGGACCCCTCACTAATGACCGACCTCTACTTTTTTCAATGACTGTGCGTCAAAGCTTCGATTGGTTGCATGTCAACAAATTGACTTTCATCATTAAAAAAGGAAGAGACGCTGCAGTAAGAATATTGAATCGATGGTTCTATCTAATAGATATAAATAGGATTACATATTTTTTTTATTTAATGATCCCTCATGGCATAGCGATTGCCTTTAAATGGATCAGGCATCGCTATCAATTGTGGCGGTCCTGTGGTCGGGAATTTAAAAATTATGCCCGGAGGGAATGCATGACGCCGGAGGCAGAGAATGTAAAAGAACAACTAGAAAACCTGGTATTTCCGTCCAGTTCGAAAAATAAGATTCGACAGGAAGGAGAAACCGGGTTGCTAATTGAAGCTTTTGAAATGTTTACAAGGGCTTCAAGTTCCCTTGAAACGGCATACAGCCAACTCCAGGCAAAAGCGCAGAGGCTTACAGAAGAACTGGCAGCCAAGAATATGGAATTGGAAAGGAGCTTACGAGAAAAGGAAGAAGCCCAGAATTACCTGCACAACATTCTCGAAAGACTTCCATGCGGCGTCCTTGTTATGGACGACAAGGGCAATTTGAATCTTTGCAATCCGATGGCAACCGGGCTTCTTGCAAAATCCGGGAAACGGCGGAAACCTTATATCAGCGTCAATATGCGTTCCTATCTCTCCTCGTCCGTTGCGTTGAGCGGGGGAAAGTGCGAGATCGAAATTCCGCTCAAAAGAGGGAAAAAACAGAAGATACTGGCTACTTCAGGCACGCCTCTTACAGATGCGAACGGCAATCAGATCGGAACCCTTCACATTATCCGCGACATAACCGAAATGAAAGCGCTCCAGGAGCAGAACAAAAGAGTCGAACGACTCTCAGCTATGGGAGAAATGGCCGTTGAGCTAGCCCATGAAATCAGAAATCCTCTTGGGAGCGTTGAGCTTTTTGCCTCACTTCTGGAAAAAGAGGTGTCTGGGGATTTAAAACGGTGGGCCGAAAACATTAGGATTGGCAGCCAGTCGCTCAATAACATAGTTTCGAACATGCTGCATTTTGCAAATCCTTTATCCCCAGCATTTACTGAAGTGA
>DKBB01000291.1 GCA_002451015.1 Acidobacteria bacterium UBA6911
AAACAGGATCGCGGTCATCTCCATTTATCGACAGTTGTGCTCGACGCGTAGCTGAAGTCACCACCGGACCAATATGTATTGGTTTTTCCGCCCATCACAATTATCTCAATCGGGGTGGGACTTCTGGGAAAATTGACCGATGGATTGACTGGCACTCCCATAACGGCCTCTCCCGTAAAACGGGACACGGGAATCACGTTATTTTCGCCAAGCTTTATGTAGGATGCATACGGTTCGACTCCCCTTTCAGCCTGCCGCAGTTCTTCTTGGCGCGTCTGCCAGTACAGCCAGCCCGGCGTTCCCGTATTCCGGATGAGGTAATCGGCATATGCCCGCTTGGAATCAAAGCCGGCAGCGGCAATGTCGGCAGCGACAGTCGGGTCCATTATGATTGTGGCGCCCGTAACACTGGTCGAGAAGAAGTGTTCCAGCCACCCTCGGATAACCTGGTAAATCGGCATAGGACTGTACCAGGCAATGTTGTTGAGGCTCCAGCCTCCGAAAATACTGATCACGCTTTCCGACCGCTGAAATCCTTTTTGAACATGGAAAGGCTGCCATCCCGGCGGCAATTCTTCCTCGGTTTCGGGAAAGCAGAGATTGTTGTAGTTCAGGGAGGTTCCCTGGCTTCCCATGTATGTTTCCCCGGGCGTTCCGGACCCACCCAGATTCTTTGATATCAGGGTCCAGCACCTTCCAATAGTAGCATTCGCCCTGTTGAAGGGGCCCATGGCTCCAACTCCGCTGTTCATCCCGATCTCCTGCACGATCGGCCCGTTGAACAGCGCCATCCTTGCGTAAGAAGACGTGGAACTGATCAGCGATGTGGCTCCCGTTGATGCCAGGGCCAGGATTGCGGGAAAGTATTCCGGTTTGGCTCCCGACATAACCGCGTTGACGGCAACCATCTCTACCGTGTATTCCCAGGCTTCATGCGGCGTCGACGCTGCCATCTTTCCGACATATTCCTCCGGTTCATGACTGGTAGCCTTGAGCATTTCCGCCACTTTTTCTTCGGTAGGCAGTACAATCGGGAGGCCATCGGTAAAATTGTTTTCATAGAAATATTTTTCCAGACTCTCAACGGTGTCCGGAACCAGGAATCTTGGCCGGGGCTCCCTCGGCAGGTAGCCTGTTTCCCCGTCCTCTTTCGATACCGGTTCCGTCAACGCCGCTATGATCTCTTCAAGAAACGGCTTGCCGGTTACCGGGTCTTTTCCTTCCAGATATTTGCGGGATACCCCTGAGGACCGGTCCGTGACGGGATGCGGTGTAAAAACCGTCCGCAAGTTCGGGATCCCTCTTTTGTACGCCATTGCCGTTACGAGATCCTGAAACCTCTCCGTAACGACAGGAACCGTGGGGATTCCCTGGCCTTCAACATTCACGCAATGACCGACGACCGCCGGCGAGCAGGTGCTTCAATGACCCACAGTCATAATCATACCGTGGCCATTTGCCTTGATTTCATCCCAGAGCGTCGGATCATCGTCCATGTAGCCACCGTACTTGTCCTTAAAAACCCAGTTCGTCTTAGGGTATTTTTCCCGGAGGATCCTGAAGAGCTCTTCAACGAATTCTCGCGTTCTTGGATACCGTGAGTCCACAATGTAGATGGTTTTCCCATCCAACGTTTCCGGGCGCGCCGCCATAGGAATCCGGCGTATAGGAGGTTTGATTCCCCTTGGATTCATCACGGTTACCTTGGCATCCTGCCCCGTCACGGATCCTGACAATAAGCCTGCCAGAAAAATAATGCTCAGAGCGAACACTCCAGCTCGATTTTTCATGATGCCTCCCCCTTTTACAAATTGATCAAGCCAGCCCTTAAGGCTGAGGCAAAGAAATCCAGTATAGAAAATTCTCTCGAAAAACTCGGTTCTCCGGGATTTAGAGTTCCCCAAATTAAGAATTGGAGACCGGGTACGGCTTCATTCAATTCGCTCACACCCGCTGTTTCATTTCAACAAGCCTTTTCACGATGATGTTGGCTTTGAGAGACACCGTAAAGCAAGATATATTCAGTTTAAAATCGATTAATATGAATCTTGTCATAAAGCAATGCATTGTCATCATGGGCGCTTTTCTCTTCCGCCGGGTAGCCAATCGCAACCATACACTCGACATGATAATGGGGAGGAATCCCTAAAAGGGCCTTGATGTAATCTTCCGCTTTGCCCCCTCCCGGGTGAAACCTTTCCCTAACCTGTATCCAACATGAAGACAAATCCAGCGACTGTGCGGACAGCTGGATTATGATCGATGCAATGGAAGCGTCCTCCACCCAGACGTCACACGTAGCAGGATCAGCAATGATTACTATCCCCAAAGGCGCCCCGGCCAAAAATCCTGAGCCGTGTTCCCTGCATTCGGATAGATTTTTCAGGAGTTCCCTATCGTTTACTGCAATAAATTCCCAAGGCCTCCTCGCCCGCGACGAGGGAGATAGCAGGGCACTTTTAAGGATTGTATCTCTTTTGTCTTTCTCCACTTCCCTGTTCTGAAATTTTCTGATGCTTCTCCTTGACTTCAGCAAATCGTAGAGCATTGCAGTCTCCTCGCCATAACATGTTCCGTTGCCAATACGCCGTCCCGGTTGCATATCCCTAGAGCAGACTTTCCAAGTTCCTATCCGTTCACCGGCAGCCGTAGAGTACTAAATACCGAGCCCGATTTCAGATTAACTCATATTCCCGTTAAGTATCCGGGCAGGCCGGACCCAAATTTCAGCCCCCCAATTCTTAGACAAATCGGCTGCCCGCTTTCCGTCCGGGGAATAGAGAGGGAAAAGATCCTCGGTTTGATTGTCGGATCTTCCCGGACCAGAATGGCTGGGGGTCGCAAGACCGATAACGATTGCCCGCTGACGGTTATCTTGCTTTTCCCAGGATAACAATAATTGTTTCTGATTTTTATTTAATCCTTGGAAATATATACTCAGATTTTTCAGGTTTCGACTGAAGGATTATTGGGATTCACTAGGATTTCCAGAAGCCTGAGGAGGATAACATTGTGAAAAACTCGGTCGTCATTACGGTTTGTCTGATCCTAATCGGCTTTCTCGCCATCAATACGGCATGCACCGGCAGCTACGCGGAAGACCGCGCCGCCATCGTTGATTTGCAAGGACGCTACCTTTTTGCATTGGATTTTCAAGATGCCGAGGCTTATGCGTCTACTTTTGCAGAGGATGGCATCATAAATTGGGCCGGCGGTGAGATTATAGGGCGCAAAGCCATTTATGAATTCATGTCTTCAGGCACCTATAATCCTGCAAGCAACGCCGAAGAAGGCAAATGGCCGGCAGCCTCCCGGCATTTTATTACGAACCAGGTAATCAAAGTGGAAGGCAACAAGGCTAAAGCTTTAACCTATTGGTTCCAGGCAACAAACAATACTGCAGACCGTCGTTCCATGGTTTTGGGATTGTTCGGCCACTACGAAGACGCGTTGGCAAAGATCGACAACCAATGGTATTTCACAAAACGTACGATCTATAACGAAGGCCTGGAAGGCCGCCACATGGCAGGACAGAGTAATCCTGCCTGGTAGTCAAATTGTTAAATGATTGTTAATAAGGAGCTTGAATGGTGGGCGGTACAAGACTTGAACTTGTGACCCCCGGTGTGTAAAACCGATGCTCTGCCAGCTGAGCTAACCGCCCACAAATAATTCCGTTACACCGCTTTAGCGGAGGGTAACTCTACCACATTCCCTTCATGGGTGTCCATATGGCGTCTATCTTTAACCAGTATTTCCCGGGACATATACGATTGCAAAAACCGGAATCTGCCTGGTACAAAACGCCACACACCCGCAATGCGGAATTCTGGAAGCGGAGGGCAAAATATGTAACTATTTTTTGCGAGTCACGGCTATGATAAGCTGATTGTTTTATGTATTGATTATTAACGGGAGGTATTTTGGAATTTCGCAAATCACAGGCGCGGGATCTGTTTGAAACTGTTGTCATCACAGCCATTATTGCACTTTTTACCACAACCTTCGTCGTTCAGGCTTTTAAAATCCCCACAGGATCGATGGAGTCCAACCTACTGATCGGAGACCATCTTCTCGTCAACAAATTTGTCTACGGCCAATCGGGCATATTTTCAAAAATCCTTCCCTACAAGGAACCGAAGCGGGGGGATGTCATTGTATTCAAATACCCCGAAAAACCCGAGGTAGCCTACGTCAAGCGATTGATTGGCCTTCCAGGAGACAAGATCGAGGTCAAGGGTCGTACTGTTTACGTAAACGATAATCCACTGGAAGAGAAGTACACGCAGTTCATCAATCCCGGAAGCGTCCACGATCATTTCGGCCCCGCTTACATTCCAAAGGAAGGGGATAAAATCGAAGTAATGGAATCCGCCGTCAAAGTAAACGGAAATGTCCTGAATGAAGAAGTGGTGGAATCGTACCCGGATCGGAACAAATCCTACAGCGAACCTTTTTACGTCCCCCAGGATCAGTATTTTGCCATGGGAGACAATCGCGACAACAGCATGGACAGCCGATACTGGGGCACTGTCCCGCGCGATTATTTTCTCGGAAAAGCCTTGGTCATTTACTGGTCTTTTGAAACACCGAGAGACGAATACCTCCAAACCAGCATTTCCGACCGGATAAAACAATATGGGAACGTCGTTAAAAACTTTTTCAGAAAAACACGCTGGAGGCGAACGTTCAAAATCATCCGTTAGCGGAAGCGTTGAAGCCGGGAATGATGGTTGCGTCCTATCTGCCTACCGGTGCAGTTGTATGCCGCTGACGGCGATTCTCCTCCTATTTTCACTGGTCTGGAATATTCCGGTGTTTTCCGATGATCGAGATCCCACCATTTCTGAAAAGGCTGCAGAGCAATGCTGGCAAAAGATGAAAAAAATCAAGGATTTTGCCGAACGGGATGAATCGGACGGCGAATTGTCCACCCGGATCACCGAAGAGGAAATAAACGCATACCTGTCTCGCAACCTGAATTCAAAATATCAAGCATGCCTGAAAAACCTGAGGCTGACATTCAAACAGGATTTTATGGAAGGGCTGGCATCCGTTGACTTCGACTGCATACAGGAAAAATCCCAGGAAACTTCTCCGGCATATATCTGGCGATTATTTACTGGAACCCATGTAATTAACGGTCGAGGAAAGGTTGTCAGCGGCGAGGGTCAAGGAAATGTTCAAATGGAACAGGCCTGGTTCGACGGCAGCAGGCTTCCGAATTTTCTCGTGGAAGAAGCCGTTGAGCTTCTATGCAAAGCACAGAATCTGTCCTTCAATCCACTGCAACCCTCCCCGTTGCCTTACGCCATCAAGAGGATTACAGTCCACCCCGGGTACATTATTGTCTACCAGTGACATCCGGAATCGTGGACAACGAGGAATATGGTCTTGGTTTATAGTATAGTGTAAGGTCTCTTCAATAACTCATGCGAGGAAAGCCAGCGTGAACCAAAAACAATTTGATGCAAGATTGAAAAATGCAACCTCCACCGAAGAAAGAATCGCCCTCTTTGATACTTATGGGGAAGAGCTGTTCGAGAAAGAAAAATACGCAGAGGCGGTTCGCATCTATTCCCAGGCATTAACCATACTGAATCGACCCAACCTAAAAGCTTATTTCACCGGCCAGATCGGGATATGCTATTTCAACTCGGGGAACGACAAGGAGGCTTTCAAATATCTGCTGCAATCCGCACGCCTGTTCAAACCGGACAAGCCGGAATTCATGGAGGACATGTACGGTTTCGTTTACTTTCACCTAGGCGCTCTTTATGAATACCATGGTAAGTTCGCTCAATCCCTCGAAGCCAGAATAATCTGCGAAAAGTATGCAGACAGCCAGGAAAAAGATACAAGATGGATGCTATATGCGGGAATGGGACGAAACTACGAAGCCCTGGGCAAGCATGACGAAGCGATTCGCTACTCGCAAAAAGCAATACAGGTCATCAGCGACAACGATCCAGGGTTGAGCTACCTGTACGAAAGCATGGCTAACAATTACATGGGATTGAATCAGTACCACGAAGCCATCAAACATTTTTCAAAAGTGCTGGAACTGGATCCGAATTTTGAGCGCAAGGATGACATCCAGCTGAAAATGGGAGGTTGCTACCATCTTCTGGCTAATTACCAGATGGCGTTGGAAGCATATGAAAAAATCTTTGAACTGAACCAGATTACGGAGAAGAAAAAGGATCAGAGCTGGCTTTACCTGAAAATCGCCGAGTGCTACTTCCGGCTGGAATCGTTTGAAAAATCCCTGCTGGTCACGCTGGAGATGCTTCGCCGCAATCCCAGGAAGAAAGAGGAAAAAGTTGAAGCGCGCAGTTACCTCACAAACAACTACTATGAACTGGGACGATACAAGGAAGCCGCGGAAGAGGGGGAGAAGACCCTGAAGATGGCAAAACGGTTCATCAATGACGATCTCTTTTACGTCCGAATAGCCCTGAGTTACTACCACCTGGGAGACAAGAAAAACTTCAGAAAATATCGAGCCCTGTACCGAAAGATGTTTGCGGACGACAACTGGAATAAATATATGGATAAGCTGCAGTGATGGGAAACGCGAAGGATCGGGTTTCAGGAAATTCACCAAGCTAAGGCACAGGAAGCGAGGGGCCGGAAGTCAGAATATTAAAACAGGCAGCTCCTTTACAGGCCGATCACACCCATAAATACACTGAAGTCGTTTGGGATATATTGCCCCGACTTCGAGCCTACCTGAAAAATCATGATCAAAGCCGCACAGCGGATTGTTATAAAGCTTCGGCAGCACGGGCATGAAGCTCTTTATGCCGGCGGCTGGGTGCGGGATTTCCTTCTGGATCGAAAACCGAAGGATATCGATATCGCCACCAGTGCGCATCCCGAAGAGGTACTAAAGCTTTTCCCCCATTCAACGGGCATCGGATCCCGATTCGGAGTCGTCCAGGTTCGTATGTACGGGCATGCGTATGAAGTCGCAACATTCCGGAGCGATGCAGCCTATCATGACGGCCGGCACCCTTCTTCCGTAACCTTCTCGGGACCGAAGCAGGATGCCCGCCGCAGGGATTTTACGATAAACGGATTGTTCTATGATCCCGAAGCGGGGCGCCTGATCGATTATGTCAAAGGTCGCGCTGACATAAAAAACAGGAAAATCCGAACGATCGGAGATCCCTATGAAAGGTTCCATGAAGATAAGCTCCGCATGATGCGCGCGGTGCGTTTCTCCTGCAACCTGGGCTTCCGAATCACGGCGGAAACATGGAAAGCCATCCGGGAACTGGCGCCCGCAATTCTGCAGGTCAGTGGCGAAAGGATCCGGGATGAATTGACGGGGATTCTCACGGGGCCGGAGGCCGGCTTGGGCCTGGAAATGCTGCATGAAAGCGGTCTGCTCGAACATATCCTCCCCGAAGTCGAAGCAATGCGCGGCGTACTTCCCTGCCCCGGCTCACGCTATGATATGCTGCAACTGACGCGGACGGCATTGTCGCTGCTGCGCAATCCTTCCGTGGAACTGGCATTCGGCGCCTTGCTGCACCAGGTCGGTTCCCTACCTGTTTCGCCGGCCGGAGCACCGGTTCCATTCGATGAATACGCCGAAACCGGCTGGAAAACAGCGGAGAAAATAGGCCGCCGGCTGCGAATGCCCGGAAATGAGATCAAGAGGGTAACAGACCTTGTGCGCACGCAGCCTCATTTCTTCAAAGTGAAGGAAATGAAGGGGAGCGCACTGAAGAGACTGCTACGCAAGCGGAATTTTACCGATCACCTGGAACTGCACCGGGTAATAGCACTCGGCAGTGGAAGACCTCTCGACTGCTACCGCTTCTGCCGAAAGAAACTCAAAGAGTACGCCGACCAGCTGCATACTCCGCCGCTGATCACGGGAGAGGATTTAATTGCCCTGGGACATGAACCCGGCCCGGTTTTCAAAAAGATTCTGCGGGCCGTCGAGGACCTGCAACTGGACGGCGTACTCAGTAACAGGAAGGAAGCAATCCAACACGTAGTAAAAGCATTCCCACGCAGTCCGCATCATTAACATGCTTGGCAAGGAAAGCGCGGAGAGTCATGTTGAGACGGATTGCCTAATCTTCAATTTTCAATCTTGAATCTTGTTTATAGGAGTACTGTGGATCCATTTATCATTAAAAACCAGGTGCGGGTTTCAGCCAGAGCCGTTAAAAGATTGCGCAGCGGCCACCTCTGGATCTATGCGGGCGATGTGGTCCGGGAACCGGACAATGCCGCCGACGCGATGGTCCAGGTTGTCGATGGATCAGGCAATCTGCTCGGCTACGCTTTCTATAGCCGGCACTCACAAATACGCCTCCGGATTATCTCACGTTCCGAAGCCCCCCCTACGCCGGAATTTTTCCGTGCACGCATCGAAAGCGCCATCGCCCGGCGGAGCAAGAGGATCCATGAAGGTTCCGCATGCAGGCTGGTATTCGGGGAGGGAGATCTGCTGCCGGGTATCATTGTGGACCGGTACGACCGGCACCTGGTGCTCCAGACCCTGTCCTATGGAGCGGATGCATTGAAACCTTTCCTGTCCGACACTCTGCACGATCTTCTGCAGCCGATGGGTATCATCGAGCGGAACGACGTAAAGGCACGAAGGCTTGAAGGGCTGGAGGAAAGCCAGGGCATTCTATACGGAAATGTTCCGGACGAAGTTGAAATCCAGGAGGACGGGATCCGATTCCTGATCAATATGCGCCTGGGCCAGAAAACCGGTTTCTTCCTGGATCAGAGCGAAAACCGTAAATCCGGTCGAATCTACGCCACCGGCCGTGCGCTCGATTGTTTTACAAACACCGGGGCTTTCGCGCTTCATTTCGCCCGATCGTGCGAATCGGTCCTGGCCGTGGATATATCGTCCGACTCTCTTGCCATGGCCGGACGCAACCGGGACCTGAACAAATCAGCTAATGTCCGCTTCGATGAGGGAAATGCTTTCGACTATCTGCGTGAACTGGAGAATTCGAAGCGGACCTTCAACACAATCTGCCTGGATCCTCCGGCTTTCGCCAAGAACCGCAAGGCCTTAAGCGGTGCCCGAAAAGGCTACAAGGAAATAAACCTGAGAGCGCTGAAACTCCTGGAGCCGGAAGGCATCCTAATCACATCGAGCTGCTCCTATCACTTGTCGGAATCGAATTTCTTGGAGGTGCTGTGCGAAGCGGCTCGCGACGCCCACCGTTATATTCAGATCATTGAAACGCGCGGCCAGTCGAGCGATCACCCTATATTATCGGGCATGCCGGAGACGAAATATCTGAAATGTTTTATTGCGAGGGTTTTATAGCAGGTTCTCTGTCTGCGAAAATGCGCAGGCGGAGAGGACCTTCTCAGGCTGTCTCCGCCTTGTCGGACATTCTTTAAAAAAGGATTTACCGGGCGTTCTGGGCTCCAGCCCCTTCTCCGGAAGTCGCATCCTTGGCGCACCGGAAGCCGAAATTGAAAAGAGCGTTCGGTAGATAGGCCGTTCGTTCGAAAATGGATCCCAATCTCCCACGGTAATTTGGGGAAAGCCCCCGAACAACCTTCATGCCCGGGGCGGCATTCGTATCCCTCTTCCCGCCTTTGTAGGGCTTATATTCCGAGGACGTCCACTCCTGAACATTGCCCATCATGTCGTGTACGCCGTAGGGACTCACATCGTTGAATTTCCCGATAGCAACCTGTTTTTCGAAACCGGATTCATAGGTGTTGGTTCGATTCGCATCCCATTCTTCTCCCCAGGGGTATCGGAACCCTTCCGTTCCCCGGGCGGCCTTTTCCCACTCAAACTCTGTAGGAAGCCTTTTCCCCTTGGATTTGCAGTAGGTGACGGCATCGTTATATGTAACGAACACAACCGGATGATTGGCCGTTTCCGCCGTCATGAAAAGTCGCCAGTCCTTGCCCTCTTTGGCTCCTTCTCCCGCGTAGTTCTCCTCGATGGAAAAATCCATGAATTCCATATTCGTGACTTCGTACTTGTCGATATAGAACGCCGGAAGGGCCATCTTGCGATCCGAATAGTATGCCGTGGGGTGCTCCTTGTCGTCAGTTCCCAGGATAAATTCTCCTTCAGGGATAAGAACCATCTCTCCGGGCACTATTCCGGGTGCGGATTCCTCCACCACGGCTTTCGTGCCTTCCGTGTCGGTTTCTTCCCTGCCGCCACAGGCACCGAAAGTGAATACGAGAGTTAGAGAAAATAGAACGATAGCGAATTTTCGAAGCATGATCCCTCCTTTATGTACGTGCGATATTCACATCGAAGTGCCTTTATACAATACCTCAATCCGGAAAACAATTACAGCATGTTCCATCAATATTCGGACGCTCCGATCCAACCAATTTACAGGAAGTTTGGGCAACCCGGAACAACCTCGCGGAAGAGGCCCGCAGACGCATTCTCATTGCAATTGCGCCTATCTATTACTATCATGCGCAACCATACAGTGATCTTTGGCTGCTGGACCCGGCACCCTTCACCCGAGGCCCGAAATGGCGGATAAGAGCGTGAAATTGAGACAGGACCTTGAAATTCACCCGGAGGGGAATTCCGGGATAATCGTCAAGGATCCCATCACACGTCGTTTTTATCGTTTTCCCCTCGTACAGGCCTCCGTACTGGAACGGTTGAACGGGCTGCATGATACCAACGTCATTGCAGAGGAGGTCTCCCGGGAACACGGGGCGGAGGTAACAACCGAACAGATCTCCGAGTTCTCGGAAAAATTACGGTCTCTCCTGCTGCTCGATCACCCGTTCTGCTGGTCCCGACTCATGAACATGGAGACGGGCAAACGCGGAAGCTTCCAGAGCTTTTTGCACATAAAAATCTGGGCTTTCAATCCGGACGGATTACTGTCCCGCCTGGAGGAAAAATTCCGCTTCATCTTCAGCAGGTCCTTCCAGTATTTTTTCACATTTATTGCCGTGATCGCCCTTATCCTTTCCGTGCTTCACTGGAAATCCCTCTTCCTCTCGCTGGCGGGATTGTTTTCCCTATATTCGACTCCTTTGATTCTGGTCGTGGTGATCACCATTATGACCGTCCACGAATTCGCTCACGGCATTACATTGAAGCATTTCGGCGGAAGAGTAGAGGAAATGGGGGTAATGCTCCTGTATTTTCTCCCCGCTTTCTACTGCAATGTCAACGACGCGTGGATGCTGAAAAAACGCGAAAAGATCCTGGTCTCCATGGCAGGAGGGTACATTCAACTTTTCCTTTGGGCGGCGGCAACGATTATCTGGAGACTGGCGGCCCCGGAAACCCTCCTCAGCCGCATTTGTCTCATCAGTATCGTGTTTAATGGAGTCACGGTATTTTTTAACTTCAATCCCCTGATAAGGCTGGATGGATATTACATGCTGAGCGATTTCATCGAGGTCTCGAATTTGAGGCCGAAAGCTCTTTCCTATTTGAAGCAAAAATGGCTATCATGGATGACCGGAACCGAGAACTCCCGAAATACAGAGACCGGACAGAGGGAAAAAAGAATATTTTTTCTGTACGGAACGGCCTCCTGCCTGTTTACGACCGGAATTGTCTTGTACATGATCTACCTGATCGGCGGCTGGATGATACGGGAGTATCGAACCTGGGGTGTAATTATGACTTCAATGCTTTTTGTAATGGCGGCGCCTGTGGTAGTCAAATTTGATTTATCCTCTTCCGGAAAATTCGTAAANNCCTAAAGTCTCGGGGAATATCATTAAGATTTATGTCGACGAGGGGAGCAGGGTTTCCACCGACTCTCTCCTGGCGGAAATGGAAAACCTGGAGATCGCCGAAAACTATCAGGAAACCATCGGAGAACTGGCCGCACAAAAAGCTGCCTTGGATCGTTTAAAAGCGGGATCCCGCCCTGAGGAGATCGAAAAAGCCCGTCGCCAGGTTGAAACCAAGAAAGCCGAATATGAAAACGTCTCCAGCATCAACGAGCAGCGGGCTGTTTTATTGGATACCATCGACCAGAAAAAAGCCGAGCTGAAAAATGCCCTTTCGGAAAATAAAAGATATCAGCAGCTTTTGGCGGATGGATTAGTGTCCCTCAATGAAGCGGATCGGTACCGTATGGAGTATGAGGTTCTGGAAAAAGAGCTTTCTGTAGCCAAGGGGCAATTAAGCGTTCTCGAGGAACAAACGGAAAGATTAAAGGACGTCAAGCTGAAGGAACATAGACATGCGGAAAGCGAACTTGAACTCTTACTGGCCGGCTCACGGATTGAATCCATCCGGGAAGCGGAATCACAGGTTGCAAAACTGGAGGAAAAACTGAAAATNNAAGGGGGACATATTTTGTGAAATCGTGAGCGAAGGAACGGTGCTGATAGAAATGCCCATCCCTGAAAAAGAAATCGGCGATGTGAAGCAGGGATACCCGATCACTATGAAAGTGCGGGGATACCCGCGAAAACGGTATGAGGCACATGTACGGAGTATCGCCCCGGTGACGAAAAATACCGAGACGGAAAGAATGTTTTTCGTATACGGAGAACTTGAAAACCGCGACGGCAGCCTGAAATCGGGCATGACGGGCGTAGGCAAGATCTTATGCGGCAAAAGATTAATTATCGAAATCGCATCTCGCCGATTAATCCGATGGCTGCGGACCGAATTCTGGGAATATCTTCCCTGATGATAAATCAGAGGCTCTATTTAAGTGATATGGCAGCACTTCCCAAAAAAACGATTTTATATAGAAGAATGTTTTTTTGTTGACATTGAAAAAAAGCGCTGCTAGGTTAGCTTCATCAAAAGTATTTTTAGCTTAAGCCGTACCCGCAGCTTTTAAGAATTCAGTAAAAGCTGCAACGCCGATCGGCAAGATCGATCGGCAACAGGTAATCTCGAATAGCTCTCTCATCTTGAAGAGCCTTTGGCCGTCTCTCAAAGAATAAAAACCGGCTGAAGGATTTCTCCCGAATTGAGTAAGAGCCAAAACCTGAAGCTGTATTGCAAGTGCAGTAAAGCTGTTTCTGTTCCAGGTTTTACTTGGGGCACCAGGTCGTTTGATCTTTTCAACGGCAAGGGTAATAACTTGCGCGGGGAAAAGGTTTGCGCCGGGATTGGAATACCCCTAGGTTGTTACTTTTAAACAATTTAGGAAGGAGATGGTTATGGCGAGTGGAATCCTATGGTTATGATGCTGCAAAAGGATTTGCCAGCCCAATAACGCAACCAAACATTCGTGGAGATTTAGAATATGCAGACCGATATTGAAATTCTCGAAACCCGTGAAACCCCTATGATTCTGTGGGGTTATAGGTAGCGATATATTTAAAGGATTACCACTGACCGGGATTTACAATTTAGGCCTTGCTTCAAAAGTGAAATTGAAGTAACACAGGAGAGGTGTTTTGTGTTTGACTTCAGTTTAACGGTAAAATTGTGTTTGAGGCATGGGATTGATAAAGGTTAAATGCTGGAGCGATGTCTGCCGATACAGTGTAAGTATTGGTGTGGTTGAATTATGAATTGGACAGAGCTGCCAGCAAAACTAAAATTATACATAATTACCGTAACAATCGTCGCATTGCCCATTGCTGCATGGGCGTGTTGGATTGTCATTACTGGGCAGTTCAGTATGGCCGGGGCCGAAAATATGGCCGTGGCCGAAAATATGACCGAGGCTCTGCCAGCCGTAGTAAAATGGTCAGTTTTAACGCTATTCACACTCCTCACGGCATTTGTTTTTCATTACCTAGGT
>DKBB01000151.1 GCA_002451015.1 Acidobacteria bacterium UBA6911
CTAGCCCCGTGACCGGGCGATTTCTTTGCCGACGAGATAACCGAAGGTTACACAGTTGGCACCCAGGTTGTGTCCGGGCTCCATGAAGGTATAGATGCCGGAGTACATGTCGCCGACAATAGTGCCGACGGCGTAAAGACCCGGAATAACCTGCGCGTTTTTGTCCAGTACCTGCATTTTAATGTTAGTGCGCAGCCCGCCCGAAATGCAGAGCAACCAAGGGGACTTACTTGTCTCTCCGAAGAAGGGAGGGCGCTCGACAGCAATGAGCAGCCCGGGCCGTTTGCCGTAATCCTTGTCGATCCCCGTTTTGCAGAATTCATTGTATTTTTCAATTGTGGCTTTCAGCCGGGCAACAGACAATCCCAGCTTCCGGGAAAGCGCATCAATGGTATCCGCTCGCACCATTGTGCCGAACTTGACGCTGTCCTCCCATCCATCGATAACCGATTGGACGGAAACCTCTGATGAACCGCCGTAATAAGCTCCAATGGGAGTCCACGGCGCTGCTTGTTCGGCATACCCGGAGTCCCAGATGGCAAAAATGGTTGAATCCGGCTGTTGCATCTGCGCGGCGGCTGCGAAGGATACAATGCTGTCCTCGTTGCCGTAGCGCACCGCGTTTTTGTTCACAACCAATCCGGTGAAAGTTCTGTAGGGCTGTGTCCCGGGACCCACACCCCCCATCAGCATGGGAGCGTTCGGCACCGTCTTCTGCCATGCTGCGCCCACCCACAAGCCCATCTTATGCCCGTCACCCGAATAGACTCCTGCTCCGTCTTTCACGAAAGGCAGCATCCAGGGACAATACTTTTCCACCATTTCCTCGTCTTTGAAATCTCCGGTGGCGAGAACAATGGCTTTCGTGCCTTCATAGATACAGTAACTGCCGTCCGGATTTTTCGCGATCACGGCACGGACCCTGCCGGTGTTGTTGTCTTCGCGGACGAGCTGCACTGCCGTCGTGTTGAAAAAAATCCGCACGCCCCGCGCTAGGGCGGTTTTGGCCAAAACATTTACAACAATCTGCTGGCTCTGGCCTGCCGTCTTAATATTTTCCCCCAGCCATGAGTGTGAACCCGGATACATTGTCATGATGCCGTCAGGGTCGGTGTTGCCCATCTCGATGACAGACTGGTATCCCTCAGCCTCCATCTTGTCGATCAGCCAGTCCATGGCTTCCCCACTCTTGCGAGCCCACAGCCACCACTTGTCCTGGTCGATCATGAATGCGTGGCTCTTCATTTCATCCTTGAATTCCTTGGCCGGGTCCGATGTGAGTCCAAGTTTACGCATCAACTTGCTGTCGAAAGCGTGGTTGGAACCGCCACGGCCTACAGGCGCGGAACTGGCTGTGATCAGCGCGACTTCAGCTCCATTCTCGACGGCTGCATTGGCACAAACCAAGCCGGATGTTCCCGCGCCGATCACGACGATTTCGGCAGTTATCCTTTGCTTTATTTCGCCGGCCGGGACCGGAGGTGGGGGAGTTTCAAAGGAATAGGTCTTGGATCGGGCAGAACTCAATTCATTTCCGGCCAGTTCAATGCCGGTCGCTGAAAGGACGCCGGCGCCGGCGGCAGTGCGTTTCATGAACGTTCTGCGAGTGATGCTTTTCTTCACTTTCCTGGCCATATGTGCTCCCGGATTGAATGCCCAGTCGGGTTTCCGATCAGGCATCAGACCCTGACTAAGCACTGGTATATAAAAAAACAGTCCCGATTTCACCTCTAAAAGGGTGTTTTACATTCAGAAACCAGCCTTTTTTCTGCTTCTAAGCCAAACCGATACAATCCCGTCTTAACCCGATCCGTTTCAATTCCACATAATACAGAAGGGGCTACGGGTAAATAACCGCGAACAATATTTTTGTAGCGACGCCGGATTCCGATCCCCCGCTATCCCTGCAATTCGACAGAAAATTAGGTGCGAAAAATTTTCAAATTTTATACTGATCCTGCCTTCCTGCCTGATTGTTTCCAAAACTTCATGAAATCGCTCCGGGAGAAAGCCATCGCCAATTATAAGAATGCCCTGGAGGTGGATCCCAATTTCCGGGAAGCCCGAAGGGAACTGCCGTCTTTGGAATGGTGCAACATCCCAAAGATCCCCTCATGGACACCCATAATCAGTCCAGCTTTCAAATGCACTTTAAATGGGTGTTCATATTTTACACACCTTCCTGTATGGCTTTCTCTCGGGAATGGGGACAGAATTGTTTTGATCCTTGCCCTTCGGGTTTTAGTCGGTGTATATGATTCATATAGAGTGAAGAAAAGGATATTGAGAGGAGTCAATCCTAATTAACGTTGAATTTGAAAAACCTGGGTTTGTCCTACCTATCGTCAGGAGAGTGAAATGTTAAGGAAAATGATATCTAAAAGAGCAATAGGGATGACTCTTTTGACAGCCTTCCTAAATCCGGGCCTGTACGCTGCGGCACAGGGTGAAAGCGGGAACTCAGAAGAATCGAGACGTCCCAACATTCTGTTGATTATCTCCGACGATTTCGGGGTGGATGTGACTTCGGGCATGTATCCGGGCCTGATCGACAATCTGACTAAGAAATACGGGCCTTCCGGGCGCAATCATCCCGATTACAAAGCGATTAACGGCCGACCGGCTTCCACCCCAAGGCTGGACCGGTTTGCCGGTGAAGGAATGCTCTTTACCAATGTCTGGGCGCATCCTTTCTGCTCACCGACACGCGCTGCTATCCTGACGGGACTCTTTGGCAAGAAAGCCAAGGTGCTTACCTACGCCGATGCTTTGTCTCAAAACCACACCTCCTTCGTGCAAAAACTCAGGGATGAAGGCGGATACAGCACCGGGCTGTTTGGAAAGTGGCATCTTGCCGGCCTGCCGGGAAATGGCGGCGCGCCCGACTACCCGGGAATGAAACCCAAAGAAGCCGGATTCGAAATTTTTAAGGGCAATATGCACGCTGCCATCTTGACCTACTGGGAATACGACTATCAAATCCAGGACGATGAAACACCCGCGAATGAGTGGCGAACCGAGGCCGCCCCGAAAAGATCTCTACCCGGCATTGCATCCACATCCTTCGCACCTGTAGTGAAAGTGGCCGATACAATCGAGTGGATTGCCGACCGGGAGAAAGAGAATCCCGACAAACCCTGGTTCGCCTGGCTGGCTTTTAACCTCTCCCACGCCACAATCAATCAGCGACCGAGTGCCATGGCGGTGCCGAATGCCGACACCATGGACAAGAAAAGTATGGCCGAAATGCAAGCCTGCGGCGCCGAGTTCGGTTCGAACAATACCGGCTCCTGCAGCGGGGAATCGCTGATGCGTGCCATGACGAATGCCATGGACACGGTTACGGGGAAATTGCTGGATGCCGTGCAGAAGCTGGATCCCAATACCTATGTCATTTTCATCGGCGACAACGGCACGCCCATGTACGGCCGTCCCAATCTGGATTTCATTGATAATATGTACATCACGAGAAAGGGGCGCGGCAAAGGTACGGCCTATGAGAGCGGCGCACGGGTTCCCATGGCCATCAAAGGGCCGGGAATCAAAGCAAATTCCAGAAACGACGCATTTGTTCACGCAGTGGACCTGTTTTCCACCACATTGGCGCTGGCCGGAATGGAGGTTCCGGAACAGGTCAACAGCAACGAAGGGACCGGCAAGGTATCTCTCGATGCGGTTTCACTGACTCCAATACTTTTTAACGACAGTCTTACCGTTCGAGATCCGGATGAAGGTTACGTACTCACGGAATCTGTAAACCTGATGACCGGCGGCACCCAGCACGTAGGCGTACGCAACGCGGCCTTCAAAGTGGTTTGTGCCGGCGGTGCCGAAGACAGCAACTGCGAGTTCTACAATCTGGTCGATGATCCGCTGGAAGAATATCCAATGGAGAAACCGGACAGCTGCACGGCATATACGGACGGCACCTGGTCTCCGGAAGATTCGGCATGGCACTATTGCCGGTTGAAAGAGGTTGTTGATAAGTATTCCTATATGGAGCCAGCCGAATAGAACGGTTCATTCTGTGTAAGATGTGTTTGAAGACTGCCCCCCGCATGAATAGCTGGGAACAGCGATCACATTTATACTTCGACATTGCCTTTGACGATGATCTTACCTATCAGATCTCTCAGAATCTGGTTTGTTCCTTCATAGATTTGCGTGATTTTAGCATCGCGTAAATATTTTTCTATCGGGAAGTCCCGCACATATCCGTAGGCTCCGTATATCTGGAGGGCGTCCGTTGCAATTTTCATCGCAGCATCGGAAGCGAAGCATTTTGCCATGGCGGATGGAAGCATAGGGCGATTCTTCTTGCACGAATCCAAATAACGGGCCGCAGAGTATGTTAAGGAACGGGCCGCTTCCAGCTGCATGGCCATGTCGGCCAGAAGAAAACGTATCCCCTGGAAGCTTGAGATCGGTTTTCCGAACTGCCGGCGTTTCCGGGAATATTCGACCGCCAGGTCCATAGCCCCCTGGGCAATGCCTACCGCCTGGGCCGCTACGGATGGGCGGGAAAGACTCAGAACCTTCACAATTGTCTCCAGTCCGCTTCCTTCCTCTCCCAACCGGTTCACGGCCGGAACACGGCAGTCATCGAAAAATATTTCCCGTGTGACCGAAGCTCGAATCCCGAGCTTGTCTTCAATCCTGCCGAACTCAAGGCCTTCTGTGCCTTTTTCAACTACAATACATGAGGCGCCGCGAATTCCCTTGTCCGGGTCCGTCAGGCAAAAAACCGTATAGATGTCTGCCTCGCCTGCATTGGTGATCCATTTTTTGGAGCCGTTGAGAATATAGGCATTTCCCTTCCGGCGCGCGGTGCAGGAAACAGCGTTGATGTCCGATCCCGCCTGGTGTTCGCTGATCGCGATCGACGCCAGTTTCCTGCCGTCTGCAATATCCGGCAAAAATCGTTCTTTTTGATTGCTGTTTCCAGCCACGATAAGCGGAAGGGCGCCTGCGACCGTGCCGCCAAAGCTCAGGGCAATCCCGGCACAGATTCTTGAAAGCTCTTCCATAACGAGAACGGTATTAAAAATTGGAGTTCCGTTCGGAATGCCGCCATAGGCTTCTTCTACGAAAACCCTGAAGATATCGTTATGTGCCAGGATTTTTACAACAGGCCAGGGGAATTCGCCGCTCCTGTCATAATCTGCGACGACAGGCCGTATTTCCTTTTCCGCAATCCTGCGTGCCAGGTGTTGTATTTCCTTTTGTTCGTCGGTGAAAAAATATTCCATAGGCGTTCTCATTGTCTGACGACATTTTCGAATTTGTCAAAAAGACTCAAGTTCGATTGCGTACAAGGGTAAATCAAAACATATAAAGTAAACCTTATTTAACTCCCGTCTGTAGTAAAATCATAAAATTGTCGGCTTGTTGTTGTGTTTCTTTTACAAAGAGGGCACCGTATGATGCGGGGACGGAGGCGGTCGGGATGCGTTCGAGAACGTTATCGCGATACTATGATTGCCTTTCTCCGTTTGAGGATCAAAACCTTATTCCTGATCCTCAACTCCTGAGACGCCGGAGCCCTGATGCATGCCGGAGGGAAACCATAAACCCGCGACGGCTTGGAAGCTACAATCCCTGCAAAGCGGTATCGGGCCGTTCAATACATGCATTAGCTGAATATATCTTCTCCGGAGAAGCCTATGAATCAAACGTTGCCTCCGGACTGTTTTACGGGGGTTGGGATGAGGGTGAAGCTCATGAGTTCGAAACTGCTTAAGCATCGGGTGCCATGGACATTTCTTCTGCTTGTTTCATCGGTATCGATCCTGTTCGGGCAGCAGCCGTCCAATCCGGCTACTGCCGGCGTCGATGTCTCAAGGCAGGACGTGATGAACCTGGTCCGGGAGACCGAAAACGAAAGGTCCCTCGACGAACAAATCCGGGAAGAGATTCTGAAACTCTGTGACGAGAGTCTCGAAGCCCTTTCTGCCTCGGAAGGGTTTTCAGCCGGCGCGATCCGCTATGAGAGCAACCGGGAAAGTATCCCCCGGCTTGTCGAATCTTTAGAAAAACAGCTGCTCCATGCGACCACGGATCAGGACATCGAAGTTCCGGAATCCGCCTCGGCCGAGGACGTGCAGCAGATTCTGCAACAGGCCGGAGCCGAACTGGCATCCCGGCGCGCTGCGGTTCAGGCGATCAAAGAATCGGCCGACGAGCGGAATCTTCGCCGAGCAGAAATTAACAGGGAGATCGCCGCACTCAACCAGAGGATTTACGAGCTGGATTCTTCGATAGAATCCATCATCGAAACGGCGAGTGAAACACTCCTGAGGAAGGCGACCCTTACCAATCTCGCCGCACGGCGGCGCTCTGCGGTGGAGGAGGTAAATGCCCTGAATGCGGAGTTGATTAATTTGAACCTACGGACTCCCCTCCGGCGTCTCCGTAGACAAAGGGCTGAGCGTCGGGTGATGGAGGCAGTGCAACGGGAAAGGCATCTCGAAGAAATTCTGGCTTCGAAGGTGAATGACGAAATGGAGCAGAACCTTTCCCGGCTTTCTCTGGAAACCGCCGCGGCAGTGAATAAATATCCCGGTCTGAAAGTATTGACGGATGAAATCCTGAAAATTACAGACCAGCTGTTCGGTCCCGAAGGAGTCGAGAATGCCGCAAAACCCCTGACGGCGGAGCTGAACGCTTCGCGCGAGGCGTACCGAAAAACCGCGCAGGTGATGGAGGTGGCGAGGAACAAATACGCGGCTCTCGGAGATCGGGCGGATCTTCAGCGCTGGTTTCCCGTCATTCCTCCCGAGGTTCCCCCCCGCAATGTGCTGGAGCGCCGTATAGAACAACGCGCCGTCCAACTTGCCGACGCCAACGCGACCCTGGTCGGTCTGCGGGACAGGCGGGCCAATTTGCCCGATTTCGATGGCGAGTTGGCCAGCCTGTTGTATTCACTCGGACCGGCTGCCGATGAAAGTGAGGAGCTGGAACGGCAGTCTCTGTGCCGTCAGTTGCTGGTTACCAGGACGGAACTGCTCGATCGTCTCATTTCCCGATATGCCGATTACTATAACAAGCTCAAGGATCTTGACGCAGTCTCCCGTGCTCTGCACAACGAGCTGCGAATGGGGTACGAATTTACCCTGGAACGTATCTTCTGGCGCAGAAGTGTATCCGGTCCACTTCTGCCGAGGGGGAGCGATATCCTGAGCGCTGCGCGCTGGTTGTTTGCAAATCAGGAGTGGCCGGGGAGCCTTGTCCGTTCGTTTCAGGGAGTAGTCCGGAATCCCTGGGCGGCTATATCCGGTTTGGTATTGTTGATTCTGTTGCTGTCGTGCCGTAAACTTTTCGAGCAACGATTGACCCTGAATGGAAAACTTGCCAATGAAAGTGAAAAGCCGCTGCGGCCGCTTTTCGAATCCGTCATCCTGACATTCATTCTTGCTGCGCCCGTGCCGCTCTTGATGGCGGAATTCGGTCTTTTTTTGAGCGCCTTTCAACCGGCGGCGGTGGCCGAAAAGTTCGGAGGCGCCCTGTTCCGACTGGCGTTTCTGGCCTTCGGCCTGGAATTGATTGTACAGATTTTCCGGGAGAGGGGATTTGCGGAAACACAGTTTGAATGGAGCCGCGAACAGTGCGGCAAAATAAGCCGCGAAGTGCGGCTCCTGATGTCCATCCTTATTCCTTCCAGCCTGATTTTCCTTTCCTTCGGCGGAAAAGCCTCCGATCATGTCGGCGATCCCGCCCGAATTGCGCACCTTGAATCCCTGGGACGGGTTGCATTAATCGTGAGCCTGTCTATGGTCGCACTCACCAGCCTGCGGCTCTGGCGATTACTGACACGCATGCGAGGCGGCGTTTACGTCCGGTTCCACGGCGGCGTCCTGATGGTTCTGGCAGTCGCCTGCCTCGTTGGGGCTTTATTGTCTGTTTACGGCTGGCACCTCAGCGCTTTTGTGCTGGCTTTGCTCGTTTTCCGCTCGTTTTTTCTTGTTTTTGACGTGGCTCTTATTTCGGCGTTTATTGAACGGTTGCGGCAAATCAGATTAAAAGTCCTGCGTGAGCGGCACTCCCAGAAGCTGAGGGAACAGGCCTCCGAAAATGATGAAGATACCGAAGAGGCACTGGCTGAGGCTGAAAATATCGATATGGAGTCCACGAATCGCAAGGTCGGCGAATCGATCCGCCTGGGAGCCATGATCGCTACTCTTTTGGGACTTTACATGATCTGGGTGGGCCAGCTTCCTTCCCTGCGATTTCTGGAACGCGTGCAGCTTCTGCCGACGGTTCGCATCCTTCCAATGGATTTTCCAGCCCCTTCGGATTTAGCCATCCAGAGCATTTCCACGGAATCCCCGGCCGCTCCGGATGAGGAGCAAGCCGGTTTGAAAACCCCCGGTCTGCCTGCCTCTCCTCTTACGGATATGCTCGTCTCCGCCTCACAATCTGCGAAAACAACGGTTGCAGATGAAGCCACTGCCACCGGATCGGGGTATTCGCTGACCCTGAGCGGACTGCTGGGGGCCATTGTCATTCTGCTTTTCACAATGGCTCTTGCGAAATACATACCGAGCCTGTTCGATTTTATCATCCTCAGCAGATTTCGCATTGTCAGCGGAGACCGCAAGGCCATTACGACTGTTATAAGCTACGTACTGGTGATTGCCGGGCTTTCGGCCATAGGTGCCAAATTGGGCTTGAAATGGTCCCAGGTCCAGTGGCTGGCCGCTGCGTTCTCTTTCGGACTCGGATTCGGCCTGCAGGATATCTTCGCCAACTTTTTTTCAGGCATTGTTCTCCTCTTCGAGCGCCCGATGCGTGTCGGCGATTTGTGCCGCTTCGGCGACCAGCTTGGGACTGTTGAGGCAATCGGCCTCCGGTCCACAAAGATCCGGAGCCTCGACCGGACCGTCATCAATGTGCCCAATGCGGATTTCTCCAAGAAGGAACTGGTGAATTACGACAAACGGGACCGTATTCTTCTCAGAACGACCATAGGGCTTCGCTATGAGACAACGGACGAACAGCTTCGCTATGTGTTGGTCAAGATACGCGAGCTCCTGTTGTCTCACCCCAAAGTGTTTGAAGATCCCGCGCGCGTTCGATTCATCGGCTACGGGGATTATTCGCTCAACATGGAGATCTTTGCTTACATAGCCGCGAAGGACTGGAGCGAGTTCCTGGGTATTCAGGAGGACATATTTCTCCGGATCATGCGCATTGTCAAGGAATCGGGATCCGGGTTTGCGTTCCCGTCGCAGACAACCTACCTGACCCGCGATGGAGGACTGGATTCTGAACGGACGGCTTGCGTGGAAGCGGAAGTGAAAGCCTGGAGAGCCGATAAAGAGCTTCCGTTTCCTGACTTCTCGGAGCGTCAAAGACGCAGGTTGCGCGACAGCCTGGATTTTCCTCCGACGGGATCTCCGTTCGGCGGATTTTCGGGAAGGATAGGAAATGTCGATAATGGGGGGCGCGACAAAGAGCCGTCCCGGCCGGGCCACGACACGGATAAGGATAAGACCTCCTGATCGCGAATTTCCTGACGCACCCTGAATAGCCGCCTCAGGGACCGCCGCGGCCTGGGAAAGGAAGCGGACTCGGTTTTGCGTATTTCTTTTTGTAAATGTTTGATATGATTCGGGTATCGATCAACCGTAAGAAAGATTTTAAAAAACAGAACCCCAAAGTTGTCCGTTTTATAGGTTTTGTGTTGTTGAGAAGAGCGGTCGGACGGTTTGAAAACCGGGGCTTTTCCGGGCACCGGCGCATACGAAAAACCTGCCCAGCCGACACTTGTTCAAAATAATGCACAAAAAGACTTTGCTAGAAGGGACCGAACACTATGCGGAATACAATTGCCTCTATCACGGTTTTTGTCCTGTTCGCTTTTATGGGCGGGGTTGTTGCCGCCCAGACACGCGTACATGACAAGGACATTGAGACCATGATGAAGAATCTGAACGAGGATGCAAAGAAATTCAAAACGAGCTTCAACTCCGGAATTGGGAAAACAACCATCCGCAAAACTTCCCGCGAAAAAGAATCCAAGTCATTGGTGCAGAGGTTCGAACAGCAGACCGCCGGGATGTTGAATCAGTTCAAACAGAACAAGAAGGCGGACTCCCAAATTAAGCTTGTATTTAGAAGCGCCGAACAGATCAACCAGTTACTTGACGAGGTCAGTCTGGACAAACAGACGGTTTCGGCCTGGGAAAAGGTCCAGGAGGAACTTAACCTTCTGAAGAAAAGCCTGGGGGTAACGGAATAGGACCACGATATAGAATTTGGGATCGACCTGGAAACTGCCGGCTCAATGCAGATTCGGTGCCGGGAGATAGCGATCGGTTTGTAATGGGGTGTTTTTTGCAGTCGATGCTGCATATTTTATGGATGACGGCTGCGGGAATGTGTATGCGGCGATGCGCACGTTTCCGAAGAGAAATTCATTTAATGCAATGCCGCGGCATATTGCCGGCCATGCTCGTGTTGATGCTGTGCGGCCCGTGGGCGGCCGGCGCCGCCGCGCAGGAACTGTCCCCCCGTTCCTTCTGGCCGGCGCCCCGGGGAACCAAAGTAGTCGTGCTGGGGTATTCGTACGCTTCGGGAGACATCGTCATGGATCCTTCGCTTCCAATCGACAGCGGCGAATCCAGGATCCACACCGGCTTCTTTGCTTACATGCAGACATTCAACCTGTTGGGACGCACGGCCAATTTTGTGGTGGAACTGCCGTATCAGGGAGGCACGTCAAAAGGTTTCCTGCTGGGATACCCGATAGAGGGGGATGTCTCCGGCTTGAATGATCTGGGCGTCACGCTGGCGGTCAATCTTTTCGGCGCCCCTTCCATGACCCCGCAGGAATTTCTTGAGCTTCGCGCCAACCCGCGTCCGTTGCTGGGCGCAAGCTTCAAAGTAGTGATGCCCACGGGGCAGTACGATACCGACCGGCTGCTGAATGTCGGGGCTAATCGCTGGGCGGCCAAAGCAAAGCTCGGCTACCTGTTACCCCTGACCACGAAGTGGATTTTGGAGGTTGAAGGAGGTGCATGGTTTTTCGGGGACAACGGGGACTTTCTCCCGGGGAAGAGGGAGCAGAATCCCATATTCGCCGGGGAGGTTCATTTAATCAGAAGGTTCAAGCCCGGATTCTGGGCGTCCGCCGAGGCCAACTTCTACATGGGCGGGGACCAGACTATTGGAGTAAACCAGCTGATAGACCTGCAGAGGAATTCGAGAATCGGAGGGACGCTGGTTGTGCCGTTTCTCGATCGTTATTCCGTCAAGGTTGGGTACAGCGCCAATATCGTCACCGATTTTGGAACCGATCTCAACCAGTTCCTTGTGAGCTACCAGATCGCCTTCAGGTAGGCGCCGGGATTTCCAGCATTCTCCGGGTACCGTGAAAATGAAACAGGGGAATTATTAACAGTCCATTGGTTGCCGTTTTCGTAGAATTCTTTTGCCCACGTCAGGGTTAGAATGGGATGATGCGAACAATCCGTTGGCGCCCGCGGATGCTGAGGATCGGTCACACCAGATCTGACCGAAGCCGGGGCTGAAAGAGTTGCCGGTTGCTCTTGCACAGATGCCGGATCGCCCGCCCTGGCCACCTGAAATGTTATAAGGTTTTCTGGAAGGAGATACCGATGAAAAATAATGTGGCTCTGGTCGCACTCGTTTTAATTATGACAGTTTCGTTGATTTCAGCCTGTTCGTCCCAAAAGTCCAGCAGAACGGCCGATTTCACCCCGGAGGAAATCGACAATATCGTACGCCGGTCGTATCCATACGTCGCCATGTACAACGTCATCAATAAAGGCGCACTCCAAAATGCGGGCTTGACGAATACCAGCGGCTGGAACGTGTGCGTGGCCGATACGGAACTCAAGGACCACAACCTGAAAACCATCGCGCGTCCCAACAACGACACTTTGTACGATGTCTGCATGCTGGACCTGCGCCGTGAACCGATTGTGATCGAGTACCCGGCTTTTGATTCAAAGTATGTGGTCCTCGAAACGTCCGCCTACGATCATTATTGCGATATTCCTCTCGCAACCACGAAGGGGGATTTCAAAGAGCCCAGGAGGATTCTTTACTACACCGAGCGCACTGAAGGTTACTCCGGGGAAGCGGTCGAAGGCGTCGACACCGTCATGGAAATGTCGGGGGATTTTGCAATTGCATTCCTGCGCGTGATGCCCCATGCGGCCGAACCGCAGCGCATGCAGCGAAACATAGCCGCCATGAAAACGGTGCAACCCCGGACGCTGTCCCAGTACCAGGGAAAACCTGCAATGCCTTCAGAGGCCGCCGATTTTCCCGCTGTCGGCAGCGATTTTGAGGTCTTCGAAAACAATTTCCCGGAAGTCATGCAGTTTGTGTTTAATCACACGACCTTCGATCCTCAGGATGCAATGGATCAGGCCGTGCTGTCCGCTCTCGAGCCGCTCGGTGTGGTCCCGGGAAAACCGTCTGATCCCGAATCAGTCGCAAAATTTGACGGTAAGGTTTTTGGCGAAACCGCCCGGCGGATGGCCCGTCAGCAGATGGATCTCATGAGCCGGTCGGAAGGAAATCCGTTAGTGTACGACCTGTTCAAGCCGAAAGGACAGATGACAATCGATGCTATGGTGGCCCAGTCCGTCATCGGGCCGATCGGGGTTCCGGCGCATCAGGCCGTCTACCCGCCGGTTACGACAAGCGACGGCATGCCGATGAACGCAATCAACGATTACGTGATTCGAATGTCCCAAGATGAGCTGCCTCCAGCCCGGGCATTCTGGTCCGTTACGCTCTATGATTCTGAAAATGGATTCTTCATACCCAACGAGCGGAAGAAGTACAGCGTTGGCGAGAACGCCGGTATGAAGCTGAACAGGAACGGAGGCATCGAGATCTACATCGCCGCAGAGAAGCCGAAGGGGGTGCCGGAAGAGAACTGGCTGCCGATCAACCGCGGGGACGAAGCCCTGGACGTTATCATGCGCATTTACGGGCCGGATCTCGAGAAAATGAAGTCCTGGACCGCTCCGAAGGCGGAGAAACTGGCTGGGAAGGAGAATTAGATCGCCCTTTGATGGAATCGGTGACAGGAATTTCTGCATCACGAATCGCTTTTGGTAAAAGGGCATTTGTTATTTTAGCTTCGGTTTTATTTATTATCGAACCCAGGATACCCTTGGTATAAAAATCCTGAAGCGGTTTTACAAATTTCTAAAAGAGCAGTGATTTGCGCCGGGGAAGTACCGGCGCTGAACATGATATTGCTATAAAAAAGAAAATGGCAAGGAGGATAGCGATGCGAAACAGAACCATGATTTTATTGCTGATGATACCGGTGCTGGCCGCATTTTGCGGCTGCGGTGGCGAAAAGGGTCCTGCCTCGAACGAAGTGGGTGCAGTCCTACCGTTTGATCCGCCGCCGATGGGCGGTACGGTGGGAACTACCGTGCAGGAGTCGGTCCACAAGTGGCGCGAGCAGCCGCGGCATCTTCCGGA
>DKBB01000131.1 GCA_002451015.1 Acidobacteria bacterium UBA6911
ATTGGAAGCGCAGCACTCCTTTCTTCAGGGCAGGCGACGATCTTGTCCGCAAGTGACGATTGGAATTTGAGTATTTTTCTTAAAAAATGGAGCGCCTCCCTGTACTGGGGCATAGTTTTCAAATAGTGCGCTATTTCGACCTCGGCCCGGTTCATGGACTCAGCCTCTACATTTTCTGTGTTGATTGCTTTACAAATAGATACCTCCAGTTGTTTCAGTTATGCATTTCCAGGTCGGCTGTGCGAATTTCTGATTTTTGAGATATTACAGGCAGATAGCGCCCGGCCATCAGATATGCCAGGATGCCGGCAGCGACTATGGAAATCGAGATCACGAATTCCAGTGGATGGGGGAAGTAGGCTGTTCCGGTCCTCGGCATCAGGGCAACGAGGCTCACATTAAAACGATGCATAACCAATCCCGCCACAACCAGCAGCGCGCTCCACAATAATGCCTTACGACTCCTGCGCACCGTGGGCAGGGCAAAAAAAACCAGGGGAAGAATTACTCCAACGCCCGTTTCCAACAGGAACAGGAAACTGTAATGCCGGCTGGTGAATATCAATCCCAGTTTATCCGCCGCCAGCAGATCACTGAGCCTTGCAATCAGGTACAATCCCAGCAGGAAGATCATTGCCCTGCCCAATCCGCCTAGAATGTCCAAGTCCACTATATGACCGACTGACTTGACTCCCAATGACGCCTCAATCATGGTCATCGCCAGACCCGCTGTTACCGCGGACAGGAAGAAAAGAACGGGAAGGATGGGAGAAAACCACAGGGGATGGATCTTATCCGGCATCATCAGCAATACCGAGCCCAACGACGATTGGTGCAGGGTGGAAAGGACGATACCGGCAATGATCAGCGGTATTTGAATCGCACGGATCCATTTCAACGGGACCTTCATGTTGAGACGTTCAAAAACAGCCGGACTGAATTCCAGCGACAGAACAATCGTGTAAAGCAACACGCACCAGCCCACTTCGAACAGCGGGGAGTTAGGATTCCAGTGGACGATTATGTTGCCTATGCGCCAGGGTTGCCCCAGATCGACCAGCAAAGCCATTATAACCATAAGGTAACCAAGAAAAGCGGTGAGGATGGCAGAGCGGACTATTGGATAGTATTTTTTTAAGCCGAAAATGTAGACCGCACCGGCCATGATAAAACCACCGGCCGCCAGTGCTACGCCGCAGTAAAGATCGAAACTGATCCATAATCCCCAGGCCCGGCCATCGCCAAGATTAGTGATCGCCCCCAGCCCGTGGGCAAAACGGATAATGGCGGTTACCAAACCGGTGATTATCAGGATGCCGAGGATAATCGTGCTGACCAGGGGAAAGGATCGCTTTTCAACTGTCATTTTTGTGTTCCTCTGGTTTTTCCCGGGCGGGTGTTTCCGACGGCTTTCGACTCATTAACTTTTCCCTGCGCTTCAGGAGCCAGTAAACACCCCCCATTGCGGCCCCTACCGATAAGATGGTAGGT
The DNA here is from genome assembly GCA_002451015.1 of Acidobacteria bacterium UBA6911. GTDB lineage: Bacteria > Acidobacteriota > UBA6911 > UBA6911 > UBA6911 > UBA6911. The sequence goes on from DKBB01000131.1 coordinate 1,492, forward strand.
GGAACTGCAAGCATGGCAACATCTGCATACCGCGAGGTGCGTTCGGGCCCCAGGGCGGGAAAGCCCAGTTTAGAAAAGGCTACGGGGGATAGATACAACGTGGATGTTCCTCCGGCCTCTTTCTCGCCGTAGATGTGATTCACATACTTGGCATGTTCGGTCCGGATGCGCGAACGCGCTTCTTCGAGAAGCCCTTCGCGCTCTCCAAATATAATGGCTTTGGTAGAACAAACGGTCGCACATACAGGTGCCTTGCCTTCGGACAGCCGGTCTTTGCACATGGTACATTTGCGGATGAAGGGTATGGGCTTATCCCATTCAAAGGTCGGCACGCTGAATGGGCAGGCCAGCATGCAGTAACGGCAGCCGATGCACTTGAGACCATCGTAAACGACGGGTCCTTCAGAGCTTTTTTGAAGAGCGCCTACGATGCAGGCCGATGTGCAGGCCGGATGTTCGCAATGCATACACTGTCGCTTAGCAAAAACCCAATAAAAATTATCGCCTTCGTTTACTTCGTTAAAAGAAACCGTAGTCCAGGTTTTGGCGGACCGTCGTGGGGGATTTTCGTAGCTGCCGAAGTTACGGGTTGTCTCGGCCGGCAGACCGTTCCACTGTTTGCAGGCAGCCTGGCATGCCCGACAACCGATGCACTGTGTCAGATCCAACAGTATTGCTTTGGCCATTTGGTCACCGTGTATTATGCCAGCTTCTTAATATTGCAGAGAAACGCCTTTGTTTCGGGAATCATTGTATTGGCGTCGCCGATGGCCGGAGTGAGCTCATTGGCGCTTCCTCCGGTGACCAGTCCGCAGTAACCCCAATGCCATGGCATGCCCACCTCGTGTACCGTTTGGCCGTTAATATTGAACGGCCGGAATCGCCTGGTAACGATTGCCGTAGCTTCGATCGCTCCGCGTGCCGACTCCACAACCACCCGTTCACCGTTCGCTATGTTTCTCTCTGCGGCCAGTTCGGGGCTCATTTCAACGAACATATCCGGCTGCATTTCCGCCAGCCACGGAACGTTGCGCGTCATCGCTCCTGTCTGCCAATGTTCGGACACACGATATGTCGTGCCTACGAGCGGATACGCGTGTGTCGCGCCTTTTGCATCCATTTCCAGGTCCCAGAGCGCAGGATTGATGTCCTGGTTGTTGAGGAGATTCTTCGCCGGGCTCTCCCAAGGTTCATAGTGTTCCGGGAAGGGTCCGTCGGCCATGCTGGGACCGAAAATACGAGCGCGTCCACCACGCCTCATAATGAAAGCCAGTTTTTCCCCGGGTGGCCAACCGCCGTCGGGCACATCCCCCTCCCAATTCTTTCCGTTCCAGCGCACAACAAAACGGTCCGGATCAAAGGGAATCCCTTGTTCGTTGCACGAGGCTCGGTTGTACAGGATGCGCCGGTTTAGCGGCCAGGCCCAGGCCCAGTTGCTGTAAAGACCAATGCCGGACGGATGGGAATCAATGTTGTCGCGGCGGGCCATCATGTTGCCGTCTTCGTTATAGCTGCCGGAGTAGAGCCAGTTGGCGCACGCGGTGCTTCCGTCCTCTTTCAATTGGCTAAAATTCTTTAAACGCCTGCCGGCGGGCACAATCACATTGCCTTCGGTGTCTGTAAGGTTCCGCACAGCCAAACCATTGATTTCCCCCGCAACGAGATGCACATCCACCTCGTCGTTTCCATAGTTCCAGGCCAGGTTGAGTACAGGATCCGGGTTGGGGCCGGGTTCGGTTTCATAAAGCCTGCGGAGACGGATCATCAATTGGTTGATGATCCATGAGTCGGCTTTGGCCTCGCCGGGTGGATCGACCGCTTTCCACCGCCATTGTACCCAACGCCCCGAATTTGTGATGCTGCCTTCTTTTTCGACGGATACGGCGGCCGGCAGGGAGAAAACTTCCGTTTTGATTTGGGCTGGATCCACTCCGGGACGTTTCCAAAAGCTCGATGTCTCCGTGTCCCATAAGTTAACGGCTACCATCCAATCCAGTTTCCCCAGGGCCTGGCGAACTTGGTTTGCATTGGTGCCGCTTACGGCCGGATTCTGTCCCCATGCAAAGAAACCCCTGATTGTTCCGGCATGCATGGCGCGGAACAGGGAAAGCCAGGAGTAATTGGCGCTGTCAGCCATTTTGGGCAGCCAGTGGAATCCGAATTCATTGGCCGCAGTCGCATTATCGCCGTAGAGCCATTTAAGAAGGCTGATGCAATATTTGGGATAATTGCGCCACCAGTTGGCGCTTTTGGAATCGTTGCATTTCGGCGTATTTGCTTCCAGGTAGGCCGCCAGTGTCCGGTTATGAGCGGCGGGCGTTTTTAAATAGCCGGGCAATATATGAAACAGCAGGCAATGGTCGGTGGAACCCTGCACATTGCTCTCGCCTCTGAGTGCGTTAATCCCCCCTCCGGCCATGCCGATATTTCCCAACAGCAATTGGATTATCGTTGCGGCGCGAATATTCTGTGATCCGTAGGTATGCTGAGTCCAGCCCATGGCGTACATTATCGTGGCGGTACGGTCCGCTTTTCCTGTAACGCCCATCATTTTATAGATCCGGAGCAGATCGGCTTTGGGTGTTCCTGTGATTCCACTGACAGTATCCAGATCGTAGCGCTGATAGTGTTTGCGCAGTAACTGCATGACACAATGCGGATCCATGAGAGTAGGATCTTGCTTCTGAATCCCGTTACCCTGCATCTGATACCACCAGCTCTCCTTTTCATAACCGTGTGTATCGGGATCGAAGCCGCTGAAAATCCCTGCATCAAAAGAGTACTCCGGGTTGACCAGATAAGAGGCATTGGTGTGCTGGATGACATATTCTTCGTGATACAGTTTGTTGTCCAGGATGAACTTGATAAGCCCCCCCAGGAAGGCAATATCCGTACCGGACCGGATGGGGGCATAAATGTCAGCCTTCGACGACGTGCGGGTGAATCGGGGATCAACACTGATCAACGAGGCTCCATTTTTCATGGCCTCCGAAACCCACCGGAAGGAGACAGGGTGATTCTCGGCTGCGTTGGAGCCCATAATTAGGATGACATCACTGTTTTTAATATCGATCCAGTGATTGGTCATGGCGCCCCTGCCGAACGACTCTGCCAGAGCCGCAACCGTTGCGGAGTGTCATATCCGTGCCTGGTGTTCGATATACACCAGACCCATGCCCCGTAGAGCCTTGACCAGAAGACTGCATTCCTCGTTGTCGAGCGCAGCGCTGCCTACCGAGGCTATGGCTTCAGTGCGACGAACCACACGATTCTCGGCATCCGTTTCGATCCAGCCGGCATCCCTTGTTTTTTTGATGCGCAGTGCAATCGCATCCAATGCCCATTCCCATTCGACTTCCCGCCATTCTGCAGCGCCCGGAGGGCGATACATCGGCTTGGTGATACGCCTGTCGCTGTGAATCAGTTGTGTCATCGAACTGCCTTTGCTGCACAGCGTGCCCTGATTGACGGGATGGTCGGGATCCCCTTCGATATTGACGACTACACCGTCGGTTGTTCCGACTATCATGCCGCAACCTACGGCACAATAAGGGCAGATTGTAGACGTCTCTTCAGTCCAACGGATCTTCCGATGAGGCGGATGCATCGCCGATGCGGATAAAGCGGAATCACAGGCTGAGGCCGTGGAAGCAACTCCTCCCAGCAGCAGGAGTTGCCTTCGAGATAGCTTCATTGCCGACGCTCCCTCCTTCCATTCAGCGATGGGTTCGTTTCAGCTTTTCTTGAGTGTACATCCTGAATGTAAAATGGTCCTAGAGATTTCTTCAGAGGGAAATCGTTCATTTTCTGTAATCCGTAAAGCGTTCAGTATGAATGAATGAGAGATCCGCGCCCTGAAATGTGTTTCTGCTTTTACATCATTTCAAAATCGCAGTAATTCATAAATTTGCTTGGTAATAATTGAATTCGTTCATAAGGTGGTGTTTTTATTGAGATTGTTCATTTCATCACAAACGGAGAATAACAATGAAGACTATTGGAATCCTGGGGAGCGCCCGGGAGGGTGGCAATACGGAAATACTATTGGACGTAGCGCTTGATGAGGCGGGGAAAGACGGTGGCACTGCTTCTAAAATTGCCTTGAGGGATATGGATATCGCTCCCTGTGACGGGTGCATGGGATGCGCCCCCACAGGAGAATGCATTATTCGGGACGATATGCAGGAGGTGTATCAGGGCATACTGGAAGCGGATGCAATTATCTGGGCCAGCCCGGTATACTACTGGTCCATGTCAGGCCTGACCAAAATCGCACTGGACCGTACTTTCGCTCTGAATTTTCCCGAACTCCGGCAATCCGGGAAAATAGGCGGATTGATACTGGTCGCCGGCATCCGGGGCTGCGTAAGCGCGGCCGAGCCTTTTCATATGTATTTCAATTATAACCACATGTTTCCCGCCGAGTTCGCATGGGGATACGCCGCGGAAAAGGGGGAAATCCGGAGCGATAAAACAGCCATGAATATGGCCAGAGAGATGGCGCGACAGATGCGTGCGTTATTCAAGGCGGATCTCAAGTACCCGAAGGAATTCAATAGGCCTCTGCATCGGCTTGTTCATGAGAGATACAACCGGTGATTTTCCGATATATCCTCTTGGAAAATGCAACGCAACATTCACGTTCCGCTGTATCGCCGCAGCAGAAGGCTTATGAAAAACAGGGATTAAGGGAGCCAGGCGAGACGGATACAAAGACAAAGGATTTCAGGATGAAACTGACATATGACGAGATTGTGCGGTGGATGAAGGAATACTTTGCGGCATACAACGCCTATGCGCAGAATCCCAGGACGGTTCACAGGATGAGCGATTTCTTTACCGAAAACGTGCGGTTCGTGCCGTATATATCGGACTTTGGCGGGCCGGAAAAGGCGGTGACCAGCCGTGACGATTTCTTTCGTATGTTCACGGGCCACCCGACCGTCTACGAAAAATTCGAAGTTGAAGATATAGCCGTCGATGAAAGACGATTAGTGGCCGTTGCCCTGCTCAAGGTGGCGCTCTTTGACTCAATAACGAATGAAGTTCTTTTGAAAAAGCACTATCTGCCCAGATATCAATTAGTACTGGATGAAGCGGGGGCACTCAAAATCAGCACGATTCTCTTTTTCTGGGAAGCCCTGCCGCCCGAGATGGATAAGGCGTACGCGATTGAAAAGCCTGCATAGAGGGTATCCATACAGAACTGGACAAAACGTCATTTCCGGTGGGCCGTTTGTGCCTGAATCGCCGTGATCGCCACGGTGTTGACGATATCGGGAACAGTACAGCCACGACTGAGATCATTGACCGGCTTACGCAGTCCCTGCAGTACCGGTCCGACGGCAATCGCGCCGGAGGATCGCTGCACCGCTTTATAGGTATTGTTGCCCGTGTTCAGGTCGGGGAAAATAAAGACCGTTGCACGGCCTGCCACACTGCTTTCGGGCAGCTTGGTGCGGGCGACCGAAATGTCAATGGCTGCGTCATACTGCATCGGACCCTCGATGGGCAAATCAGGGCGCATCTCTCTAGCGATTTTGGTAGCTTCTTTTACCATGTCGACGTCCGCGCCCTTGCCGGACTTGCCTGTCGCGTAAGAGAGCATCGCCACTCGCGGGACGATCCCGAAGGAACTTGCCGTGTTTGCGCTGGTAACGGCGATCTGGGCCAGTTCCTCCGCGGTCGGATTCGGATTGACGGCGCAGTCGCCGTATACGAGAACCCTGTCTGCCAGGCACATGAAGAATACACTCGATACAATTTTGACGCCCTCGTCGGTCTTGATGAATTCAAAAGCCGGGCGAATCGTGTGGGCGGTAGTGTTTATCGAGCCGGACACCATGCCGTCGGCATCCTGTTTGTACACCATCATCGTTCCGTAATAGGACGGTTCCTGCATTGTTTCCCTTGCAATTTCGGGAGTGACACCCCTGTGTTTTCGCAGTTCCATGTACTCGGCTGCATAGTTCTCCAGTAGAGGGGAATCTTTCGGGTTGATGATTTCGACACCCTGCAAATCCACCATGAGCTGTTCCGCCCGGTTTCTAATTTCCTCTTCTCGTCCCAGGAGAGTGAGATCCACGATCTTTCGGCGCAGGAGAATCTGCACCGCCCGCAGGATTCGATCTTCCGCTCCTTCCGGCAGGACAATGTGTTTTCTATCCGAACGCGCCTGTTCCTGCAGGTTATAGAGAAACATGTTCGGAGTGACTCTCTTCTCGCGTTTGGCCATGACACCCTTGAGAATCACATTCAGGTTCACGTGTTCGTCGAAAAGCATCTGGGCCGTTTCGATTTTCCTGTAACTTCGGGGCATAATGGTTGCAGTAACCCGGCTGACATTGATGGAAGTTTCGTATGTCCCGGTGTCGACTGCAAGTACGGGAAGCTGGATTCTCTCCATCCCCTTGACAAGCCGGTCTATGGTTTCACTGGGTCGAAGACCGCTGCTCAAAAGAACACCTGCCAGTTTGGGCATTTTGTTGGACATCTGCGACGCGATCGCTCCCAGCAGAATGTCCGCCCGGTCCCCGGAAGCGATAATGAGGGCTCCGGGTCCGATTCTTTCCAGAAGGGTGGGCATCTGCATCGAGGCGATCCGGAAATTATCCACCAGGTTGTCCAGGTATTTCGCGCCGTAAAGAACCTCGGCACCGAGAGCGGCAGCAATTTCGTCCATCCGGGGCTTGGCAAGGATCAAATCCTCAGGGATCGCACCCGCGAAGGGGACGCCCCGTTCCGGAAGCCTTTTCGAAAGAAACTTCAGGGTCTCTTCATGCTGCTCCCTTTCGACCCGGTTGACGATGACGCCCAGCAGGTCACAGCCCTGGTCTTCAAACTCCTCTTTGCTCAAACAGGCGTTTTCGTAAATCTCCGATGCGCTGTGCCCCCTGCCGCTTACTACGAGGAGCACGGAAGCGCCTAGATTGCGGGCGACCTCGGCGTTGATCTCAAACTCGAACGCGGTGCTGGACCCCTCATAATTCGTGCCTTCCACCAGTACAAAATCCCAGTCTTTCTCGAAAGCTTTATAGGCGGCTAGAATTTCTTCCATCAACTCGGCCTGGCGACCCTTTGTGATCATTTCCATGGCCTGCTGCGACTGAATGCCCACGACAGATTTGGGATCACAGTTCAGACCAAAAACGGAACAGACGAGGTATGCGTTCGGGTCGGGATATTCCGCCGGCTGGTCGCTCCGTCCGATAGGGCGAAAGTAGCCCACTCGCCGAAATTCCCGAAGGAGGCCGGACATCAGCCCAAGGGCAATGGCGCTTTTCCCGGCAAGCGGGCCTGTGGTTGTCAGGTATAGATTCTTTGGCATGACTCGGGCGACTTTCTATGGATGATTCCTTGTTTAAACCTGTTACAGGTACCTAAAATTATACCTTGCAAAATATATACTTTCAGCCCGGATAGGGCTACGAAGCATTATTGTATTACAGGACGTGGTTGAAGGGGTCAAAATTTCTGCAGGCCGGCCTGGTTTGATAGCATCCTGCAATCAGCCTGGAATTTTCCTTTTTATCCATGCCCGAGCTATTTATAATGGAAGCAAGTTTCTCCAGAAAGTAATCCAAATAGTTCCGGAAAGTTAAGTGACTGTTCAGGAGGAAGATGTGCCGGTTTTCCCGCGGGTGCGGCTATTCGGTATATCTGGGCCGATCCTGAACCGCCTGTCGCCTAAATGAAACGGAGGTATCAGAATGCGAAACAATATTTCAGCTTCGAAACTTACCAATTGTTTTCTTCTATTGCTGTTGGTGACTGTATCCGGAAACTTCGTTTTCGCTCAAGGCGGAGGATCTCCGCAGCAGATGATTTATCAGGCCATGGATATTCAGGTAAAGACCGGGATGGGACCGGCTTTCGAAAGTTTTTTGAAAAGCGATGTCCTCTCTGCTGTCAGGAAGATTGGAACACCCATGATGCTTGTATTCAGAACGGACAATTTCGGGCAGGCCGGTTTGTATACTATTGTCTCTCCGCTTCAGAGCATGTCGGAATTGGACCAGCCGGATCCCCTGGTCCAGGCGATCGGGGAAGAGGGGATGGCTGCCATGATGGCCAAACTGCAGCCTCTCGCCTATGAGCCGATATTGTATGAGATCGTCGGTCGGGGTGATTTGGGTATTTCTCCCCCGAACGGGTACGAGTTGAAACTGGCCCTTGTTGTTTCCGTAAGCATCGCGCCCGGACGCACCGAAGATTATGAAAAATTCGTAAAGGGTATGATAGGCATATTGGGGAAGATAAATAACAAAGGCATCCTTGCAGGCAAAGTCGGACTTGGAGGCAATCCCAATCAATACCTGTTTTACAGCCTTTTTGATTCATTCGCTGATATAAATGCGTTCGGTCAGGCATACAGTAAAGCCGCCGCAGAAACCCAGCTACTCTTTCCGGTCGGTATTGTCGTGCATCAGGAAATGGCCGTGAAGCGCTATCTGCCGGAGCTGAGTATTATGCCGACTGCGCCGGGAGCCAGCCAATAATTTCCGGTTTCACGATGAATCTTTAACACCTGATCCCAGTTCAAGAAGTACTGAAGGTATCAGACCTATTGCATGCGGCCGGCAGCATGGATTCCCGGCGCTGCCCGCCGTGTTAAGTTATTGCGGAAATTGGAAAGCCCTGGATTTATCCGTTAAGGCAAAAGAACGGCCAGGTACCTCTCTGCCAGACCGGGGCTTGTCGCCTCAGCCTGAATGATCCGGTTTTTCCTTCAGGATTTCCGCGCCAGATATAACAGACGTATGGGGCGGCCTTCCAGTTTGCGTTGGACCGAAATTTTCAATGGCTTGAGCCCGGCCTTATGGAGCATATTGCGCATTTCAGCCCTTGTATAGGCTGCTTCCTGCACACGGATTTCCCGTTTTGTTTTTTTTCGGGCTTGGCGCAGCATCGGAAGGGAGCGGTCCACGCCGATCACGGTCCATCCTTTCTGTTCTGTCCAGGGAACCGTCGAATTTCCCGTGCCGCAGGCCAGATCCGCCAGCACCCGGACCGGGATACGGTATTGATGAATGGCATCGAGCAGGTGTTTTCTGAACTCCGAGTAAAAGGCGCGGACGTCTTCGTTATCGCATTCGGAATCGTAGAGGTCCGCAAAGTTTGCATACGGATCATGACCGGTAGGCATAAAATCCTCCAGCGTGTTGCCGCGTCTGTTTGCGGAATTATAAGTTCGGCCGTAAAGGCAGTATATACAAATCGGCCGGAAGTGTGGAGCCTGGAAAATATTTTGTAAAATGGAACCAAATACCTGCAAGCGGGGACGAAGTAACCAACGTATTATAATAATGGAAATTTGTTTCCGAAATGGATTGCACGGTCAATTCCTTAAATGGACCTTTGTTTGAATTTCGGAACATGCAGCCTGTCCGACCTGCCATTTGCGAAAGGAACCGGGATTTCAATTCTTATTACGTGATCGGTTGATCCTGTACAGTGCGGGCTGCATACGTCAAGCCGGAACCGATACCCGGGGTATGACATGGTCGAATCAAACGGGAGCAATACAATCCCTGATTCAAAGAAGGCGGAACCATCCAGACAGATTCCCGCGAGGCCTGAGCTTTCCGATGCCGGAAATGTCATTGAGGTTCGGGATCTTACCAAAAAGTTCGGCCGCCGCGTTGTAGTGGATGGTGTGACATTCAAAATTAAACCGGGTGAAATCGTAGGGTATCTCGGCCCGAACGGGGCGGGGAAAAGTACGACCGTTAAAATGCTTGTTGGAATTCTCCGCCCGACAAGAGGAAAAATCCTGATCCACGGGCGAAATATCGAAAAGGACCTTGAAGAATATAAAACGCATGTCGGTTATGTGCCTGAGGAGGCGGTACTTTATACGCACCTCTCGGGGTATGAATATCTCCTGCTGGTCGGACGCCTTCGAGGCATTCCGGAGGAGGAACTGATTCATAAGGTCGACGGTTTCCTGCAGATCTGTTCCCTGAAACCGTACAAACATTCGCCCATCCTTTCCTACTCCAAGGGAATGAAACAGAAAATTATGATGGGGGCGGCACTGCTTCACAATCCTGAGATTTTCATCCTGGACGAACCCTTTTCGGGGCTGGATGTCACATCCGTCCTTGTTTTCCGGAGACTTCTCAAGTCGCTTGCCGCTGCCGGAAAAGCCGTTCTATTCAGTTCCCACGTTCTGGAGGTCATAGAGAAGGTATGCGACCGTGTACTGGTTATCCACGAGAGCCGCCTTGTGACGAACGATTCCGTTATAAACCTGAGGGACCTGATGCACGTGCCGTCGCTGGAGGAGGTATTCCAAAAGCTCATCCAGCACCAGGATTATGATGAAACCGCGGATCAAATTTTGAGTCTCATGAAAAAATAGCGGAGTACGGGGATGAAGGAAGACAGGGCGCAACTTGGTAAGGCCCAATATCCGAACCTCACGAAACATTTTCTCTGGCGATTCTTTGACGGAGAGGCGATTGCCTCTTTCCATACGGACATGCACCTCCTTTTCGTTCAGATCATCGGAATTCTCGTTGTGCCCGGTCTTTTCAAAACGTTTTCGTCCATATACAAGTATTCGCAGCTTGCCTGGTGTCCCGTTGTCCATCGGGATCAGGCGGTTCTCTCGGACATGCATTTCTTCCTGTGTCTTTCGATGATATTGACCGGACTTGTTACGGTACTCGAATGGGATATGCTTTTTCCCGACAGGAAGGACTTTCATAATCTGATCCCTCTGCCGATCCGGCCGAAAATAATTTTCATGGCGAAGGTGACGGCGCTGTTGCTGTTCATCGTACTCTGCAATGCAGCCATAAACGGACTTCCTGTCCTGCTGTTTCCCGGTATCGTATTGACGACCAGCACCGCGCAAGGATCGGCGGGCATGNNTCGTGTTGTCGACCAGCTCGGCGCCCGGATCGGCGGGCACGAGCATTGAAGCATTTGAAGGGATTAAGTATACGGCCTGTCAGGCGGCCAGTCTTTTTTTGAGCAGTCTGTTTGTTTTTACTTCATTGATTGCGGTCCGGGCCGCGTTGTTCGCTAATCTGACGCCAAAACTGGCACGTACTGCGTCTCGATGCGTCCAACTGTTTTTGATCTGCACCCTCTTTTGCGCCTTATTAACATTTCCACTTATCCGGCCTGAAGATCTGATCAGGGAAGGGAATGGTATCGTGCATCTGCTGCCGCACTTCTGGTTTCTGGGACTCTTCGAATTTCTGATCGGGCGCGAAACTCGGATTGTGACCAGTCTGGCGGAAACTGCGGGCATTGCCGTCGCCGTTTCCTGTTTCATATCCATTATCGGTTACGCGATCGGATACCGGGCGTCGATGTACAAGGGATTTCAACCCGAGAGTACGGCAGATTATTCCGGCTCCGGCATCAGCAAAATCGGCACATCGATACTGGACAGGGTTTTATTGAAGGAATCCGTGGAACGCGCCTATTTTCACTTCATCGTTCAAACCCTTCTCCGAAGGAAGGAGCACATGCTTTATTGGGGCTCCTTCGTGGCGGCAGGGGTCGCGACTATTTATTTAAGTTTGTATGCCATGAGAAGCGACTTGCTGCCGGATCTGCTTGAACATTTGAATGTCATAATGTCGTTTCCATTGATTGTGTCTTTTTTCATTCTGGTCGGCCTGCGCTTTGTCTTTTCGGTACCGGCGGATCTCGATGCCAACTGGATTTTCCTGACAACGGACAAGCGTCGGCTCGAAAGAGCCAACAGAGGCATGTATAAATTCATGCTCTTGGCCGCGCATGTTCCCCTACTCATTATTTTCCCTCCCTTTTACCTGATGATCTGGGATCCGCTGCTGGTTTTTCTTCATATTGTTTATGTTTCGGTTCTGTCGCTAGTGCTGCTTGAACTGCTTCTGGTCCGGTTTGCGAAACTTCCCTTTACCTGTTCCTATCTTCCCGGGAAAGCCAATATCAAGCTGTATGGAGGGCTTTATGTGCTTGGCGCTATTGTCTATTCCTACGGCATGACGGCTCTGGAGAGATGGATGCTGGCAGATGTAAAACGATACGCCGTGATAATTATTATGTTTGGTGTCATCATCTATAAATTGAACCGAATCCGCAACTCGTTTCTGAAGAATGAAAGTGCAATCCGATTTGAAGAGAAACCCGCAGACAGCCTGAATATCCTTGCTTTAGAATAAATTCCGGAACCACCCCATGTTGTCAAATTGTTCACTGCCGCGCCGGCAGGATTCACTCCCCAACCGTTTGCCTTTCGCCGATTCATGATAGCGGATACGGCCCAAAGCTCCGGATATCCCTGGGCTGAATTTTAAGTATTCTGCCTTGCCGTTTGATAGAGGTATTTACACGTTTTGTTTGGATTTGATGCTGGTAAACCGTAAGAATTTAGAAGTCATAGCCGAGCCCGAATATAAGCCGGAGATCGTCCTGCTCCGGAAGATTGCCTTCCGAATCGGTACGCGGTGACTGGATTCTATCCCACACCAGGGAAACGTCAAAATCCAGCCGCTTTGTCAGCTCGGTTTCAAAACCGATCAGCATGTGATGGTTGAATGTTCCGGCAGTTTCATTCGTGATTTGCATTCGGTATTCATGAGAGAAGTCTATTTTACTGGTTATGTCAGCCTCCATAGTTGAGGTAAGGACCAGAGCAGGCGTGCTTTCCGATTCTTGGCTTCCTTCTTCGACATTGTCAAACCAGGTTTTCTGGTAGGCGGGTCCGATCGATGTTACCCACTCCATTCCGGATTTATCAATGATCTGATATCCTAAACCGGCTCCGATGGTCATCCTGTGCGCGACATTCTGGAAAGGATCCGCGAAATATTCGCCGAATACGGGCATCGCAAACAGCCTGGGGTTAATGAACCTGCGCCATACCGAGTTGATTCGATGGTTGTTGTCCGAAAGCAGGTCGTCCGTGATCTTATAGTTGCCGATATAATCGTAAACCAGGCGGTTCTGAGTGGTGACCCTTTGAACTTTTGCCTGGATATTGGCTTCGACCTGGTCTGTGTTGCCCTTGCGAAAGTTGGCGCCAAAAGTCACCTTGCCCGACCAATAGTTGATTTCTTTCGGCTCTCCGGCGACGATGGTAAAAATTCCGGAGCGCTGGAACTCCTGATCCTGATCCCCGATAATACGCACCGTGTCCCCCCGGACAAGAATCTTTCCCGCCGCCCTGCGGCCATCCCTGAACCACACCTGGACGCGACGGGCAGACCTCACCTCTTTGACATCCTCCCAGTCCAGGGTCAGTATGTCCAGTTTGTCGCTTTCAAACGAGAACTGGTCATTGTAAAGATCTATGATCTCTCCCTTGAGCCATTCACCCGAGGTGAGTTGGATCCAGTCGTAATCGTCCGGCAACGGCGCGTCAGGCTGCCAGTTATTCTGTGCCGCGGCGGGAAAAGTAGATAACGCCAAAATAAGCCACGCCGCAAGCACCGCCTCAATGCCCCGGACATATCGCTTTCTTGTCGGTAAATGGCGTATAAATTTTGTCATTCCTGATTTTGGTATTAAATAAACAAAGTTGCAGAAACCATGATTGCGTAAGCGATTGGAAACCCGAATCGGCAGATGTGATCGATTTTCAGGGCAATCGGCTTTTTCCCCGCGCTTACCAGTCCGGCCGTCATTCCAGCTTCGACTAGAGTCAGGAATACGAAAACAAGCGACCAGAGAATATAATTATCCGCTCGCGTATGGTATGAGATTTTCGGGAGGCTGTTGGCCAGTGCAAACTGATAAGCAATGATGGTCAGCATGGATGTGGCGCCAAGACCGAGCTGGGGCGCAAATTGGTCCGGATTTATCCAAAAAATTGTCCACGACATCAGAACGATCAGCCCTATGGGGATGATCAGTCTCCGGACGAAAAAGTCTTTTTCCCTGGCGACCGGAATCCCGATTTCCATCCTGGAATAATTCATGCCCCGCAACGGAGCGTATTCCGTACTCACCTCGGCCGCGGGATCCTCGAGTTTCCAACCGTTGACATAGAGCTCTCCATCCATTTGAACGTATCTTTTCAGCGGATAAAGAACCATCTCCTTGTCGCTCGCAAAGAGGGGCTCCAACCGGATGCGCAGCTTCTGTTGATCGAACGGGAATTCGCTTAAATCCATAGGGCTGAAAACGGTGAGCGCCAATCGCTGAACCAGCAGGATATTGCCTTCAGCATCTATCAGGGCATAGGATCCTCCCCGCTCCGTCGTTTCGCGCAGATTCCGAATTTCGAGAACCGGCACCCAGAATTCATCAACCGGCATCATGCAGAAGGCGTAGGATTTATCCCGGGTCGAATCCGCAAGCCGGGGATCTTTCCAGTAGCGCAGGTAATATACATCCGCATCAAAGGTCTCCTCGATATCATTGATCCCGGGAATCTGAAGGAAATACAGACCTATGCCAACTTCAGTCGGTTGTCCCAAAGGCCCGGGCCGGCTGCCGCTGAATTTATCGGATTCCGGGCAGGACAGCGATGTTCCGCCATCTAAACGGAGCTGGAGATCTTCGTTTGATAAAGCCTGGCCGTAGCCCGAAGAACAGAAACAGGGCAGGATGATCCACAGCAATGCAATAGCTCGGACGCAGGATGTGCCGTACAACCGTGAAAACGTAATTTTTTTAATCATCAAGCGCCAGCCTCCTATTGTCCGGCAGGTCCGGATTCCATCTGACTATATTCAGGTCGTTGGAAAAATTGTAGCTGAAAAGCTTCTCCGACGGAAATTCTACATCTTCCCCCTGGTCTGCAGAACCGCCACGGATCCGGCAATCCGCTCCGAAGGCCGCTCCTTTCCATTTTCACGGAAGCCTCTTAAAAAAACGCCTTCTGCGTTCGAGTCGGGTTGTCATAAAAGTGAAGGACCCAAAACCATTGGTTGAAATGTTGGGCGTCACATACACACTGTTGGTCCCGGCGTCTGGAAAGACGTCGGCATACTGCGAACCGTCACCAACCATTTTGGCCGTCATCGCCGGGATTATATCTGTCGCATAGAAGCACACTTGCCGGCTACCGCCGCCTTCCCCTGGCGCCCATGCCGCCCGCGGATCGATACGCTCCGGAGCGATATCCCTGGTACCTCTGGCTGCTCTGCTGCCGGGAGTATTGTTGCCGATCGAGAGATTGAGTTCGGCTGCGGTCCTGTATCGTTGCCCAATCGCCGCTCCGGTCTACCTGCTGCCAGCCCGAGTCTCCACGCTTGTAGACTTCCCCGTTCTTGCCGGCGTACACGTTGTCGCCTACTCGAACCGCCGAGCCCTGCTCTCCCTTCACCGCGCCGATGCTGCCCATGTTCCCCGTATTGGGATTGGTCACGGTCACCCGGCCCGCCGTGGCGGAGTTACCCGTCCGGGTGTTCCCGACGGTAACCTGGCCGCCTCGAGCTGTGATTCCGGTATCCGTATCCGTCACCACTCCCCGCCTGCCGTAAGCATAGTCGCCGGTGTAGACGTTGCCGACCGCTGCTCGCTGTCCGGCCGCCAGGTTTCCGGTGCGCGAGTTGTAGGAAGTGCCGACCTGGTTCGCCCAGCGGTTGCCGGTCCAGGCATTGTACCCACCCGACCGCCGGGTAACCGCCGTTGTGTCGCCCCAGCGCTGGTACACATTTCCGGTCGTAGCCGCCCACCCGCCGGGCCCGACCGCGGCCACTCCGCGCGGTCCCCAGGCATAGCCGTAAGGAGGACGGTAATAGGGATAGGGAGGATAGTACATCCAACCAACTGGGCCATACCATGGGTAGGGGCCCCAGCCCCAGCCGACCGTAACGTGAGCGGGCCCCCAGTACCAGCCGAAACCGAATCCATAGCACCATCCGGTCCAGGGGGTATACGTCATGCTGACGCCGAACCCATAAGAAACCGGGGGGCCGTAATACACCGTACCGACCCAGGGGTGGTAGTGATAGCCTGTGCCATAAACGACGATCGCTCCCGATCCTGTGGTGATCACGGAGCCGTTGTATCCTGGAGTGTAGCCGACCACTACGGATTCGTCGTTAACCTCGTAAATCTTGACATAGGTCACATAGTGGAGGGGTTCGCTGGGGGGAATGGAGTAGATTTCCGCCGGGACCGAAGTCGCAAGCTGCCACTCTCCTTTCAGGTCCTTTGTCGTGAACCAGACCCCGTTTTCAACCGCATAGTAGTTTTCCCCGGACTGGAGGATCGGCGTGGGGGTGTTAACAGCGTAGCGAAGGCTGGTACCGTCGATCTTTTGAAACTGGGCGGGACCGTCAAAGGAAGGCTTCGTGATTTTCGCCTCGGTTCTTTTGACTTCCGCTGTCAGGGGAACCGTCGCCGCGATGACGGCTTCGGTTGCCTGTGGAGTACCGGGGATACAGGCTTTGACATTCTCCTTTTTGCTGTCATCAGGGATGTCGGCAAAATCCGGAGGCAGGTGTCCTCCCTTGATGAAGGTCCACGGTCCGTCCAGATTCTCTGCATGGAACCAACGCCCCGACACGAGAATGTAGATCCGGTTCTGGGAGCCGCCGTGCTTAAAGATGTGGCCCGTGGTGTTCTCAACGTAGCTCAGGCCGGTACCCTCGATCGATACGTACTTCGGCTCTCCGTCGGTCACCAGCAATTCGGTCGGCTCCGTCGCAACTACAATCTCGGGAACCGGCCCCTTCGACAGGGACGGCTTTTCCACTTCGTTCTCCGGGTCGGAAGCACCTTCGATAAGGTCGACGATCCGGGACTCCCGCGCCCATTCCAGCGCTTGAGCCAGTTCCCCGGGCGGGCTCTTCGAAACGCTCCAGGAACCGGTCAGGGATGCCGATTCCATCCAGCCATCGAAGAGGCGCAGGAAGAATAGATCCCGTTCTTTGAGAATGAGCACCTTGGTATTGATCACCCGTTCCAGGGAGGTGTCTTCGAAGTCCCGGAAGACAGGTTTCCCATCGATGAAGACCAGCATCGCCGGAGCATCCCTGATCACAATCCGGGGAGGATCGTTCTTCAAAGGAAAAGTGTCCGCTTTCTTCTCCGCTTCCAGAATTGCCAGTTCCGATTCAAGGTGATCCAGAGGGATGACGCGGGTTTTATCGACCAGCTGATTTTCTATCGCTTCCCGGTACCGGCTCTCGCGCTCCGGGTCTGCCGGGAAGAGGATTCGAGTGACCGTCATATTCTCAAGGACAACCAACCGGACTTCCTTGTCCACGCGGGTTTTCGCCTCGATCCAGAATGCGCCGTAGGCAGGCTCTTCCTCTTTGGACTCCTGGACCGAGAAAGCGGCTCTGGCTTTGAGCCTGTAACCGTCCCAGGATTCCAGCTGAGGCTTATGCACCCTGTAAATGACACTGTTCCTCTCCACCTCGCGAGGCCAGGATTCACCCGCCAGGAGCCAGTCCTGATCGTTCTCGAGAGGGGGATCCTGGGCGCCGAGCGGCAATACAAGAAGAAAGCCAATCAAACAAACAACCGTAATAATAATCCGTTTCAACATGACCATACCCAATTTCTTCGGTCGGCCCGATTGAAGGGTAGCGTACAGAAGACGTCTTTCTCCCGTCAGGGACCGATCTTGACTTCTTTCGAGGTTATAAAACTTAACTGCTGACGCTTCACGCGTATTTCGGTCTGGGTGCTCCAGCTGTATTCCCGTAACTTCTGCAGGTTGGCGGTCATCCTCTTGGCAACATCCTCGGGCCTCACCTGTCCCCAGCCCCCGTTGCAGATGCTCAGAAAACTCAAAATTAAAACTGCTTTCTTCACCATGCTCATGGCTTTCTATTGACCTCCTCTATTTTTTCATGTCCAAGACTCATTGTATCGATTAAAACAACGTCCGGGCCCCTTATAGGAAGTATCAAGACGCTGCCATTTCCGGAGTCTCGCCGGGCGTCAATAACCCGGCCGGCCAGCCGGTTGCCTTCTTCAGGATTAACCGTTCGGCAGTTCCTCGTCCGCTTGTTCGACCTTCAGAATCGGCAGGTGCAGGGAATAAAGGGTGTCGAGTATGCCGTTCAACTGGGTCTGATCCCGGACCAATCCCTTCAATGTTGTGCTCGCCAGTCCGTGTTCGCGATGTGTGCCGGTTTTTTTCAGGTTGCCCAGGCGTTCAACCCAGCCATCGCTCAGTTCACCCTGAATGACGATCCGGTAGCGGGCCGGGCCTTCGAACTGTAAGCCTTTTTGGATTTTGGAGTTCCTCATATTGCATTTCCCTAAGCTGTCAATTGCGTTTCCTGTACGGAGGATCCGCGTTTCATGACCGAGTCTATTCCAGCCGAACGCTTGGTATGGGGAACATCGATGTTGTGATCAATCTTTATTAACTTCTTTGGGATTTCCCTTATCTTTATCCGGTTTTGCACGGCTGGCGGATTCCTTAATAAAAGTAGCATTTTCAAATCAAAGCACTTATAAATTATGTAACGAAAATCGTATTGGTGCATCCCCCCGAAAGGGGGAAAAAAGGGGGATTCGCATGCCAGGTCGATTTAACGGAATGCCTGAATCCGGATCAGGACCATTTCGACACAACAGGCTTGAAATCGGGGATTGATGGGACAAATCCAGTCGAGACTACACGTACATTTATCGGGAATGAGATAAAAATCACCCTTTTTTCCCCCGTTTAGGGGGATGCACGAAACGTTTTGAAACTACATTATTAGGGCATGATTTCATTATTCAATCGTGTTTTATTTGCAGGCGGTACAAATTGCTATTTTCGTAACTCCCGGCGACCTTTAAGCATTCCGGACGAACAAACTGCCACTTAAGAACACCTTAGGGGGATCACATGAAGAATATCCAAAGCGTTTTGGTTGGATTCATTGCTGCAGCAGTCATGATAGCGAATGCATGTACCCGGGCGACCGACAATTTTACTGAGGCACAAGACATCGCGGACAACCTTTCGGTCGAAGAATTTCGCGCCTATGGTAAGACATCGCCAGCGGCGGTGAAGACCCGGGTTGGTGTCCTGGAGTTTACCGAGGGAGGTTTCGCAGGCGGTTTTCCTACGATTGAAACTGCTGACAAACTGCATGATGAATTGGATTTCCAGCGTGCTACCCAGGCATACCTATGGGCATTGCCGATCGTCAGTTTTGCGGAATTGCTGCGGGCGCACGAAGAAATATTCGATGCGAAAGATGGAGATATCGTGCTGTATAAAACTCCCCAGGCCAAGCGCGGAATCCTGACAGCGAATGTCACGACTCCTTATGCCTTCTCGTTTGCCGATTTGGCACGCACCGGCCCAATAGTATTTGAGGTGCCCAAGGGACCTTCAACCGGCGTTATCAATGATATGTGGCAGCGCGGCATTGAAGACTTTGGAGTCGCCGGTTCCGATGCGGGCAACGGAGCCAGGATCCTGGTACTCGCCCCAGGCATGACACTGCCCGCCGGCATCGACTCCGGGGAATACACTGTCATTCATAACCCAACCAATATAGTGTATTTCGGTATTCGCGCGCTGCAACCCGATCCGAAAGCCGCCGATGCTTTGTTGCACTCCTTCAA
>DKBB01000135.1 GCA_002451015.1 Acidobacteria bacterium UBA6911
ATATCGGGGACGACTTCCGATCCTACGCGCTGACCTATAACCGGTATCTTGCAAAAAGAACGTCTTTTTCGGTCAACTACCGGCGGGTCGGGAATGATCAAATGGATAACGCCGTCTACGTGGGATTGACTTACTATCCCGGCGAGGGGATAACCCTGTCGAACAGCTACCGGCACGACAGTTTCGGCAGCGCCACGATGGTGGACCTGCACAAAAATCCGCCGACCGGCAGCGGCTTTTCCTACAGGATGCAGTTCATGCGGCGCCATTATGAGGAAAACAGTGACACGTATGTCAATCCCCGCATCCAGTACAGAGGTCGATACGGTATCTACGCGGCGGAATACCGCGGCGGATTCGGGCTGGACCGGGAGGAAAAGAACGCGTATACATTATCCGCATCCGGCGGCCTGGTGTTTGCCGGCCATTCTTGGGGATTCACCCGTCCCGTTTACGACAGTTTCGCCATCGTTCGGACCGGCAACCTAGAGGGCGTCCGCACCTACCTGAACAACCACGAGATCGGGCGGACCAACCGCAAGGGTGAAATCATCATTCCGGATATGAATTCCTACGTGAGCAACGTTGTCTCCATCAACGACAAGGATGTCCCGATCGATTACGCTCTTGAAGATATCGTTCTCAATTTTTCCCCTCCCTGGCGAAGCGGAACACCGGTTTTATTCAAGGCGAAAAAAACGCAGGCTTTTGTCGGGGAGGTTTGCCTGGTTACGGAAGCCGGTGAAGTGCCCGTTGAGTTTGTTGAAATGACGATAGTGGATGATGAGGGCACACGTATCCTGACGGGGCATGACGGGGAGTTCTATTTGGAAAATATTCCCCCGGGACGCCACGAAGTGCATTTCACTCACGATCAGATGTCCTACGTGTTTTTCCTGGACATACCGGAAACCGACGCCATGATCGTCGATCTCGGGAAGGTGACCATTGAAAAGCCTGATTAGACATACACTGATTTTAGCGGCCGTTCTGGTGCCGGGAAACACATTTCTCCATGCCCAGTGTACGGTTTCGACAATCGGTGTTAATTTCGGCAGTTACGATCCGTTGAGCCCAATGCCCGCGGACTCCACGGGAGTGATCGACATAGACTGCACCCGCAGTGAAAGGGTGGCGATCAGTATCGGGGCCAGCCCGAACTCGGGCGGATTCAATCCCAGGCGGCTGCGCCAGGCTTCGGGGCTCGATTTCATGGACTACAACCTGTACACGGAGAGTGACCTTGCAAGGATCTGGGGGGACGGATCCCAGGGTACAAGCATTGTTTACGAAAACGCCAAAAAAAAGAAAAAACTCTCCATTCTTCCTATTTACGCACGCGCTCCCGCCGGGCAGGATGTCCGCACCGGCCAATACAGCGAGTCGCTGCTTGTTACAATAAACTTTTAGTATAATCTCCATCGTAGCTTCGGTAGTGAAACAGATTTGGACGGATTTTTCTTTTGAGGGCTCCTTCAGGAGTGCTTCTCTCCGAAATTGCTTTTCATTTTCCAGGTTGGTTCGTGGGATTTAAGCGTGCTTCGACCGGAAGCATTGAGGAAGAAATTTGATCCGGGGGGGATTTTCTCAGGAAATAAACCTCCCAGAGCTTGGATAAATACTCATCTCTGCGAAAGTACGGAAAAGACGGAGCTCCCCCTTTCCGAAAGCTCCGTCTTCAGTCCGCCACCGAGGAATTACGGATTAGGGCGCGGTATTAAACGCCCTGCAACAAAGCAAGAATCGACTGTTTCGAAGCATTAGCCTGAGACAGAGCTGCGATCCCGGTTTGCGACAAAATCTGATACTTGGTGAGATTTGAGATTTCCGCCGCCATATTGGCATCCCGAATCGTCGACTCTGCCGACTGGGTATTCAGGGATTGGTTCTCCATTACAGACACGGCCGATTGAAGGCGGTTCATACCCGCGCCGAGTGTTCCCCTCATGGAAGCAACCGCCACCAATGCGTCTCTGATTAAAGGCATAGACGCGACCGCCCCGTCTTGCGTCGAAAGGTCGATCGTAGACAGGTTCAGCCCTCCCAGGTCCGTGACAGTGTCGCCTGCAGTCGTAATGGTGTCGATGTTGATTTCGATGGTGTAAGATCCGAAGATGTCCCCGACATAAGCACTCAGGCTGCCGTTTACTCCTTCGGGTGTGAATAACTGGACGCCGTTGAAATTGGTCTGGGACGCGATTCTGGCCACCTCGGCCTGAATTGCGGTCCATTCCATGTTGAGCGCTTGCCGACCGATATCGTCCACCGTGTCCGTTGCGGATTCTTCCGCGAGCGTAATCGTCCGTGTCAGAATATTGGAAATTTCAGCCAAAGCACTGTCTGCAATCTGACCGACGCTGATACAGTCGTTGCAATTACGAACCGATTGATCCAGAGCGCGAACGTTAGCCCTCAGCGTGTCCGCAATCATCAGGCCGGCCGCATCGTCCGCTCCGCTGTTTATCCGTTGGCCTGAAGAAAGCCTGGTGATGGTTCTTGTGAGCAGGTTGTTGGTGATTCCAAGTTTATTCTGGATGGAGAGCGCTGCTATGTTGTTAAGGATGCTGAAGTTCTCCATGATGAATTCCTCCGTGAATTCTTTGGGAGTTGATTTTTTCCCACCGGTGGTCTTTCAGTCATCCTTGCTGCACACCTGCAGGAACACTAAGGCATATAAAATAATCGGACATTAATCTCCCGATTATTCACAACTTCCGCAATCTATATCGTCGGATTCTTCCATCAAGTTTAGCCCCAAAATAATATTTTTATTTCTCGAATTGGCATTTAAGTTGCTTGAGGATCTGTGGGTGAATGGAATCGTTCCCCATATGGGAGGTATTGATGTTTGGATTCTATTCAAACAAGAGAAAAATTATTCCGCCGCCGGAAATGGAATCTTTTGAGGAAATCCCTAAAGGTCTGAACGGGTGCAGACTACCCGGGAACACGGTTGGGTTTCAGGTATGAAGAGACGGAGACTCCATAATAACGGACGGATATGACGGAGATTTATCCGACAGCTTTAAAAAGCTTAAAGACGGCAAAAAGTGGAAATAATCTAATTTTGATCCCATGANNCAAAGTGCCAAAACTCTGACAATTCCATCCGGTATTTTGTCGGCATTGAATCAATTTTGCCTATGGATCCGAACCGATTCCGATCGTCATACAGGATTCGAATCCTTGAAACGTACAATGAGTTTGGCAAGATACCTGAACGATTTTTGCCTGACTTTGTTTCTTATAGATCCATCGGATAGATGGAGCCGGGAAAGGCTCGCCGATCAAGGGTTGGCTTTTGTCTGCGAGCCAATAGATTCCGTGTGGTCGCGCCTGATGGAACCTAAAGCGATTCTCGTGGACACTCGTCAAAAAGAGGGCTTGGATGTATTCATCCAGGAGGCGAAAAAACGACATCTGCCCGTGGCCAGCATACATGACCACGGACTGGATCCACTGCCATCCGATATCGTGATTGACGGGAGCGTCGTACGGGAATCGTGGAATTTTCCAAATCCGAATGCGATCTTTTATACCGGCCCCGGCTATATGATTCTTGATCCCGTGTATCGTTTACTCCATCAACGAAGAAAGAATATCGGTGCGCACATCGCCAAAGTTTTCATCAATCTNNGCCAGGTTCTGCCGGATATATCCGGCAGAACCTGGCACCCCCTTGATTTCAAATGGATTCCCGAGTACGTCAGTACGCACTGTTTTCAGGCAGATCTGGCGATAACGGACGGAGGGACAGCCGCTTACGAAGCTCTTTGTGCCGGTACACCCCTTATGGCTTTGTCGAACGACGGATGCCAACAAAAATCCATTCGTTTTCTTGCCGGGAAAGACGCATGTATCGAGTTAGGCTCTCGGGAAAGTTTCGATTCTTCACGAATTCCTGAAATTTTAACCCGCATAGAACATGATCGGATGAAAAGACAGAGTTTCTCTCTGAATGGAAGAAAGATTGTAGACGGCGGCGGCCTCGAGCGTGTGGCGCAGATCATCCGGGATTTGGTCGGCCCACCGCCCGGCGTTTCGCTGCGGGAGGGTGCAGGATGATCAAGGTTCTTATAATCGATACGGATGATTCTCCAAACAGTCAAAAGGAATCATATAGTAGTTTGGGCCGTCATTTTGCTTTTCAGTTGCCAATCATTCTTCAGGAATTGAATTGAAATGAAAGAAATGGACATTTCAGTAGATCAAATCGTACTCGGTCGTGGATCAAAAGTATTTGTTATTGCCGAGATTGGAATCAATCACAACGGGAATGTCGACAAAGCTATAAAAATGATTGATGAAGCTGCGGATTCAGGTGCCGATGCCGTGAAATTTCAGAGCTTTCGGGTCGACAAACTGCTGATCCCGTCTCAGAATCACTATGCACAGCAAACAGGTTCCACGGAATCCGTATACCACATGATGCGTCGCTGCGAATTAAGCTGGGAAAACCAGGAAAAACTAAAGAAACATGCGGATGAGAAGAATATATTGTTTCTCTCAACGCCCTTTGATGAAGATACCGTTGATTTTCTGGATTTGCTGGGAGTGCCTGTATTCAAAATCGCGTCTTCCGATATAACCCACGTTCCCCTTTTACGCCACGTGGCATCCAAAGGGAAGCCGATTTTTTTGTCAACCGGGATGTCTTTTTTAAGTGAAGTGGGGGACGCCCTCCAGGTGCTCCGTTCCTCCCGTGCAGAAGAAATCCTATTAATGCACTGTGTATCCGCTTATCCGACTCCGCCTCGATATATGAATTTACGTTCCATTGAAACCCTGCAGTCTCATTTTGAACTACCGGTCGGCATTTCGGATCATAGTGAAGGAACACTGCTTCCACTGATTGCTGTCGCGCTTGGAGCCGTGGTCATAGAAAAGCATTTTACGCTCGATAAGAATGCTCCCGGTGCCGATCATAAATGCAGCATGGATCCTGAGGATCTCAGGCAGCTTGTGCGAAACCTGAGGGATGTGGAAGCCAGTTTGGGTGACGGCAGGAAAAGGCCCTCCGATATTGAGGAGGAAGGGCGCCTTTTCAGGCGACGTAGCATTGTCGCCGCCGTAGATATTCGCGCCCATGAAAAAATTGCGCCTTGGATGCTTTCCTTCAAGCGCCCCGGAAGTGGATTAGAACCGCAATATAAAGAAAAAATTACGGGAATGATTGCAAGAAGAAACATCAGCAAAAACACAATCCTGCAGTGGGAGGATTTGACGGCGCCCTTATCCCCTGATTCCGTTAATGATAATTCCATGGAGCAGGGGCTTAACGTTTCTTTATCGACAACTTCTCTGAAAAAACAACATGTATGAAATGCAAGTACCTCTTTGGGCGCTTTCGGTTCGGCCTATCAGGCAAATAATTCACGGGAACGTCCCTAAAGAGTGTTCAGTAATTCGTGTGCCGCTTTGAGATATGCGGGAATCGGTTAAGAAGCCCATTGAAGTAAACTTATTAGAAATGGGGATTAACGAACCAACCCGGACCGGTCGATATATTCCAGGTAAGGTGGATGTAAATAACAATATGATACTGCTTACGAAAATCAATGATGTCCCGATTACCGTCAACTCCGATCTTATTCAGCATATCGAGGAGACTCCCGATACGATCATCACAATGACTAACAATGAAAAAGTTGTCGTTAGGGAGAGAATGAAAGATATTATCGAGAAGGTAGTGCAATTTCGCCGATCCATCAACAACCTGCTTTTAAAGGAATATGAGTGACAAACCAGCAGTAGATAAAAGAGCTATCATCGATTTGGCATCCATTATCGGTATTGTCGTCGGCATTGTGACCATACTTGTGGGAATATCCCTGGAAGGCGGCCATGTCGGATCCATTCTGCAGCCTGCCGCGGCGCTCATCGTTCTGGGCGGAACTTTCGGCGCCTGTCTTCTGCAATATAAAATTTCAGTGGTTTTTACCAGCCTAAAAGCCGTCGTCAAAGTATTTCTGGATCCAAAGACCGATAACAGGGAAGTCATCCGTGAGATTATTCGCCTCGCATACAAGGCTCGAAAAGAAGGGATCATTGCGCTTGAACAGGATGTAGAACAAATCGAGGATCGCTTCTTAAAAAGAGCTCTGACCATGGCAATGGACGGCATCGAACCTAAGGTCCTGCGCGATACCATGGAGCTGGAAATTGGCAACATCGAAGATGAGGAGGAGCAACCGATAAGATTTTGGCAGTCGGCCGGAGGATATTCTCCCACTATCGGGATTCTCGGAGCGGTATTGGGGTTGATAAACGTGATGGAAAATCTTAGCACTCCCAGCAACCTGGGCGGGGGAATTGCCGTGGCTTTTGTCGCCACCATTTATGGCGTGGGACTGGCGAATCTCTTGTTTCTTCCGATTGCCGGAAAATTAAAAATGAAGGTAAAGTCCCAGCTGGTTACCAAGGAAATCATGCTTGTGGGGGTTGTCGGGATTCTCGAGGGTGAAAATCCCCGGCTAATTGAGGATAAACTCAGCAGTTATCTTACGCGCAGCGAACAGGTAGAGGGCCATAAGGGCAGTAAGCCGGTCCATAAGAAAGCCGCCTAAATCTGTAACGGTTTTATTTCATGCTCAAAAAACGGAAAAGGAAAAAGGAGGAAGAAGAAAACCATGAGCGCTGGGTGGTATCCTATGCCGACTTCATAACGCTTCTTTTCGCTTTATTTACGACACTCTACGCCATATCAACGGTGGACGCCCAGAAAAAGTACGAGATGGTGCAATCCATGAAACAGTCCTTCAACGCGAGCATGTTTGAATCGGGAAGCAACCATTTTTCTCTCGACCATGGCCCGAGCGGCAACGGGGACGATTTTTCCGAAAATATAATCCTCAACAGGAACGATATGGAACGGTTAAAAAAAAGCATCGAGGCTCTTCTGGGTTTGGACGCAACGAAATCATCGGTGCACGTAAGTGTGGACCCCCGCGGACTCATCATCAGCCTGGGCGAGGGCGGGTTTTTCGATTCAGGATCCGAGAAAATCAAGCCTGAAGGGAGGATTTTACTGGATACGATTGCAGCGAATCTGATTTCCCTGGGTAATAGGATACGTATAGAGGGTCATACCGATACCGATCCCATTCAAACCTCAAAATTTGCTTCAAACTGGGAACTGTCGACGGCGAGGGCAACGGAAACCCTGAGATACTTAACTGGAAAATTCCCCTTCAGGCCGGAATCGTTGTCGGCATCCGGGTATGGGGAATACATACCTGTGGCGCCCAATGACAGTCCGGAAGGGAAAGCCAGGAATCGACGCGTGGACATCGTTATTTTGGATCCCGGTATCGCATTAATGGAACCCGTTTGCAATATAAGCGCTCTGGAAAGTCCTAAGTAACGGAAGGGATTGTTGCGGCTATTTCCCTATAAAAATGCTTGAATCTTTGCAATATTCCTTTTCACCGTTCCCAGACGAAGGCTCCAAAGTCTTTCCTTAGTTTAAATCCCAACCGGCCATACCACTCATAAGCTCTCCGGTTCTCCGAAGTCACCGTCAGAGTGACCCTTTGGAATCCCATATTCCTGAATTCCATAAGGGTCCGATTCATAAGCGCGTTCCCCAGTTTTTTGCCCTGATAGGCGGGGTGAACGGCGATTTGAGGGATCATTCCCACTCCGCTGGAAAGCCGGCATCCGATAATAAATCCACAAGGTCGATCACTCTCGTCCAATCCCATGAAAGAAACTTCAGGCAGGAATACTCCGCATCCGGGATTTTCCATAACACTTCGAAGGTAACCCTCACAACCTGATGTTGTCCGATAATCCGCACATATGACGGCATCCGTTTGGTTAAAGTAACTTTTTAAAAGTATTTCGGAAACACTTATAAGATTTGAAGAATTCCATGGGACAATCCTATGTTTCGATACGCCGGAAGGCCGTTGGATCCGTGCATTGAAATCCAGGGACAGATAATGTCGAGGAAAATAATGGAAGCTGTTTCGGGTGAAAATTTCGATCAAATCGATATCGTTGAACGGCATAATCTGTGCTTCTACTCTTCTAATCTTGGGTGAATCTTTCAGACTGGAAATGGCCAGAGCCAGAAGTTTTTCGGTAATTTCCCGCGAATCTACCGTTGCTTTTACATAAATTGCGCCGATGATTCCCTTCGACGGATTCATCAAAAAGTATATATAGCCGACCGCTATATTTTTTTGTACGGCTACATATCCGGGTAGAAGGTTTTGTCTGATGAAGGAAGCAAGGATTTGTCGCACAGGGGAATAATCCCATCCCAGTTCATCCATCCATACTTGTTCTTCCTCTTCCATTAATGGGCATAGGACAGACGGATCGGAACAGCTTATCGGGAGATATTTGAGGTCGGGCATAAAAAGTTAATACAATCCTGATTCTGGTAATTTTTATTCACAGAAGCATGGATAGATAACCAGGCATTCTTGGGAATTGCAAGAAAAGCTTCGGCAACACGAGGATCGAATTGCTTACCGGCACCGGAACGGATTTCCTTCATGGCGACATCGAATGAGAGGGCTTTTCGATAAGGACGATCGCTTGTCATGGCATCCAGTGTATCCACGACGGCAAATATTCTGGCTCCAAGCGGAATGTCCCTGCCTGTAAGCCCGTTTGGATATCCGTTGCCGTCCCATCTCTCCTGGTGGCACAGTACAATCTCGGCAGCCGGCGAAAGGAATTCTATGTTCTGCAGGATTTCGTAGCCAATTTGTGGATGTTTTCTCATCTCGACCCATTCGGTCTCGGTCAGTTTGTCGGGTTTCAGGAGTATGGAATCCTTTACCCCGATTTTGCCTACGTCATGCAGTAAGGCTCCGCGACCCAATTGTATCAAATCT
This sequence comes from Acidobacteria bacterium UBA6911, assembly GCA_002451015.1. Taxonomy (GTDB): domain Bacteria; phylum Acidobacteriota; class UBA6911; order UBA6911; family UBA6911; genus UBA6911. The sequence goes on from DKBB01000135.1 coordinate 8,850, forward strand.
TCATGGGTCAATCCGAAATTCCGCGCCAGTGTCAGGGTGTATTCCCGGACTCTCTGGGAATGTGCGCTGGTTTCATGTTCCCGCGCATCCAGCGCCATTACGAGTGCTTCCAGTGTAATCTTGTAGCTTTCCTCCACGTCGTATAATGCTTCATTTAGCTCGAATGTTCTTTCCTGGACTTTACGTTCCAGTTTTTCCTGGTGGTAGCGATTCTGGATTATGAGCCTCCGGCGTTCAAGCGCTCGATCCACGGCACGTCTTACAGCCAGCAATTCAAATGGTTTTGTGATGAAATCGTAGGCCCCGATTCGTAAGGATTCCACCGCGGTATGGATATCCATTAATCCCGTGATCATGATGAATGCCATTTCGGGTTTCTGCTTCTTAACAAGACGAAGTAATTCCATTCCGGACATTCCGGGCATCATCACATCGCTGATTACAAGGGAAAAATACTGATTCCTAATTTTATTCAGAGCATCCATGGCATCCGGGGACGATACACAATCAGCTCCTTCATTCTCAAGATACCTCAGAAGAATCGAACGCACTTCTGCTTCATCATCAACGATCAGAATTCTTTCCTGCGGATTTCGTGAAGTCATGGCGTCCCCTGAAATCAGGTCTGTTCTTGATACTTTGCCTGTTGCTTACTGATTTTTTCTATCACCGCCATATGTTGCCTGTGCATCAGTTTACGAATTTCTACCAGATTAATGGAGTCTTGTTCGTCGTTTGAATACTCATATCTTGTTGTGTGAACAACCCGTCCTTGGAAAAATACATGCGTCCGGATGTGGGGGGCGGAAGATTGGACGTGTTCTGTCTGTACGTGGAGTTCCTTGCCACAAAAGTTCAAGTTGTCATTCAATCCCATGGCCGGAGATGCCACATTGGATTGAATTTGCATATTCTTTCGATTCATGCTCATAAAACGGTATGTCCTTTTATGGTAACGGTTTACACATTTACAGTCATTGGTTGCAAGGCATGTTCTTTATCGACCTAAGGGGCACGGACCTTTACGGAACCTGCCGTTACAAAAGACCGTAACGGTTGACGTGAAGGTTCCTGTTGCATTTTCCGCATGCCGTCAGGTCAAGACATTCGCGGGAAAGTCCTACAATCATTCCCTCATATAGGTAGCGGGCTTGATGTATTTGAAATCACAATCGGATGCGATGAGACTTTCCGAATGTCCTACAAAAAGATATCCTCCCGGTAAAAGCATGTTGTAAAACCTGCGAACAAGCTCCTGTTGCGTGTCATGGTCAAAGTAGATCATGACGTTTCGACAAAAAATCAGATCGAAGCCTCTTTGCATCGGCCACGACGCCATCAGATTCAGGTTTGCAAACCGGACCATGTTTTTTACATTTTCCACTACCCTGTATGCAGGCACTGAGGCGGATAAAACAGGAACGAAATATTTTTCCTGAAGGGAAACCGGGACACCTAGGAGAAGTTCCTGTTCATATTCTCCCTTGCGGGCTTTTTCAAGGACAGGGGCGGAGATATCTGTAGCCAGAATACGAAGCGTGTTCCGGNNCCTGCGCTCCATACTCGGACCCCTGTACCGCGTTCGATAAGAAGGGGAAGGACGCTCGTCCGCAAGTATTCAAAGTGAGAATATTCCCTGAAAAACGACGTTTTGTTCGTCGTGAGGGACTCAATCATTAACTTTAATTCCGATCCGTTTTTCTTATTTTTTACGTAGCGCATGTAGACGTCGAAGTCCCGCAGTCCCAGCGCCCTTAATCGCTTTAATAAGCGGGATCGGACCAGTTCTTCTTTTCCATGAACAAGCCGGATGCCACAGGCATTGTAAACGATCCGACTGATTTCCTGGAAAGCCTGCTTCTTTAGAATGATGCGGGTGTTGTCACCAGCGAAGACTGGATCATGCACAGAGGGTTGCGGATGCGTGGCTGACATGAGTGCATTGCTCCTTGGTGTTGGTGCGAAAGCATCGGTGAGGGAATTAGCCCTTGTATATTTCATACGAAGCAGGAATCTGTTCCATTCTATACTGTGCGAAAGAATTCATTAATATCCAGAGAGATAGCATGTTTACTACTGAAAGAAAATAAATCGAAAATTCATAAACGGTCAGATGCATGGAATCACTCATAGGGACCAACAAGAGCTCTGCTACAGCAACGTAATTTCGGGTCAGACGCGGTTTGTCGAAACCAGACCGTCCCGGGGCGAAGTTTCGACGGGCACGACCCTCTGCATCTGTAAAATCTGATCCGAAGAGATGATGCGGTCTATATCGAGCAGAATCTTGACTTTTGACTGCGATTTGCCGATTCCCTTTATAAAATCAATTTCGATCCCTTTACCGAAAGAAGGAGGGGGCGCAATATCTTCATCCGCGATATGTAGTACTTCCGAGACACGGTCCACAACGGCACCTGCTTCAACTCCCTGAATGTTTACGACAATGATGCAGGTTTCAGAATCAGATTCCTTGGAATCCATGCCGAACTTCTTTCTAATATCCACTACCGGAATTACTTTTCCTCTGAGATTGATGATTCCGCAGATATAATCGGGTGTGCCCGGTACGCTTGTTATTGGCATCATGCCGATAATCTCCTGTACGCTCAGAATTTCGATCCCGTATTCCTCGCCGCCAAGGAAAAAGGTCAGAAACTTTCCCCCGCCTGCTTTTTTTACTCCTTCTTCTTCCTTGTGGTCGTTCAAATGGCGGGCGTAGAGTTTATCGGTTGGGTTCATCATGTCGACTCCTTTTGCTACTGGTCTTCAACGAATTTTTAATGATACGATCAATGATCCGAGAGGTTCGAAAAGTGGGTGCGGATCAAACCCTCCGGCGGAATCCATTATTCATGAATACAGCGACCTCCTTCATACAGTAAAGCGTTTCGGCCGGACTGCAGGACAGTAGCATTCCATAAATATAGTGCCCTGTTCTGATTCGGGAGAGTTCTTCTCAAATCTTGATCCATATGTAAAATGAACTTCCCGGGTATGATCTTAAAGACAGATTACCGTGACACCGGAAAATACACCTTTTCCCGCAATGTATTTATCGGATTATTCCTTTATGCTGATTAGCCTTATTGACGACTAGCAAGCCTTCCCGGAATTTTGGGGTATTTTGTAAATCCACATCTCACAATTATTTGTAACGATTCTTTTAACGGCGACATCTGATACGTTCTTTGTCTGATTCTAACGTTGATCCAGCGCAGTATTTCCATAAATCTTCTTACGGAAATCGTTTGCGGTCTGGCATTCCGTATACTCAGATCGGAATTCTTCGAGATAGACGATATTGTTGCGGATGTCATGGGAGAAATATCTTTCCGCTACGACAACCGGATATTTCTACGCGGCTGCACCTTACATGTAAAGGCAGATTTTCGCCTGGCGGCAATCGAAAGGAATTGCAACCAGGTCCCCGCAGGAAGCTTTGAAGGGTTCGGCGCCGATTGCTCATTTGCTTAGATTGATGGCGCATTCAGATGAAAAATATCTCCTTTAAACCGTAACTAGGCGGCCTATTTATACTCACCAGCGCCCGATCCACCCGGTTTTGAACTCTCATTAAATAGGACCAAATGTAAGGAAACATTAGCTGTAGTTTCCAGTCGTCGTTGGTGCGTAGAAATTCCCGGCAGGGCAGGAAAAAGCTCACGATTCAATAAAATGCGTTCGATAAGATAGTGGCACATATTATTGAAGAATTTCATACTCTCGATCGAAGCAACGGAATGTCTGCACAGCATCAGACCAAGGAGGATAAACGATCGCTGCACCGGTTAAAAACGTTGCCGCCCTAGTGAATGATGTCGAGAGGATCGGGTTCATGAATAAAAAAGTTTTAACGATCGACGACAGTAAAACCTTGAGAATGATAGTAGAGAAGTACCTGTCACCATTCGGTGTGCAAATGTTACAGGCCGAAAATGGTGAACAGGGAATCGAGTGCGCCCGCAAAGGGTCTCCCGATGTGATTCTGCTGGATTACAATATGCCCGTTATGGACGGATACCATACGCTTGTAGAACTGAAAACCGATCCTGAACTGAAATCCATTCCGGTGATTATGCTTACAACGGAGACTGTTAAGAAAACGGTCATGAAACTTGTAAGATTGGGGCTAAAAGATTACATCGCAAAACCATTTACACGCGAAATTCTTCTGGACAAGCTGGCCCCTATCCTCGGCTTGTACGACAACGGCGGCGATACTCCACTTTCGAAAGGGAATTATACTGCCGGGAAAACATCAAAAGTCATTGAAGATACCTCAAAGCAGACCATTCTTGCCGTTGACGATAAGCCAAACATACTGAAAATGCTGAAAAATTATCTTTCAGATCAATTTTATGTGCTCACAGCCAGTAATGGAGGATCGGCACTTGAGGCAATAAAACAGAATGATTTTGACTACCTGTTCCTGGATATAAGCATGACGGATTTCAGTGGTTTTGAGGTCCTCGATACCTATCTTAAGAGCGCACGCAATAAAGCTTCTGCGGGACGGGTTGTCGGAATGTCCCTGAGTACAAGTCGGCGCGACATTAAAAAAGCAACGGAAGCCGGTGTCCGCGTTTTCCTTTACAAGCCTTTCAATGAGGATGAAGTGATTCATGCCGCTGATGTGCTGATCTCACATCATAAAGACGTAAAAGTTAAAAAATCCCGGTTCCTGAAAAGAAAAGGAGATATTCACATCCTAGACTGCCCACCAGTAAAGAGCCCCAAGTACAGGACGGTCTCAAGGGCTCTCATATCCGACATCATTCGTGAAATTGATGATATGGCGGAAGATGGATTTACCAAATTGATCATTAATGTCGGAGAGGGTTTTTTGTCGGATCTGGGAGTCACCCGGAAGTTTGTCGATGTCGTTGATCATACACTCCAGCTTTCCCTTAATGTATGGCTGGTTGCAGATTCCGATCAGGCAAGAGATACGTTGAAACAGTTTGAAGAAACGGCAAGCATCCCGACAGAAATTTCCCTGGAAAATGCGTTGTGCGCCATAAAGTAAGATTCCTATACGGTCATCCTATTTGAAGAGCAGGAATCAGAGGCAACCTCTTTCATTGCCGGATGAAATTATCGGATTATCGGCAACCGGCGACACCGTTCTATGACGAATTATTCGTAATGAACTGTGGCATTTGATACAGAGCCTAATGTTTAACATGCACCCATTAATGTCCAGAGTAAGAAAGTGAAACATCTCGTTGGCGTTGCAGACATGAAGATCTCATCAGCTCAAGAGGATGAGATCGTCACATACGCCCTTGGAAGCTGCCTGGGGATTACGGTCTATGATCCTGTAGTACAGATAGGGGCCATGGTTCATGTCATGTTGCCGTCCTCGTCGATTGATCCCGTCAAAGCAGCATCCAATCCCTGCATGTTTGTCGACAGTGGCGTTAAAAAGCTCTTTGGGGACACATGCAAGGCCGGTGCTAAAAGAAGCCGGTTGATCGTAACTGCTGCGGGTGGTGCTTGTGCAAACGGACTGGATGAGGATGATTATTTTCAGATAGGCAAAAGGAATGTGACCATACTCAGAGACCTGCTCTGGAAGAACGGCATAATACTCAAGCATGGCGATTTTGGTGGAAATCTTGCACGCACCATGTCCCTGAATATTGAAAGCGGGAAAGTGTTGATCCGGACTAACGGAAGTGTCAAGGCGCTTTCAGTAAATGGAGGTCGTCCTTGATGAAAAAAGTATTGGTTGTCGATGACTCCGCATTGGTACGAAAAATCCTGGGAGATGAGATATCGAAATTTTCGGACTTTACTGTTGTCGGTAGCGCTGTCGATCCCTACGATGCCCGGGAAAAGATTTTTCAACTTTGTCCGGATATCCTGACATTGGATCTCGAAATGCCCCGAATGGACGGATTGTCTTTTCTTGCAAAGCTCATGAAGTATCATCCTCTCCCGGTGGTTGTGGTGAGTTCCCAGGCCCCGGAAGGGAGTAAGGCGGCAATGACTGCCCTGGAATTGGGCGCCGTTGAAATCATACCCAAACCCGGATCACAATTTACCGTTCCCGATGTCGGCCAGAAGCTGATCTATGCCTTAAGAGCTGCGGCATGCGTGTCGATCGAGAAATTGAAGAGAAGCCAGTTAATTGCACTTAAGAATAGGGAGCTGCTGAATATTTCGCCACAGGTGCTGAAAACAACCTATAAGCTCATAGCCATCGGTGCCTCTACAGGGGGCCCGAAGGCTATCGAAGCTGTTTTGAGCAGAATGCCGGTGGATGCCCCCGGAATCGTTATTGTGCAGCATATGCCTGCGACCTTTACGGGATCCTTTGCGAAACATCTGGATAAGGTCAGTCTCATGGAGGTGCGTGAAGCTAAAGACCGCGACGATGTAACGCCCGGCGTCGCTTTGGTGGCTCCAGGTGACAGGCACATGGTCGTTTCCAGAAACGGTGCGCAGTATCAGGTTCGTATCAAAAAAGGGCCTCATGTTCATTTTCAACGTCCCAGCGTGGATGTCCTTTTTCAGTCGGTGGCAATAAACTCAGGCCAGAATGCAGTCGGAGTGCTTCTTACGGGAATGGGATCGGATGGTGCAAAAGGAATGCTGGAGATGCATAAAAGCGGTGCGCATACTATCGTACAGGACGAGGACAGCTGTATTGTTTTCGGTATGCCAAAGGAAGCTATAAATTTAGGCGGAGTAAGTGAAATCCTTCCGTTGGAAAGAATGACCGAATCAATCCTGAAAACGGTCCAGGCTTCAATGAATTGACTCAGGGAAATCCTTACGGATTTCCTTTAGGAATTGACTATGATTCCGGGTTCCATACTTGACGGTATTGAAAACCTCGATCCGCTTCCGGTTACCGCCCAACGCCTGATTTCATTTATCGGAAACGAACAATCATCGATCCATGAGATCGCTGAAATCGTAGAATACGATCCGGCTGTTGCCGCAAATGTCGTGCGCATAGCGAATTCGGCAGCATTTTCAGGACGCTATCCTGTCGATAAAGTCAGAGACGCGGTCATCAGGCTCGGGATCGGCAACCTTGTGACCATTGTATTGGATGGATGTTTAAAACTCTTAAAATCCGACGCACCCCTTTTTGATCTGACGGAAAGGGAGTTTCACCGCCATAGCGCTGCATCCTCTCTGGTAATAAAAGCCCTTGCAAAGGAAACAACAATTCCTTTACCTCCCCCTGCTTCTATTGCCGCGCTGCTGCACGATATCGGGAAGCTGATCATGGTGCGATATCTGAATGCCGATCCGTCTTCCCTGGTATCGCGATGCCAAGAGAAACAAATCTCGTTTGTTCAAGCGGAACGGGAAATACTCGGATGCGACCATGCCGAAGTGGGCGGTGCCATCACGCGGAAATGGGATTTTCCAAAGGAGATAATCGAAGCCATAGAAAAACATCACCATGTTTTTCCTGAAGGAAACGGCGTTGTACTGGATGTAGTTATGTTGGCCAACTACGCCGCCAAATCAATGGGAGCGGGACTCGGTGCGGAAGGTTTGAATATAACCCTTGATTATTCAGGCTCCCTGAAACGTCTCGGCATATCCGCCGAGTCTTTCGAGCGTGCCTGCGCTCAAACGTTAATATGGCTCATGGAGCAGGGCCTGGGAACACCGGAAATATCCGGGGAAAAGCAATAAATATTAAAATCGGGCTGCCGATTTATTAACAGTGATAATAGGATTCATGGGTAAATGAGGTTCCGTATGCCGGTTCGAAAGAAAAAAACGAACAAAAGAAATGGAACGGAAAACCGTCAGGTCACGCTGGATGATGTCTTATCGCTGCTTATCCAGATCGAACCGAGTGATAAAAAGAAATTCAAGCAACTTTCCAAAGAAATCTTGGTTTTGAGCAAGGATACATCTCAGGATGAAAAGATTCTTTCTCTTGCGATAGAAGCAAAGGATCAGATCGATCGCTATGTAAAGGGGGAAATCACCGATGCTGAAGAGGTACTGATTAAGGCATCCACACTGCTTGAACAGGCCGCCAATGTTCGGGAAACCGCTATTTATCCAGTCGATAACATTTTTTCGCAAAACATGAATAAAACGGATAAAAATACAGCCCCAGGTTCGCCGATCAAGGCATCAAACACACAAGAGGTGAAGGAGACCCTTAAGCGCCCTGCCGACCTGAGCAGCCGAGAGAAAAAAGGTGTTTCCGGTGAAGAATCCGTAAAAACTTCGCTCCCTACAGACGCTGATCATGACCTTATAACGGAATTCGTCATGGAATCGCGGGAGCTGCTGGAAAATTCCGAAACCTCGTTACTGGAACTGGAGAATAACCCCGAAGATTTTGAAGCCATTAATAAGATATTCCGAGCATTTCACACTGTTAAGGGGACGTCCGGTTTTCTCGGACTCGACATAGTAACAAAAATGGCGCATCTGGCGGAATCTTTACTGGGTCGTATCAGGAACAGGGAAATCCGTCTTGTCGGCGGATATGCGGATCTTGCACTAAGATCGCTCGATATGTTGAAAAAGGTTGTTTCGATAGTGGAGGACGCTCTTTACGGAAATCCCCTGTCCATTCCAGTAGGCTATGAAGATCTGATGGCCGTTCTGGGCGATCCTGAATCCGCGGGAATCTCGGAAAAAACAATCCGGACAGTGGACAATACTGCGGATAGGACAGAAACTCCAGAAAAGGATTTTAGGGACATTTTAGGGAAACAACGGTTGGGAAAGGATGTTTCGGAAACAGCAGCTAACGGTTCCGAGGAGCCAATTCAGAACAAGAATGCCCTATCAAAAGGGGAAGATGAGTACGAATCGTCCATTCGAGTGAATACGGCCCGGTTGGACAGGCTGATAGACATGGTTGGAGAACTCGTCATTGCCCAGTCCATGGTGTCACAGGACCAGAGGTTGATGGAAGAAAACAACCATGATCTTCTTAGAAAGGTAACCCAGACCGGAAAAATAGTCCGGGAACTTCAAGACCTGAGTATGTCTATGCGCATGGTTCCATTGCGCGGAACATTTCAGAAAATGCATAGAGTGGCTAGGGATCTATCACGCAAAAGCGGCAAAGAGGTCGAGCTTGTAACGGAAGACGGGGAAACCGAAATAGACCGTCACATGGTAGACATCTTGAATGAAGTTCTCGTACATATGGTGCGCAATGCTATCGACCATGGGATAGAGACTCCCGCAGAAAGAAAAATGGCAGGGAAAACCCCGATCGGAACCGTTCGGTTGAAATCATTTCACTCGGGCGGCAGCGTTGTGGTTGAAATACAGGATGACGGACGTGGCATGAACAGGGAAAGAATCCTTCAGAAAGCCATTACGGCTGAAATCGTCGATCCAGAAAGTCAACTCAGTGACAAAGAGGTTTTCAACCTTATATTTGCTCCCGGATTGTCTACCTCCGAAGAGGTTACCGATGTTTCGGGGCGGGGTGTCGGGATGGATGTCGTGCGAAAAGGAATTGAAAAACTGCACGGCCGTATCGAGATCTATACAGAGCAGCATGCAGGATGTAGATTTACTGTAAGACTCCCCCTGACTCTGGCTATTACCGACGGTATGCTGGTTCGGGTCGGAAGAGAACGATATATCATTCCTACTCTCAACATTCATCTCTGTTTCCGTCCGAATCCGGATGACATTTCCACAGTTTCGGGAAGGGGTGAACTGGTGACTCTACGCGGGGACACAATGCCGATTTTTCGCCTCCACAGGCTGTTAGACATTAAATCTGCCATTGAAGATCCCGCCCAGGGGCTTCTGGTGGTCGTCGGCGATGAAAAACGACGATGTGCTCTGCTTGTTGATGAACTCCTCGGACAACAACAGGTGGTTGTAAAATCGTTGACAAAAGCGGTGAGTAAGGTACCCGGGATCTCCGGAGGCGCGATCCTCGGGGACGGTCGGCTCGGCATAATTCTCGATCCGGATGAAATTGTCGAACTGGCCAGACAGAAACCGGATGTTTACAAAGTTCATGACGGAAGCGGGTGTCCCGCGCCACAGAGCCGTTATATAATAGAACCTGATTTGACCGGAATTAGTAACCACATTTATAGTTGCTGCTCGGATTTTATCCTTTATTTATAAGTACTTCCGGAATCGGTACCCGATTTTTCCCCCAAACCGGTCAGGTTCTATAACCAGCCCACTATTTCTGGAAAAC